>JAYUVX010000142.1:0-47011 GCA_043753855.1 Myxococcales bacterium | reverse complement strand
GGCTTTTTCGGTTCGCTCACGCTAACCACGATAGTCCGAGAACCCGTCTCCGATGTACCTGCTGACTTCCTTCGCGTAGGAGCTCGAGGCCGAGGCAGGTGTGGGGTACTCGACCACCCGCCACTGGCCGCGCTGGCCGACCGTCCCGAACCGAGTGATCATCGCGGCTCCCTGACGGTAGACCAGCGCGAACTCGTTGCCCATGCGCAGCGAGCGCGAGTCGCCGGCGGGAACCAGGCCCGGGGGTGTCGCCGGATCGGTGACGTTGCCACCCGGCACCTCGCGCGGACCCGGCATTTGGGTCGGCTCCTCGACGCTCCCGGGCACCGACGGCGGCGCTCCCACGGGGGCCTCGGGAGGCATCGAGATCGTCGCGCTGCGTGAGCGAGCGGGCGCGTCGACGGGGCGCATCGGCTGGGGCGTGGCCTCCGGCCAGGGCTCCGCCTTGGGGGCCGGGGGCTCGATCGCCGCGACCTTGGCAGCATCCTCGGCGGCGACGGGCGCCTCCGGCTGCTTATCGTCTTCGGCGCTGTTGTCGCCAGCTCCCTTCTGCCGGCGCGAATACGCGAGTGGCTTGGCGCGCTGGATCTTCGACGTCTCCGGAGTCGGCTTACCCTTTGCCATGCTCTGAGTTTGGTGCCAGCGTTCGGCTTCGAGGGCAAGTTTGACGTCGCAAACGATCGAGCGCGTCAACGCATCGCGTCATCGTCGTGACTTCGTATACATTGTCGATCCGGTGAAGGACTCCTCCACAGCTGGGAGTGAGCGCGTGGGGCGCTATCAGCTCCTCGAGCCGATCGGCTCGGGTCCGTGCGGCGTGGTCTCGCGCGCGAAGGTGTTCGGCGTCGCCGGCTTCGAGCGGCAGTTCGCGGTGAAGCGATTCCACCCCGAGCTGACGATCACCAACGCACTCGCGCAGGCGCTGTCGGCGGCCGCGCGCGCGTACGGCAGCCTCGAGCATCCGCGGATCGCGCGGATGAGCGAGTTCGGCGTCGCGCAAGGTCAGACGTTCACGGCCGTCGAGCACGTCGCCGGTCTCGATGCCGGGCGCCTCGTCGCCGAGGCCCGGCTCGCCGGGATGGCGCTCGCAGCGGGCGGCGCGCTCGCGTTGATCTCGCAGGCCGCGCGTGCGGTTGGCTATGCGCATGGCCGCGGCCTGACGCACCTCGGGCTGGCTCCGACCAACGTGCTGATCAATGCCGATGGCGATGTGAAGATCACCGACTTCGGGATCCTCGCCGCCGGCCTCCCGCAGCGCCCCGTCGATGTCGCGCGACTGCAGTACCGGATCCAGTACCTCGCTCCCGAGCAGGTCGCGAACGAGGCCACGTCGGCCGCCACCGACGTGTTCGCGCTCGGCGTGATCGCGTACGAGCTGGTCACCAGTCAGCGGACGTTCCGTGGCGAGACTCCGCAGCAGGTCGCGCAGTCGATCATGGCCGGTCCACCGTCGGAGCCGGCGTTGCCGCGTCCGATCGTGCGTGTGCTGCATCGCTGCCTCGCGCGCTCGCCGTTCGAGCGCTTCCCCGATGCCCGCGCGCTCGCCGACGCGCTCGATGCGGCGCTGCGCGTTGCTCCGGTACCGGGCACGCGCAAGGACATCGGCACGCAGGTGAAGACGACGATGGATCGGCTGCTCGCGCTCCACGAGGGCGAGATGTCGGGCATGGTCGCGATGAACCTGGGCAACAACGCGTCGATCGCGCGCCAGCCGGCTCCGGACGTTCCCACGCTCGGCCGCGATTCGCAGGGGCACGTCGATGCCGCGACCAGCGAGTTCGTGCGGCCCGACGTTCATGTACCCGGTCCGTCCCCGCTCGTCGGCCCGGCGGTGACGGTGCCCGACATGCCGCGGCCGAACACCACGATGACCGGGCTCGCGCCACCGCCGATCCCGGTACCTCCAGGCATCATCTCGCTCGGCGCGCCCCCGCCTCCGCCGCCGCGGGATGCGTCTCCGACGCTGCTCGGGATCCAGTCGAAGATCCCGCCGATCCGCCCGCAGGTGCCGCAGATCCCACCGCGCCCGCCGTCGCCACCGCCGGTGATCCCGATGCGCGCGGAGACCTCGGAGCCCACGCGCGAGCGCGGCCCCTATCCCGACCATCTGCAGCAGTTGCTGCTCGAGGAGGAGCTGTCGAGCTCGGCACTCGAGCTCGACAACGAGACCAGTAGCCCGCTGGCGACGCCGAACGCGCCGCGCGCGCGCACGCGACCCAGTGATGCGCTGACCAGCAGGATGTCGCCGCTCCAGGGCGCGGAGCTGCAGAACGCCGCCGCGCAGGCGAGCCTCGCGGCAGCCAGCGGCACGCCGCTTGCGGAGGTGTGGCGCGAGACCTCGGATTTTCCCGAGATCAAGATCGAGAACGCCCAGGCCGAGGAGAGCACCGACGATCCACCGGCTCCGCCGATCGCACCGCCCGATCCCCCGGCTCCGCCGATCGCACCGCCCGCGCCGGCGGTGCCTGCGGTCGTGACTCACCCCGATGATCCCGGGCCGCAGGTCATTCGCGCGCGGCCCGGCCTGGCCGTCGAGGGCGATTCGACGATGCCGTCGCTCGCGACACCGGTGGCTGCCGCGAACCGCTCGCGAAGCCCGCTGATCCTTGGCGCGGTGCTGCTGATCGGCGGTGGCGTCTCGCTCGCGGCGTGGCAGCTCACGAAGTCGCGCGGCGGAGCCACCACGCCCGCGGGCCCGGGCTCGACACATCTCGTCGCCACGCCAGCGGATGCCGCGCAGGTCGCAACGGCTGACGCAGCGCAGACCGCGCCCGCGCTCGATGCCCCCCAGGTCGCGAGCACTCGCGGCGATGCGGGCGCAGCGAAGACCCCGGATGCCGCACAGGTCGCCACCACACCCGTCGATGCCGCGGTTGCGGATGCCAAGGGCGCCGCGCCTTCTGTCGATGCCGGCGTCGCGGTGTCCCCGGGAACCTCCACCGATCTCGCGATCACCTCCACGCCCGCCGGCGCGCGGGTCTACCTGGATGGCGCCGATACCGGGGTGACTCCGCTCAAGCTGCCGGGCTCACCGGATCGCCACACCATCGCGCTGCTGCTCGCGGGGCACGATCTCTACATCGCGCAGGTCGACGGGCACGGCACGTTCGCGATTCCGCTGAAGGAGGTCACGCCTCCGGCGGGCCCCGCGGGAATCAAGGTCCTCAAGTGCAAGGACAAGGATCGCTACTACGTCTACATCGACGGCAAGCCGACCGGCATGATGTGCCCGACCGAGCGCATCGAGACCGATGTCGGACCTCACACGGTCGAGGTCTATGACGCGGTGACCGAAGCGAAGAAGAAATGGGATGTCGTCGTGAAGGACACGCGACTCTCCCAGCGCGTGAAGATCGAATAGAACCCAAGCGCAAGCGCGCCCGCTCGCGGAGCGGGCTCCGCAACCGCCTGCCGATCATGCCGGTCGACCGTGCATGTTCCATCTCCAGACGCTGGATGTGGACAAGTACGCCGTCGGCTTCCTGGCGAAGGCCCACGCGGTCGCGTCCGAGCTCGACGCTCACGCCGCTGCCTGGTGGTTCGGAGCGCGGAAGCGCAGCTAGTCTTCCGTGCTGACTTCTTCGTCGCCGTCCAGCTTGTGGCGCGGATCGAGGCCGTACTTGCGGATCAGCTCGCGCAGGTGCTTGCGATCGATCTGAGCCTCGCGCGCGGCCGCCGATAGATTCATCTTGTGGCGCCGCATCAGATCTTCGATGTACTCGCGCTCGAACATCTCGACGAGCTGGCCCTTGGCCTCCTTGAACGGGAGGTCGGTCCGGATGCCCAGGCTCGGTGCGGCCTCGCTGACCAGCGCGTCCTCGAGGTTGATCGTGTTGCCGCGCGCGAGCAGGCACGCGCGCTCCATCACGTTGCGCAGCTCGCGAACGTTGCCCGGCCAGCTGTGGCGAACCAGGCGCGCCATGTCCTCGGAAGTGACCGTCAGGCCCGGCCCAAAATTGTTGACGAAGTGCTGGATCAGCAGCGGGATGTCCGTGCCGCGCTCGCGCAGCGGCGGAACGCCCACGCGAATGACCGCGAGCCGGTAGTACAGATCCTCGCGGAACGCCTTCTTGGCGACCTCGGCACGAAGATCGCGGTTGGTCGCGGCAACCACGCGAACATCGATCTTTTCGTAGGTGTTCGAACCGACCTTGCGAACCGCGCGTTTGTCGAGAACGCGGAGCAGCGAGGGCTGGAGGTCGATCGCCATCTCGCCGATCTCGTCGAGGAAGATCGTGCCGCCGTGGGCCTCGGCGAACGCGCCGCGCCGGTCGGTGATCGCCCCGGTGAAGCTGCCCTTCACGTGGCCGAACAGCATCGATTCGATCAGCTCGCGCGGGACCGAGCCGCAATCGAACACCACGAACGGGCCATCGCGACGCGGCGAGTGGTTATGGAGCTCCTCGGCGATCAGCTCCTTGCCGGTCCCGGTCTCGCCTTCGATCAGCACCGTCGCGGTGGTCGCTCCGACCTCCTCGAGCAGCGTGAACATCTGGCGCATCTTGGTGTCGCCACCGACGATCGTGCCGAACGCGGCGAGCGCGCTGGGTTCGGGGTCGACGATCTCCTCGTCTGGAAGGAACTTGAGGATCGTGCGACCGAGCTTGATCTCCGCTCCGAAGCCGATCGAGATCCGCTCGAACCGCGAACCCTGAATGAAGGTCCCGTTGGTCGACCCGCAGTCGATCATCATGACCTCGTCGCCGATCAGCTGCGCCTCGACGTGCTTGCGCGAGACCGTCTTGTCGGTGAGGACCAGGCTGCACTGCGGACCCGACCCGAACGAGACCGGTTCCCGGGTGCTGGTCAGGCGCACAGCCTCGCCGCGGTCCGGCCCCTTGATGACAATAAAAATGCCACCCTGGTTCTGCCGCGAGTAAGACGGGGCGTCGTCCAGCAACGCCGTGACGTTGGAGCGATCCTTCGACATCTTCTCCCGGCCACGCCATCGTAGCCCCGGCTCAACCGCCTGTAAATACGCGCCGGGCTTAGTTCTCTGGACCAGGTGCTGGCTTGGTCGGCTCCTGCTTCACACCGACATCAGGACCCGACATTGCGACCACGGCAGCCGCGATCCCGGCCGCGAGGAGCACGAGGAGGATGATCAGGAGGGGCATCTTCGAGCGCGCACGATGGCCGCGCGTGGCCTGCCGGGCCGCTCCGCTCGGTGCCGTCGGCGCCCGCATACCCAGCGGCGGTTGCTGCGAGGGCTGCGGAGCCCGCGAGCGCGGCGCGGTGGATGGTGGTGTGGGCAACGACGAGCGGGCCGACTGGGGCAGCCGTGGGCCGGAGTCGAGCGGTGGGCCGGAATCGAGATCCACGAGCGGCTTGGCGCCATCCGAGCTATCGAGATCGATCATGTTGATGATCGAGGTCAGCTCGACGCCGGCGAACTTGCCGACCTCGGTCTTGGGCCGCGATGGACGATCGGAGCTCTTGGTGCGCGACATCGCGATCGAGTGGATCGAGACCGGCCCGATCCCGAGATCCTCGTCCTCGAGCTCCTCGTCCTCATCGTCGGCCGCGTCGTAGACCTCGGTGCCAGCGCGCTTGTCCGCGGATCCGAAATCGTCGTCCTCGTCATCGCTGCGCCAGCCATCGGTGGGACCGCAGGTATCGAGCAGCTCGCGCGCGAGCTCCGGCGCGGCGATCAACAGCCCGTTGCGATGGGCGCAGCGAGTGAGCGCCTCGTTGAGCTCTCCGGCGGTCTGGAACCGATCATCGGGACTGATCGACAGCGCCTTCTTCATGATCGCATCGAGATCCGCGGGTAATCCGGGGACCTTCTTGGTCACGCTCGGGATCGGCTGCGAGTAGATCTCGTCGGCGGAGGTGGTCAGGCCCGCGTGGACGAACAGCCGCTCACCGGTCAGTACCTCGAACATGCACACCGCGAGCGAGTACAGATCGCTTCGATGATCGAGCGGCTCGCTCTTCGCCTGCTCGGGCGACATGTAGCCGATCTTCCCCTTCACCTTGTAGAACAGCGAATTGTGCGTGGCTGCCTTCGCGATGCCGAAGTCCGTGAGCTTCACCTCGCCGGTGTACGAGACCAGGATGTTCGACGGCGACACGTCGCGATGGATCAGCCGCAGCGGCTGGCCATCAAAGTCGCGCTTGACGTGCGCGTAGGCGAGCGCGCTGAGCGTCTCGCGGCAGATCCGGATGGCGGCGGCCGGAGAGAACCGCTTGCCGCGGCGCTTGGCACGCTTCAGCAGCGTGCGCAGATCGCCGCCCGGCAGGTACTCCATCACGATGAAGTACTCGCCGCCGGCGGTGACGAGGTCGATGGTGTGGACGATGTTCGCGTGGTCGAGCGTGGCCGAGAGCTTGGCCTCGCGGAGGAACAGGTCGATGAACTCCTCCTGCTGGGTGAACTCGGGGAGCAGCTGCTTCAGCACCACCTCCATCTCGAACCCGCCCGCGCCGAGCTTCTTGCCGACGTAGATCGCACCCATCCCGCCCTCGGAGAGATGCTCCAGGACGACGTATCGATCGAGCGGTGCGCCCCCGGCGTCGACCATGGGACGGGCAGTGTAACATCGCAGGACCGTGAGCGAAGCCGACGGCTACCGGCTAGCGCCCGTCCGCAACCTGCGGACGCGTGACGAGCGGATCCGCCAGGGTGAGCTCGCGGCGGCGGTCGGCGACGCTCGGAGCACCGCGAGCGTGCTGGCCACGGCTACCGAGCGTGTCGATCGAGCGCGCGCTGCCTACGAGTCCGCGAGGTCGGCGCAGATCGCACAGACGTCCGCGGCGGTCCTCGCGCGGGGAGAGCAGTTCATCGCGCGCCGTCGCAGGGAGCTCGCACTCGCGATCGATGCACAGCTGCGCGCGGATGCCGCCCATCGCGGTCAGCTCGGCGCCGTCGATCTCGCGCGCGGTCAGCTCGTCCACGCGCGCGGCCAGCGCGAGGTGATCGAACGACACTTCGCACACTGGCGCACCGAGCGCCGCAAGCTCGCGGAACGCCGGGAGGATTGAGCTCGCGCTGCAACCGCTGCGCGGCGTTCGTGTCCGGTCTGCATGCGCATCCTGATCGCCTCCCTGCTGCTGGCAGTTCCGGTCCCGGCCCTCGCTCAGCCGGCCCGGGCCGCCGACGTTGGGACCATGGCCACCGATGACTGCGCCAAGGCGCGCGAGGCCGGAAACACCTGCGTGCTCTCGATCACCAATGACGACGACATCATCGGATCAGCGCCAACCTACGGCGAGACCGGGGTCGCGCTGATCGGGTTTGGCGGGCACGGAAGCCTCATCAAGCTCCGCATGGACTTCATCCAGGAGATCCTGCGGACCGCGGAAGACATCGAGTAACGGAAGCTGGTTTAATCGCGCGGTGCGCTGCCTCGTGACCGTCACCGCCCTGCTCGCTCTCGGTTGTACCGAGCCACGCAGCGCCGTGTGCAAGGAGGTCTGCAAGCGCGAGGCGGAGTGCGTCGATGTCACCGGCAGCAAGATGCCGTTCGACGAGAAAGAGTGCGTGGCCGCGTGCGCTGCGCTCGAGAACGACGCCGCGGATAACGGCGCCAAGGTGATGCGACACATCGACTGCGTGCACAAGCAGCAGGCCTGCGCCGCCGTGCTGGAGTGCAAGTAGTGCTCAGTGCGACCAGTACGCGGCCGTTCGGTCAGAGCACGTTCCAGACCACGATCTTCCTCGAGCGCCGGTTTCGCGCGCACCTCGTGGTCCGCGACCGGCTGCTCTACGATTCGGCGTTCGCGCCGCCCGCGAAGAAGCCGAGCGCGTTCGTTCACCTCTACGCGAGCCTCGGCGGTTCGTTCTCGGTGAACGGCTCGACGGTCACCGGCCCGCATGCGTGGGTGCTGGCGGAGACCGAGTTCGATCGCGTGCTGCCCGGGTCGACCACGTTCCGGTCGTGGGGAGCGCCGTGCACGATCGTCGAGCTCCGCGTACCGGCCGCAGATCTCCGCCGTCCCGTGGGGCTGTGTCATGGTCCGCTCGAGCTGCCTCCCGGCGTGTGGGATGCGTACGCCGCACTGCCGGCCGCGAGGACCGAGCAGGCGCTCCATCAGCTGATCGCGCGGCTCGGCGAGGCGGGCGTGCTGTCGTGCGATCTGACCTCGAGTGTGGTCGCCGCGGAGCCGGAGCGGTTCGTGCGGCTGTGGCAGGTGCTGCGGCCGCTGTACGAGGACCTCGCCACGTCGGCCTCGCTGAAGCAGATCGCGATCGTCGCCAAGCTCTCGCTGCGCCAGCTCGGCCGTGACCTCGGCGATCTGACGCGCACGTTCGGCCTGTTCGGTGCCGGGTTCCGCGATGCGATGCGCGTGCTGCGGCTGCGCGCCGCGGTGCTGCTGCTGTCGGCACCGGGCGGAACGCCGAGCGATGTGGCGAAGGCCGTGGGCTACGGCAGCCTCGATGCGATGGGGCGCGCGTTCCGCGACGCGCAGCTGCCCGCGCCGAGCGTGGTGCAGGACTCCGTTCGCTACCCCACCGACTGATTCAGAACAGCGAGCTCACGACGTACACGGTGAGGGCGAACAAGGTCAGCCCGAGCAAGCTGACCGCCACGATCCCGCGGCGGGGCACCGGAGCTCCCTCTGGCCGCGGTAGCTCGCGCGCGGTCTGCGACGGATCGATGAACAGCAGCAGCGCCATCACGATCACCTGGAATACCGCCGCGGCGACATAGATCGATGCGTAGTCGAGGTACTCGTTCGCCGTCGCTGCGAACCGATAGCCGACGGTCGCCGAGAAGTTTCCGAACGCCATATACGCCGTGAACTGCGACGCGCCGACCTTCGACCACGACACATCCATGCACAGCGCGAACAGCGTGACGGTGAGCACCGACAGCGTGGTCGCCTCGAACAGCGCGAGCGGGTAGACGAACGCATCGTTGGTCCACTGCGCGCGCAACAGCCCGAACACCAGCCAGCCCGCGGCCATCGCGATCGCGGCGGTCGCAGCGAGCCGCCGCCGTCCCACGTAGTCGGAGAGGATCCCGCCGAGCACGGATCCACCGAGGCCGAACATCGGCACCAGGACGCCGGTCAGCCGCGAGTACTTCTGCGGGCTCCACTGCAGCACCTGACGGAACAGCACGAAGCTGTTGGTGGTGAGGATGCCGGTGGCGAACGTCGCGAGCAGCATCAGCACCACCATCAGCAGCGCCGATCGGACCGCGTAGACCTCGACCAGGCCGCGCACCACGGCTCCGAGCTTGGGACGCGCCTCCGGCGGACGCGTGGTCTCGCGCACGAGCAGCGGGACCAGCATGATCGCGAGCAGGATCACGGCCTGCATGATCAGCGCGGCCTCGAAGCTGACGTTCCAGATGACCCACGACATGCCGCCCGCACCGATCAACCCGCCGCCGTACTTCGAGGCGTACATCAGGCCATTCGCACGTCCGCGCTCGTTCTCGTCGAGCAGATCGACCGCGAGCGCATCGACGGCAACGTCCTGCAGCGCGTTGAACACGGTGTGGATCAGGATCGTCCACGCGAGCATCTTGAGATCGACGGTGAGGTCGGGGATCAAGATCATCGACAGGATGGTCAGCGCCATCATCAGCTGCGCGAACACGATCCACGGCCGCCGCCGCCCGAACCGCGGCAGCGTGAACGCGTCGATGATCGGGCCCCACACCCACTTGAACGTGTACGGCAACGTCGTCATCGCGAGCGCCGCACCGACCGCCTGGGTATCGAGCCCGCGGTCCGCCAGGTAGGTCGGGATCGTGATCGCGGTGAAGCCCCACGGGATCCCCTGCGCGACGTACAGCACGCACAAGGTGAACAGCCGCAACCAGCGGCGTTCTGCGAGGCTCACGCGGGCAGCCTAGCACCGGGCGGCGGCGCGATCGTTTCCACGGAAGCGTGGCGGCGCGCGTTCCAGCTCGCGATCCCAGGTGATCCGCCGCGAATCCGCGATAACCTGGACCAGATGATCAGCGGGGAACATCTCGAGGCGGTCCTCGCAGATCGCCGGCACAGCATCCTCCCCGCCGGGGCGTGGATCGTCATCCTCCTCGTGATCTGCGCGATCGGCGTGCTGAGCTGGTACTTCGGCGCCACGCAGCGGCTGAAGCGGCAGCTCAAGGCCGCGAAGCCGTGGTCGCTGAACGAGCTGCCCGAGGATACGCATGGGCGCGTGACCGGCCGGGCGGTGGCGATCGGAGAGCAGCTCGCGGGACCACTCACGGGTCGGCGGTGCGTCTACTACCTCGCGATCGTCGAGGAGCAACGCTCGACGGGCCGCTCGTCGTACTGGCGCACCATCGCATCGGAGACCCGCGGCGTTCCGTTCATGATCGACGACGGCACGGGTCGCGCGATCATCGATCCGACCGGCGCAGAGGTCGCGCTCGACTTCGATGGCAACAGCAAGTCCGGCACGTTCAACAAGGCCGACCCGGTCCAAGAAGCGTTCCTGGCGTGCCACGGCCAGAACAGCGACGGCTGGGTGTTCAACTAAAATCGCCGAGCGGGGTGCGACAGCGTCAGTGGTGCGACGATCGATGCGACAGGTCCCAGGCCTCGATCGAGGCTCGCAACCCATAGAGATCACTTGGCTTCAAATTGGCTCGCGAGTTGAACAACGACTCCAACGCAGCGTGTTCTCGCTGCATCGAAGAAGCAGAAGGAGCCGACCATGTCCAACCACCTCGCTACCATCGCCACCCGCCAGAAGAAGAGCTTTGCCCGTGACGTCGTGTTCGCCGCACTCGTCGCCCTCGCCGCGGTCGTCTCGATCTCGTCGATCGGGACCGCCGTCGCCGCAGCGAACACCCACGTCGCGCAGCGCTGAACGAACCGCCGGGCTGCGGTACCTTCCGCGCCCATGGCAGGCACGGTCCACGTCATCGAGCATCCGCTGGTCCAGCACAAGCTGACGCTGATGCGGTCCAAGGAGACCAGCACCAGCAAGTTTCGAAGCTTGCTGCGCGAGATCAGCATGCTGCTCGCGTACGAAGTGTGGCGCGATCTGAAGACGACGCTCGTTCAGATCGAGACACCCATCGCTCCCATGATGGCGCCGATGCTCGACGGCAAGAAGACGGCGATCATCGCGATCCTCCGCGCCGGTGGTGGCATCCTCGAGGGCATGCTCGATATCCTTCCCTCCGCGCGGATCGGGCACATCGGCCTGTATCGCGATCCCAAGACGCTCGAACCCGTCGAGTACTACTACAAGGTCCCCGATGACATGCCGAATCGCGATGTGATCATCGTCGATCCGATGCTCGCGACGGGTAACTCCGCGGTCGCCGCCGTGGCGCGGCTCAAGCAGAGCCAGCCTCGCTCGATCAAGTTCGTGTGCTTGCTCGCGTGCCCCGAGGGGATCCAGACGTTTCACGCCGAGCACCCCGATGTCTCGGTCTACACCGCAGCGATCGACGAGCGGCTGAACGAGAAGAGCTACATCGTTCCGGGCCTCGGTGACGCAGGCGATCGCCTGTTCGGGACCAAGTGATGCGCGCCCTCGCGATCGCGCTGGTTGTCACGGCGGCGAGCTCCGCGCAGGCGAGCCCGTTCATCGAGCTCGGCGGCGGGCTGATCGTGCCGCTCAGCGACAGCACCTACACCGACTCCGTGGATCCGAGCGTCGGGCTCGCGGCGCGGATCGGAGCCGGTGGAAAGCTCGCCGGGATGTTCAGCTTCGAGTGGGATCCGCTCGCGTCGAACCTCCAGTACGTCTCGTTTAACCGGTTCCGGTTCCTCGGCCACGTGGTGCTCCATCACGCCGTGTCGCCGACCCTCGAGCTGACCGGCCGGCTCGGCGCCGGCATCGATCTGCTCCACGAGTCCACCGAGGGTACGATCCTGGGCGTTCGCTTCCAGGGTTCGGACTCCAACCTCGGCCTGGCCCTCGAGCTGGGCGCCGGGGGGTGGTTCAGCGTGGGCAGCGGCGGGACCCAGGTCGGTGTCGAGCTCGCGATTCCGATCGGCTACCACACCGACGACAACACCCCGAGCACCGCCGACAACGCGAACTGGGACTTCACGAGCGTCGACCTCCAGATCCTCGGGGGGCTGCGGCTGCGTCTCTGACGTCGATTTTGCGCGTCAGTTACGCGCCGGAAACACGCTCCCGATCACCATCGGAGCATGAACACAGGCGACACCGCGTGGCTGCTGATCTCGGCAGCTCTCGTGATGCTCATGACGCCGGCCCTGGCGCTGTTCTACGGCGGCATGGTGCAGGGCAAGAACGTGCTCTCGACGTTCATGCACAGCTTCTTCTCGCTCGGCCTCGTCACCGTGCAGTTCGCGCTGATCGGCTACACGCTGTGCTTCGGATCGAGCTGGCACGGCGTGATCGGCGGCCTCGACTTCTTCGGGCTCGACGGCGTGGGCACCGAGGCCGCCGGTGCGGCGAACGCGGCCGCGTCGGCGAGCGTGCCGCACCTCGCGTTCATGATCTATCAGTGCATGTTCGCGGTGATCGCGCCCGCGCTGATCTCCGGCGCGTATGCGGAGCGCATGAAGTTCTCGGCGTACGCGCTGTTCACCGTCGCATGGGCCACACTGGTCTACGATCCGATCGCGCACTGGTCGTGGGCCCCGGGCGGCTGGCTGATGCAGATGGGGGCAATCGACTTCGCCGGCGGCACGGTCGTCCACCTGTCCTCCGGCGTCTCCGCGCTGGTGATCGCGCTCGTCCTCGGCAGGCGCAAGGGCTACCCTCACACGCGGCACCCGCCCCATGATCTGACGATGACCGTGGTGGGTGCCGGCATCCTGTGGTTCGGCTGGTTCGGCTTCAACGCCGGTTCCGCCTCGCTCTCGGATGGACGCGCAGCGCTCGCACTCGTCAACACGCACCTCGCCGCGGCGGCCGGCGCGCTGTCGTGGTGCCTGTTCGAAGGCTCGCGGATCCGGAAGGTCACCATGCTCGGCCTCGCGTCGGGCCTCGTCGCGGGCCTCGTCGCGATCACGTCCGCTGCCGGCTACGTGTCTCCGATGGCGGCACTCGTGATCGGCGTGCTCGCCGGTGGCATCTGCTACGGCGCGGTGCTGATGAAGTCACGGCTCGGCTACGACGATGCGCTCGATGCGTTCGGGGTCCACGGCGTGGGCGGTGCGACCGGGGCACTGCTGACCGGCGTGTTCGCGCGCGGCATCTACAACAACGACGTCGGCGGCGGGCTGTCGCTGCTCGGCAAGCAGGCCACGGCGATCGGCGCGGCAGGTGCGTGGTCCGCGGTGGTCACCTTCGTGCTGCTGAAAGGCATCGACGCGCTCGTCGGGCTCCGCGTCGATCCGGAGATCGAGCACGACGGACTCGACGGTGCGCTCCACGGCGAATCCGCGTACGGCAGCCCCGGTTCGGTGGCTCACGGAAGCTGAGCCGTTCCGCTATAGCAGACCTTCCGCCGTGATATACGAGGGTCTGGATCAGGTGAAGAAGAAGAACGCAAGCAAGCCGGCGACTTCCGAGCCGCCGATCACCCCGATGCCGACCACAGCGGCCGGTCCCGCCGAAGCCTCCCAGACCGACCTCGCGCCCGTGGTCGGTGGCAACCTGCGCCGGCTGCGGACCCGGCGCGGCCTGTCGCTCGAGCGACTCGCCCAGATCTCCGGCGTGTCACGAGCGATGCTCGGCCAGATCGAGCTCGGGCAGAGCGCGCCGACGATCAACGTGCTGTGGAAGATCGCTCGCGCACTGGAGGTCACGTTCTCGGCGCTGATCAGCGCACGCACGCAGTCCGGTGCGCTGGTGCTGCGCTCCACGGAATCGAAGATCCTCACCAGCAAGGATCGTAGCTTCAGCTCGCGCGCCCTGTTCCCGTTCGACGAGCCGCGACGCGTCGAATTCTACGAGCTGCGGCTGTCGGCCGGCAGCGTCGAGGATGCCGATGCGCATCCACCAGGCACCAGCGAGAACCTCGTGGTCACCGCCGGCACCATCGAGATCGATGTCACCGGCGACACTCACAAGCTGGAGACCGGGGACTCGATCCTGTTCGAGGCAGACACGCCGCACGCGTATCGCAACGTCGGTCGCACCGAGGCCGTGATGTACCTCGTGATGACGTACGCCGAAGAGATCGGCTGAGCGCGCGCACGATGAAGGCGGTGGTCGCCACGCGGTACGGGGGCCCCGAGGTCATCGAGGTCGTCGAACGACCCGAGCCCGAGGTCGGCCCGCGTGACGTGCTGATCGCGGTGCGCGCGGCGAGCCTGAACCCCCTCGACTTCAAGATCCGCGCGGGAAAAGCGAAGCTGCCGCTGCCGCTGAAGCCCCCGGTCGCGCTCGGCTGCGATGTCGCCGGCGTGGTCGAGCGCGTCGGCGCCGAGGTCACCCGGTTCAAGACCGGCGACGAGGTGTTCGTGCGGCTCGAGAAGCTTCGCATGGGCGGGCTCGCCGAGCAGGTCGCCGCCGACGAGGCTGTGGTCGCGCTGAAGCCGACCACTACCTCGTTCGAGGAGGCGGCGTCGGTTCCGCTCGCGGCGCTCACCGCACTGCAGGCGCTGCGCGAGTCCGCCGCGGCGACGCCCGGGCAACGGGTACTGATCCACGCAGGCGCGGGCGGGGTCGGCAGCCTCGCGATCCAGATCGCGAAGATCCTCGGCCTCCACGTGGTGACGACCACGAGCACCAAGAACGTCGAGCTCGTGCGCTCGTTCGGTGCCGACGAGGTGATCGACTACACGCACGAAGCGCTCGACGCCGCCCCGCGCGACCTCGATGCCGTGTTCGACACGCTCGGGCCGGCCTCCGAGCTCGCATCGATCTGCGCGACGAAGCGCGGCGGTGTGGTCGTTGGCATCGCCGGACTTCCCGACGCCGCCTTCGCGAAGGCGTGGTTGCCAGGCTGGGCGCGACCCGCGATCTGGCTGCTCACGGCGCGGCGCCGGCGTGCGGCGGCTCGGGCGGGTGTGCGATTCAGCTATTTGTTCATGCGTCCCGACGGCGCGCAGCTCGCCGAGATCGCAGGATGGATCGAGGCGAGACGCATCGCCCCGGTGATCCACAAGAACTACCGGCTGACCGAGATCCACGAGGCCTTCGCGGAGCTCGAGCGCGGGCACGCCCGCGGCAAGATCGTCGTGACGATCTAGAGCGGTTTCGAACGCGACCACTCCGCGTCGCCTCGGGCGCGAGCCATCAGCTGCGGGCCGCGCTGGTTGCTGCCGCCCGTCGCGTACCAGACGATGCCAGCTCCTGCGAGCACACCGCTGCCGAACAGCCCGATCAATCCGAGCTTGCCGCGCGGGCTCACCAGATCTGCGCAGCTCCGGGTGCCGCGAACTGCCCTCAGGTTGTCTGCTGGCGCACGAACGACAGCGTCCGCTCCCACGCCTTGCTCGCCGCGGCCTCGTCGTAGACCTCGGGCCGGCGATCGTTGCAGAACGCGTGCTGCGCGTCGTAGACGAACAGCTCCATCGGCACCTTCACAGCCACCTTGATCGCCTCGGCACCGGCAACGGTGGCCCACTCATCGTGGATCGCGAAGTGAGCCTGGACCGGAGCATCGATCTGCGACCAGTCGAGATCGCCGGGGAGGCCATAGAACGGCACCACGGCGGACAGCCCGCGGATGTTCACCGCCGAGGCAAAGCTCAGGGCCCCGCCCATGCAGTATCCGGTCACCGCGACCTGTGACGTGGTGCGGTCGTGGCCCTTCAGGAACGCCACCGCGCCGGCGATCTCGGCGACCGCCTTGCCGAAGTCGAGCGCCTTCATGAGTGCCCCCGCCTCGGCGGCATCGGCGGCGGTCTTGCCATGGAACAGATCGGGCACGAACGTCACGAAGCCGGCCTCGGCCCAGCGCTTGGCGACGGTCTGGATCTGCTGGTTGACGCCCCACCATTCGTGGATCAGCACCACCGCGGGCCCGCGCGTATCGCCGTCGGGGAGGACGAGCACGCCGCTGGTCTCCCCGGCGCTCGACGGAAATGTCACTCGTTCGGTCATCGGTACCTGCCTTCGGGCCCTTTATACTGCGCGGCATGTCCGGACCGAAAGGCGCGCGCGGGCGGAGGTTCGAAGGAGCCCTCGATCCCATCGCAGCGCAGATGAATGCCTCGATCGACTTCGACCAACGCTTGCTCCCGCACGATGTCACGGGGTCGATCGCACATGCCGAGATGCTCGCCGCGCGCGGATTGATCACTGCCGCGGATGCCACCGCGATCATCGCGGGGCTCCGCCGGGTCGAGGCGAAGCTCGTCGCCGGTGAGCTACCGTGGGACGCGGCGCTCGAGGACGTCCACATGAACGTCGAATCGCGATTGATCGACGACATCGGCGACGCGGGACGCCGGCTCCACACCGGCCGCAGCCGCAACGACCAGGTCGCCACCGATCTGCGGCTCTACGCGCGCGCGGCATCCTGCGAGATCATCGATGCGATCGATGACCTGCGCCGGGCGTTCCTAGCGCAGGCGCGGGCGAACGTCGACACGCTGATGCCGGGGTACACGCACTTCCAGCGCGCTCAGCCGGTGCGGCTCGCTCATCACCTGCTCGCGTACGACGCGATGCTCGAGCGCGATCGTGGCCGGATCACCGATGCCGCGAGGCGCGCGGATCTCTCGCCGCTCGGCTCGGGCGCGCTGGCCGGGACCACGCTACCGATCGATCGCGAGCGCGTGGCGCGTTTGCTTGGATTCGCAGGCGTGACGCGCAACTCGCTCGACGCGGTGGGCGATCGGGACTTCGCGATCGAGCTGGTCGGCGCCTGCGCGATGCTGCAGCTGCACCTGTCGCGGCTCGGCGAGGAGCTCGTGCTGTGGAACAGCCAGGAGCTCGCGTTCGTGAAGATCGGCGAGGCTTACTGCTCGGGTTCGAGCCTGATGCCGCAGAAGATGAACCCGGACCTCGCCGAGCTGCTGCGGGCGAAGTCGGGACGCAGCATCGGTGCGTGGGTGACGCTGGCGACCGTGGTGAAGGGTCTGCCGCTCGCTTATAACAAGGATCTGCAGGAGACCCAGGAGCCGCTGTACGACGCGATCGACACGGCGTTGACCACGCTTGCCGTCGCGAAGGGCATGGTCGCCAGCCTGGTGTTCGATGCCGCCAAGCTACGCGCTGCGATCGACACGGGGTTTCTGGTGGCCACCGAGCTCGCTGATTACCTGGTCACCAAGGGCGTGTCGTTTCGCGAGGCGCACGACGTCGCCGGGCACCTGGTGCGGATCGCGAGCAAGGGCGGCATCGAGCTCGCAGCGCTGTCGCTCGATGAGCTTCAGGCGGCGCATCCGAGCTTCGAGGCTGATGTTTCGAGCTGGCTCGATCCGGATCGCGCGGTAGATCGCCGCGACCTTCCGGGTGGTCCCGCGCGGGTGCGAGTGCTGGCAGAGATCGATCGGATCTCCCTTGAGCTTGGGGTACAACCGTCGACGAAATGACGACGCAGCCCGAGTCCCCGTTCCAGTACAAAGCGGACGAGCTTCACTGCGAAGGCGTGCCGCTCGCGAAGATCGCCGCCGAGGTCGGCACCCCGGTCTACGTGTACAGCCGGAGCGAGCTGGAGCGCGCCTACAAGGCATTCGATGCCGCGCTCGAGGGCATGCCGCACAAGGTCTGCTACGCGGTGAAGGCGAACTCAACCCTCGGCGTGCTCAACGTGCTCGCACAGCTCGGCGCGGGCGCCGACATCGTGTCGTACGGCGAGCTGTTTCGCTGGCAGAAGGCCGGCGGCGATCCCGGTAAGGTTGTGTTCTCCGGCGTCGGCAAGACCGATGCGGAGATGAAGGCCGCGCTCGCCGCCGGGATCTACGCGTTCAACGTCGAGTCCGGCGAGGAGCTCGTGGTGCTCGACAAGGTCGCGCAGTCGATGAACCTGCGCGCGAGGGTCTCGCTCCGCGTCAATCCCGATGTCGATGCCGAGACCCACCCGTACATCTCGACCGGGCTCAAGACCAACAAGTTTGGCATCACGATGAGCGAGTGCCGCGAGCTCGCGCGCGGCGCCGCGACGTTGAAGGGCATCGAGATCATCGGTGTCGACTGCCACATCGGCTCCCAGCTGATCAAGACCACGCCGTTCGCCGATGCGATCGCGCGCCTGATCACGCTGATCACCGAGCTGCGCACCGATGGCGTGCACCTCACGCACATCGATATCGGCGGCGGCCTGGGCATCGACTACGGTAAGGGCGATGTGGTCCCGAGCCCGGCCGAGTACGGCGCCGCGGTGCGCGATGCCCTGGCTCCGCTGGCCGCGATGGGCGTCACGCTGGTCACCGAGCCGGGCCGCGTGCTCGTCGGTGCGGCGGGCGCGCTGGTCACCAAGGTGCTGTATCGCAAGCGTAACGAAGCGAAGCACTTCACGATCGTCGATGGTGCGATGAACGATCTAATGCGGCCGACGCTGTATGGCTCGTTCCATCCAATGAAGCCGGTCACCAACCCGGGTCGCCCGGAGATCGCGACCGACGTCGTGGGCCCGATCTGCGAGACCGGTGACTTCTTCGCGCGCGACCGCAACCTGCCCGAGATGGCGCAGGGCGAGCTACTGTGGATCGGTGCCGCCGGTGCATACGGCGCGGCGATGGCATCGAACTACAACACCCGGCTGCGGGTGCCCGAAGTCCTCGTACGTGGTGACAACTACACGGTGATCAAGCCGCGCGAGACCTACGAGCAGCTGATCGCCGGCGAACGCCTGTCGTGACCTGATATCCTGGTCGGGTGAGGCCACGGTTGTGCATCGTGCTCGCGCTGATACCAGCGTGCGGCGACGACCTCGATGGCGAGGACCGGCAGGGCGGCGACCTCACCGTCGATGATCGGACCTCCGAGGCGTTCAGCCATCCGATCCCCGGCCTGGATGCCGAGCAGCGCGACACCCATCAGCTCGGCAAGGGACCCTTCAACTTCGAGTGGTCCGCTCCGCAGCTGGGGCCGCTGTTCAATCACACCGGTTGCCTCGGCTGTCACGGCGGTGATGGCCGAGGGCTGTCAGAGCTGTCGTCGGGCCCGGCTCCGTTCGGATCGCAATCGCTCGTCCGTGTGAGCCTCGGCTCGGGAACGCCATCGGCCCCTGGCGGCAACGTCCCGGTACCCGAGCTCGGCGAGCAGCTCCAGGACCACACCACCGTCGGGCTCCCCGAGGTATTCGTCACGCTGAGCTGGCGCGAGACCGTGGTGATGTACGGCGATGGCGAGCAGCAGGCGATGCGCTCGCCGTTCCTCGACGTGCGGCGCCCCAACGGCGAGCCGATGCCCGCCGGCATCGAATACTCGTATCGCCAGGCGCCGGGTGTATTCGGGCTGGGCCTGCTCGAGGCGATCTCCGATGACACGCTGCTCGCGGAGCAGGATCCGGACGATGCCGATGGAGATGGGATCTCGGGGCGCGTCAACATGGTGTGGGAGCCGGTCGCAGCTGCGACGAAGATCGGCCGGTTCGGCCACAAGGCGAACGTGGCGACGTTACAGGTGCAGACCGCCGGCGCATTCGTCAATGACATCGGGCTCACCAACAAGCTGTTCCCCGAGCCCGACGGCATGCGCGACGTCAACGATGACCAGCTCGTGCAGACCACGTTCTTCGTGTCGACGCTCGCCGTTCCCGCCGCTGCGCCACGCAGCTCGGCAGCACAGCACGGGCGCGAGCTATTCGAAACGTTTCAGTGCGCGTCGTGTCACCTGCCAACGGTCGAGACCGGCGATCACGCGATCGCGCAGCTCGCCCACCAGCGGATTCATCCGTACACGGATCTGCTGCTTCATGACGTCGGCGATCTACTCACCGACGCGCGCAGCGATTTTCAGGCGCAGGGCGTGGAGTGGCGGACCCCTCCGCTGTGGGGGCTCGGGCTCGTGCAGGTCGTGATGCCAGCGGCGACGTTCCTTCACGACGGCCGCGCGCGGACGCTGGCTGAAGCGATCTTGTGGCACGGCGGAGAAGCGGAAGCTGCCCGTGAGGCTTTCCGCACCGCGGCGAAGCACGATCGAGATGCGTTGATCGCGTTCCTCTCGTCGCTCTGAGGTCTACAATCTCGCTGGCGTGGTCGACGAGCAGGATAGCCAGTTCACCAACGTGGATGCGCAGGCACCCGCGCACGACGAGCAGACGTTGCTCCCGGGTACCGACGTCGGGGGATACATCGTCGAGGGCATCCTCGGCAAGGGTGGCATGGGCGTGGTCTACGCTGCCACGCACGCCGTGATCGGTAAGAAGGCCGCGATCAAGGTGCTTCGCGCCGAGGTCTCGAGCTCGCCGACGACGGTTCAGCGCTTCATCCAGGAAGCGCGCGCGGTCAACCAGATCGGCCATCCCAACATCATCGATATCTTCGATTACGGCATGCTCTCTGACGGCCGCGCGTATCACCTGATGGATCTGCTCGAGGGTGAGTCGCTCCGCAAGCGGCTCCGTCGCGGATTCCTGCATCCGAGCGAGGCAGCGAACGTGATCGAGGGCATCGCGTCCGCATTGATCGCCGCGCACGACAAGGGGTTCGTGCACCGTGATCTCAAGCCCGAAAACGTCTATCTGCTCGCCAAGGACGAGGGCTGGCCGGACATCAAGCTCCTCGACTTCGGCCTCGCGAAGCTGATGCCCGAGATGGGCACGGCCGCGTTCATCACGAAGGCCGGCGTGATGATCGGTACGCCGGAGTACATGTCTCCCGAGCAAGCCCGGGGGCTTCCGATCGACTACCGCACCGATGTCTACGCGCTCGGCGTGCTGATGTTCGAGATCCTCAGCGGGGAGCGCCCGTTCCCCAGGCTCGAAGCCTTCGCGATGCTGCAGTGCCACGCCGAGGAGCCACCGCCGTCGATCGCCTCGCTGGTCTCGGATCTCCCCGACGAGATGATCCAGCTCGTCGACACGATGCTGTCGAAGGAGCCCGCGGCGCGGCCCTCGCTCGCCGCGGTGCGCGCGGTGATCCGCCGGCTGCGGTCGATGAAGCTGCCGACCAGGTCGGTCGCCGGCATCGAGATGGCGGTACTGTCAAATCCTGGGATGCGCGTGCAGATCGGCGCCAGCCCGGAAAACGTCAGCGCCGAGCCGGTGGTGACGACGTCGCTGCCCACGCGTCGCTCGGTGCGCCCGATCAAGACGCCCGACGAGCCGGTGAGGGAGCCGTTCCCGCCGTACGACGACGTGATGCCCACGACTCGTCGCCCACCGAAGCGGTCGTCCCAGCCGCCGCAGAACCGCCGCCTGGCCCGCGCGTCGAATCCGATCCACGCCTCGACCACGCGCGGGGTTCCGCCGCCGCCGAAGCCGGTGCCCTCGCAGCGCAGCTCAGCGGCGAACCTCCCGACGAGGCGCACGAGCGACATCTGGCTGATCATCGGCGCGTTGTTCGCGATCGGCGCGGGGGTCGCGCTCGCGATCGCGCTGATGGTTTAGCGTTCAGTCCTCCGGCTCGAGCAGGTGGCCCGGTTCGGACGAGCGCAGCTGCAGCCCCCACCACAGCGTCGGTTGTCACGCTCTGCGCGCGACTTGCACGCGCGCGTCGTTGAACGCGGCCTGGCCGCCGAGGTCCGCGATGTGGGGCGGGATCAACGCGTTCGAGGTGTAGCCGTTGGCGGTGTGCTTGCGCCACAGGCCCTTCGGCAGCACGCACACGCCGTCGCGGACGTCACCGTCGATCTTCGCGAGGCAGTGCACCTCGCCATACGCGTTCCAGATCCGGATCGCATCGCCGTCCGAGATCCCGCGGGCGGCGGCATCCGCGCGGGACAGTGCCAGCGCTGCGGGCGCTGTGCGCAGCTGCCCGAAGTACGAGCTGATCTGCGTGGCGAGCGCCGGCGAGATCAGCGCGAGCGGGAACTCGTCGCTGCGCGGATCGGGCTTGTAGCGGTAGAGCCCACCGGAGGCGCGCTCTAACGCGGCGGGAACCAGATCGATCTTGCGGTCCGCGGTGTTCGGGAACACGTCGACGAACGGCACCGGGCGATCGCCCGAGGACGGTGACGCCACGCTCGTGTCGGCGAGCTGCTGCTTCAGCGCCGCGCCCTCCGGCGCCGACGCGAACACCTGCGCGACGATCGCGTCATCGGTCATTGCATCACCCTCGCGAACCAGGCCGAGCCGCTGCATCAGCGCACCGAACACGGCGTTGTTGCTGCGAGCCTCGCCGACCGGCGCGACCACGGCCGGGCTGTCGAACATCCGCATCGTGCCGTAGCCGCGGCGCAGCTCGCGATGCTCGAGGAACGTGGTGGCGGGTAGCACGACATCCGCGAGCGCGACGGTATCGGTCATCACCTGCTCGTGGACCACCACGAACAGATCCTCGCGCGTGAGCTCGGCGAGGAACGCGCGCTGATCGGGTGCGGTGGCGGCCGGGTTGCAGTTGTAGACGAACAGGCACTCGATCCTCGGCGCGGTGAGCTCGCGCAGCACTGTCGAGATCTGGCTCATGTTGACCAAGCGCGTCGGCGGCCTGGGCTCGGCGATGCCGTGCTCCGACGACACGCCCCACCGTGCGTCGCTGTTCGCCATCGTGTACCCGCCGCCGCGCACGCCGAGCTTGCCCGCGACCGCAGGGATCGCGAGGACCGCGGCGATCGCGCTTCCGCCGTTGCGGTTGCGCTCCGGTCCCCAGCCCAGCCGGATCACCGCCGGCGAGCTCGCCGCATACAACGCAACGAAGCTCGCGAGATCAGACTCCGCGATCCCGGCCTCGCCTGCAGCCGCGGCGAGCGACCACGCCGACGCGCGCTGTGCCAGCTCGGCAGTGTGATTGGCGTGGCGATCGAGGAACCCGTGATCTGCGTGACCTCCCTCGAACAGCGCGTGGATGATCGCGAGCGCGACCGGCAGGTCCGTGCCGGGACGGATCGCGAGGTGCAGGTCGGCCCGTCGAGCGAGGGGGGTGCGGCGCGGATCGACGACGATCAGCTTGGCACCGGCCGCACGCGCTCGCTCGATCACCGGCACCAGATGGATGCCAGTCGCCGACGGATTGACGCCCCACAGCACGATCAGCTTCGCGTGTTCGATGTCCTCGAGCGCGGTGCCCGGCATCACGCCGTAGAGGCCCTGCGTTGCGACCGTAGTCGCAGCCGCGCAGAACGTGCGATCGAGGTTCGAGGCACCGAGCCGGCGGAACAACCGGGTCGCGAGCGCACCCTCCGTGAGCCAGCCGTTCGATCCGCCGTAGTGATACGGCAGGATCGCCTCGCCACCCGAGCGCGCGACGATCGAGCGCATCCGTTCGGCGACCCGATCGAGCGCCTCGTCCCACGACACCGCGCGCCACTGATCGCTACCCTTGGCACCCGCGCGCACGAGCGGCTGCGCGATCCGATCGGTGCCGTACATGTGATCCGTGAACTTGCGGACCTTGCCGCAGATGAAGCCAGCGGTCAGCGGGCCGCGGCGATCACCCTCGAGCTGCGTGACGCGGCCGTTCTCGATGGTGACGGTCAACCCGCACAGATCGGGGCAGTCGAGAGGGCAGGCGCTCGAGCGCTGTTCCATCTGCGTGGCTTACCAGGTGCCGCCGAGGCCGTACAAGGTGGTCGTCTTGCCGTCGGTGCCGGTGGCGGTCTGGAACGTCGGGCGTACGGGGAGCTTCGGTACATCGTGGTTGCGGGTCAGCACCGCGGCGCCGAGCAGACCGACGAACATCCCGCCGAGCGCGTAGTTCGCGAGGTGCTCCTGGTTGCGGCCCGCGTCGGTCGGGCTGGTGGTCTTCTGCGGATACGCGAGGCTCTCGATCGCGAGACCGCCGGCGATCCCGATCAGCCCACCGATGTCGACCAGCACCGCATGCGTGCGGCTGATCGTGAAGTACCGCGTCAGCAGCACGCCGGAGATCCCGCCAAGACCGAGGCCGCTCAGTATAAGCCCCGACGCGACCGAGCCCGGCGGTTCGAACGACAGCGTGAACAAGGTGCCGGCCGCGGTTCCCCATAGCACGGCGCTGTTGAACAGCGCCGCGTCGCCCGGACGGATCTTGAGCTTCTGCCCGGTGTAGTAGCCGATCCCCGCACCGATCAGCAGGCTCGCGCCGGCGATCGGCTGGACGATCTCCTGCTCGCCGGTGAACAACGACGCCGCGAGCGTTCCGCCGATCGCGCCGGTGACAGCGGTGGTGATCGTCAGGTTGCTGGTCCCGAGCGTCAGGTCGCGCGGCAGCTGGAAATAACCACCGACTAGCCCCGCCCCGCCGCCGAGCACGGCGCCGACCCCGACGATCGACGTGCTCTGGAACGCGTAGAGCAGCGTACCGGCTGCGAACCCGCCACCGATGCCCGCGGCGATGATGAGCTGGCGCCGACCGGTCTGCGGCACCGGCTCGAGCTCGACCAGCTCGCGCCGGACCTGGTTCGGCAGGACCTCGATCTGCTTCGTGGTGGTCACGTGATCCGGGGACTCGACGCTCAACGTGTACGAGCCACTCGCGAGCGTCTCCTCGAACCGACCGACCGCGACCATACGATCGCCGAGGAAGATCCGTGCATCGGACGGCGAGGACAGCACCGCGAGCTTGCCGCGCAGAGGTTCGAGCTTCACGAAGTAGGTGTACGGCTTGCCGATGCTGACCTCGATCTTCTGCGAGTACGGCTCGTAGCCGTTGAGCTCGACCGTCATATCGTACTTGCCGCCGAGCAGATCGAACACCTTGCCGGAGGCCGAGTTCGCCTTGGTGCCGGTGTCGTTGCCGATCGTGATCCGCGCGCCTGGCGGTGCGGTCTCGACGTAGACGTGACCCTGCAGACCCTTGAGGACCGAGATCCGGCGGTCGATGATCTCCTTGTCCTCCTTGGGGTCCGGTGCGCATGCATTCGCCGGCTGTGCATCCGGCGGGATCTGCGAGACGTACTTCTCGAAGTAGCCGATCGCCTTCTCGTAATCGAGGTTGCGCTCGTACGCCTGGGCGATGTTCTTCAGAATCTGGTAGTTCGGCAGCGTGCAATACGCGGAGATAAAGTCCGCGACTGCGCCGTCGTAGTCGCCTTGCAAGTAGAGCGTCTCGCCGCGCCGGTAGTGCTCGGAGGCGCGCACCCGCAGCTGCTCGATCGGTACTGACGGGTCGTTCTGCCGGCAGTCATCGACCTCGAGGATCGGGATCTCGCGGCCGATGTAGCCGGCATCGTGCTGCCGCGAATCCGGGGTCGGCTGCGCATCGACGCGGCCCGCCAGCGCGGCGAGGATCACCGCGAGCGGAGCGAGAACGGACCCGAGCCTCACTGATTGGGAACGGTACCGCTGCCCGCGTACGGATCGCCAGTCAACTCGCCGCCCGTCTTGTCACGCGGCACCGTCGCGGCCGAGCCCGTGCCCCCACTCCCACCTGCGTCCTTCTTGGCGGGCGGCTTGATCCGCTGGATCGGGCTGCCCTTCGGCGGCTTGATGAGCTTGTAGCTGACCTTGTGGTCGTCCGGTAGCTCGAGCGGATTGATGCCGATCGAGCGGTCGTTGAACCCCTCGAGCGAGACCGTTCCGGTGACCTTGTTGTTCTGCTTGACCAGCTTGACCGTGAACGGCGTGGTGCCGCTGAGGCCGTTCTCGAGCTGGACCAGCGCGCCCTTCGGATCCGATTCGATCAGGACCTCGATGTACTCCGCGAGCGGCGCATCGGGGGAGACCACCACGACGCCGGCATCCGCCGTGACGGGGGGCGGCGGCGTGACCACCTTGCCCCTGCCGCCATCCTTGGGCAGCTTGCTCGAAGGGTCCGCGAGGCGAGTGACGCTGAAGATCACCGCCGCGACGACGATCGCGAGGCCTGCGATCCAGATCACGTAGCGCGTGGATCCATCGCTCTTCTTGGCCAGCGAGCGGCGGCGCGGACCCGTGATCTTCGCGCGCTCCGTCGACCGCGTCGGATCCTCGAGCAGCGCGTTGACATCCGCCAGCATCTCGTTCGCACTCGCGTAGCGCTCCTTGACGTCCTTGGACATCGCCTTCATGACGACGGCCTCGAACTCCTCCGACAGATCCGGCCGGAGCTCGCGCAGCGGCTTGGGCTCCTCGTTGAGCACCTGCGAGATCACCGAGAGATAGTTGTTGCCGATGAATGGGACCCGGCCTGCGGCTGCCTCGTACATGATCACGCCGAGTGCGTAGACATCGACGCGATGATCGAGCTCGTCATCGCCCCGCGCCTGCTCGGGCGACATGTACAGCGGCGTGCCGAGCACCATGCCGGTCTGCGTGAGCCGCGTGGTCTCCTCTTCGTCGCTGCTCGCGCGCAGCGACTTCGAGATCCCGAAGTCCACGACCTTGATGAAGTCCTGCTCCTTACGCTTCAGCAAAAACAAATTTTCCGGCTTGATGTCGCGGTGAACCACGCCCTTCGCATGCGCCGCGGCGAGCGCCGAACACGCCTGCGAGACGATCCGGAGGATCCGCTGCTCGGGCAGCTGCTGCTCGCGGCTGATGCACTCGGCGAGCGATTCTCCATCGAGAAACTCCATCACGACGAACGTGCGCCCATCGCCCGTGGTGCCGAAGTCGGTGATGTCGATGATGTGCTCGTTGCCGACCGACGATGCGAGCTGCGCCTCCTGCTTGAGGCGCTTCACGATCGCCTCGCGCTGCGCGTACTTCTCGAGCAGCACCTTCACCGCCACGCGCTTGCCGATCAGCGTGTGGGTGGCCTCATAGACCGCGCCCATGCCACCCTGGCCGATCTTGCGCGTGACGAGATAGCGACCACCGAGCGTCGCGCCGATCACATCGGCGAGCATCTGTGTGCCGGCCGCGGGCGTCGGTGCGGCAGCGTGAACGCCACCTGACGTCTCTCCGGACAGTGACGTCTCGGCTCCCTGCTTCGCGATCGCGACCGCAGTGTCATTCGCCCCCATCATCGAATCGCTGCCACCACCATCGACCGAGCGGACGACGAGCCGTTGCGGGGTATCGGCCGCAGGCCGCCCCGGCTGGCTACCACTCCCTGGCTTGCCGCCCGAACCCGTCGACATTGCTACCTATCCACGATGGTAGGCGTCGACGTTTGCTCAGTCAAACCGTTCACGCGTTGCTCACATGACGTGGTCGCTCAAGCGCCTTGCACGACTGTTGTTTTAAGGCTCTTGCCTTCATGCGCATGATGGAATATGTACAGGGGGTGATCGCTTCTCCCCGCGCTGATCTGTTTCGCCTCCTCGGCGACGAGGATCGGCTGCGCCTGCTCGCGCTGTGCGCAGAGGAGGAATTGACCGTCGGCGAGCTCGCTTCGTTGCTCGGAGAGAGTCAGCCGCAGGTGACCAAGAAGTCGCAGCCGCTGCGCGAGGTCGGGCTGTTGTTGGCGCGCCGCGATGGAACGCGCACCTTGCTGCGCTCCCAGATCGATCAGGGGGCCGAGCACGGTGGGGGGCCGGATGTGGTGATCGGCGCCGCTCTCGAAGAGGGTCGCTCGCTGTGCAGCAAGGATGGCAGCCTCGCGCGGATCGCGGCGATCGTGGCCGCGCGCGAGGAGCTGTCGCGGCGGTTTTTCGAGACGTCCGGCTCCGAGGCCGCTCCCATCGAGCACGCCGCTCCGCTCGCGGACTCCGAGCTGGTGCAGTGGTTGCCACTGGTTGCCCCGCTGCTCCCGGGCCGCGCGCTCGCGATCGATGTCGGCACCGGGGAAGGGGCGCTGCTGCCCCTGCTCTCGCCGCTCTACGATCGCGTGGTCGCCGTCGATCGCAGTCCCGCACGGCTGGCCCGCTGCGCGTCGAAGATCGCCACGTGGGGCCTTCCGAACATTCGCCTCCGCGAAGGTGACGTCGACGACCCCAGCCTCGCCGAGGACATCGGTCCGCGCGGCGGCGCCGACCTCGTGGTGATGGCGCGCGTGCTCCATCACGCGGCCCGCCCGCAGGATGCGATCGCGTCGGCCGCGCGCTTGCTACGCAACGGCGGTCACCTCGTGATCGTCGAGTACCTCCCGCACGATGATGAAGCGATGCGCGAGCAGGGCGACGTCTGGCTCGGCTTCGAGCCGGCCAAGCTGCGCGGCTGGCTCGCTGCCTCCGCACTCGACGTCATCGCACTCAACCCTCTCCCCATGTTTTTGGCGAGTCCGCAGCGCCCCGCGCTTCAGCTCGCCGTCGGCCACAAGCCGACGCGTAACTAAACCGCAACTGGAGATCGACCATGAATAGCCGCACCGAGTTCCCCGCATTCAAGATCAAGGACATGACCCTGGCCGAGCTCGGCCGCAAGAAGATGCGCATGGCGGAGAAGGAGATGCCCGGCCTGATGTCGCTGCGCGAAGAGTTCGGCGCCCAGAAGCCACTCGCCGGCGCGCGCGTCGCGGGTTGCCTCCACATGACGATCGAGACCGCCGTCCTGATCGAGACGCTGACGGCGCTCGGCGCCGAGGTCACCTGGACCTCGTGCAATATCTACTCGACGCAGGACGAGGCGGCCGCGGCGATCGCGGCGACCGGCGTTCCGGTGTTCGCGTGGAAGGGCGAGACGCTCGACGAGTACTGGCAGAACATCGAGCTCCAGCTCAATGCGTTCAAGGGCGGCAAGGGCCCGAACCTCATCCTCGATGACGGTGGCGATCTGACGCTGCTCGTCCACAAGGGCGCCGAGTGCGAGAAGGCGGGTAAGGCTCCCGACCCGAAGACTGCGACCAACGACGAGATGCGCGTGATCTACTCGGTCCTCACCCAGAGCCTCGCCGCGAGCAAGACCCGGTTCACGAGCCTCGCGTCGGAGATCAAGGGCGTCTCCGAGGAGACCACCACCGGCGTTCACCGTCTCTACGAGATGGCGAAGACCGGCTCGCTACTGTTCCCGTGCATCAACGTCAACGACTCGGTCACCAAGTCGAAGTTCGATAACCTCTACGGCTGCCGCGAGTCGCTGTTCGACGGCATCAAGCGCGCGACCGACGTCATGGTCGCGGGCAAGGTCGTCGTGGTCGCCGGCTACGGCGATGTCGGCAAGGGCTGCGCCCACGCTGCGCGCGGGCTCGGCGCTCGCGTCCTGATCACCGAGATCGATCCGATCTGCGCACTGCAGGCCGCGATGGAGGGCTACGAGGTCACCACGATGGAGGACGCCGTCCCGCAGGGCGACATCTTCGTCACCGCGACCGGCTGCATGGACGTCATCCGCAGCGAGCACTTCCAGGCGATGAAGGACGAGTCGATCCTCGCCAACATCGGACACTTCGACAGCGAGATCCAGGTCTCGTGGCTCGAGAACAACAAGGAGATCAAGGAGGAGAACATCAAGCCGCAGGTGGATCAGTTCATCTTCCCGAACGGCAAGCGGATCACCCTCCTCGCCCGCGGTCGCCTCGTCAACCTCGGCTGCGCGACGGGTCACCCGTCGTTCGTGATGTCGAACTCGTTCACCAACCAGACGATCGCGCAGATCGCGCTGTGGGCGAACGCGACCAAGGGCAAGGACGAGATGACCGGCATGAAGTTCGATGCCGGCCAGGTCTACGTGCTGCCGAAGAAGCTCGACGAGAAGGTCGCGCGTCTCCACCTCGCGAAGGTCGGCGTCAAGCTGACCGTGCTCTCGAAGGTGCAGTCCGAGTACCTCGGCGTCCCGGTCGACGGTCCGTTCAAGCCGGACCACTACCGCTACTAAGCGAGTCGTGATGGTTGGGCGGTGCTCCCGGAGCACCCCACGAACCCAAGGGACCCGAGCGGAGAATCGTTCGGCACGGACGTGTCCCTGCGCCGCAAAGACGCCGAGGGCACCAAGCCGAACGTCGACTTCGGGCGTTGAAAAACGCGGCGGGCTGAGCGGCCTCGCGGTCGGCTTCCTGCTCGGGCCGTTCTACCTGAGATCCCTCAGTCTCAGGATCGCATCCGCGCGCCTCCGGCCACAAACAACCTCACGTTGCGTGACGTACCGGCTGTAAAAGGCTGGCAAGTCCTGGCCTTCTCCGAGTGCGACGCGCTTCACGACCGTGCCAATTGGACTCAACCACGCCTCACCACATGCCAGCCACACCGTGCCGGTGGAGCGCGCGACCTCGGGCAGCTCGTCGTCCTTCCACTCGGCATGCGCATTTCGCACGAACACCTCACCGACATAACAGCGGAGGCCCCACAACGTCTCCCCCTACCTCAGCCCTACCTTGTCGTCGAGCTGGACGTGCTCGGCGCGCATCCGTGCGAGCAGCGCATCCACCGTGGCGAGACTCTCGACCGAGTAGTCGAGCTCGAGAGCGGACCGGGCACGCACCCAGCTCGCCACATCCTCGGCAAACCGGGGTGCCGAGCTCGCGGTGGGAGGACGCGCCAGCCGGATGTTCATCTCACCGGTGTACTCCGCGAAGCTCACGTTCATGCGACGCGAGCGTGACGGATTGGTCGGAGCAATTCTGCGGCGCCGGCCGCGCGATCAGTCGACGCTGCTGCCGCCGCTGCGGTTCTTCTTGATCTCTGCCTTGTGCCGCTTGTCCGCGACGCGGCGGCGCTTCGCTCCCTTCGACACCTTGGTCGCGCGGCGAGGACGCGGTCGATCGAGCGCGGCGCGAACGATCAGCGCGAGCTTGGACTCGGCGTCATCGCGGTTCTTGATCTGATCGCGGGTGAGCGTCGAGGTGACGATCAACGTGCCATCGCTGGTCAGCTTGTTGCGCAGCTGCTGGAGTAGCCACGACTTGTCATCGGGCTCGAGCGCTGCGGAGGACTCGACATTCCACCGCAGGTCGACCTTGCTCGAGACCTTGTTGACGTTCTGCCCGCCCGAGCCGCCCGAGCGCGCGAACGACATCGTCAGCTCACCCGCGGGGATCGTCAGGCGAGGTGTGACGACGATGTCCTGCATGACAGCACCGACCTCAGCCGACCTCAGCCTAGGTCGGGCCGGTGTTCGACTTCTTCGCGCGGCGCTTCGTCGGGGATTTCTGCGCCTCGTCGTACACGCGCATCTCGGTCTCCGCTGTGGTCTGCACCGCTTCGAGGTACAGCGAGGTCAGCCCGAGGTGATCGTTGCGCAGCGACTCGTAGTAGCGCTGGCGATCGATCGAGTGGACGATTGCGATCGGATAACCACCCTCCTGCAGCAGGAGGTTCGAGGCGACGCGGACCGTGCGGCCGCTCTCCTTCGCCCACGGGAAGACCTGCATGAACTTCGAGTGGAGCGTGGCGACCTTCTCGATCACGTGCAGGTGCTTGGTCGCAGGATCATCGATCCACTCGCCGAGCTTGCGCATCGCGGGGAGGATCTTCTCCGGCGCCGCGATGTCGTGATAGTAGAGCCGGTGGAGAGGGTTCTCCTTACGGAACGGAAGGCCCTTGGCCTTCTCCTCCGGTGCGAGGATCGAATAGATCTCGCGGACGGTATCGAGCTTGAACGGCTTCTTCTTGTTGGCCGCTTGCTCGGCCGCGAAGTTACAGCTGTCATCGAACCGGCGGATCTCCTCGTACGAGGGAATCAGCGATGGATCGCTGATGATGCTCGGATCGACCGCCGCCTTGATCTCGGAGTACGACAGCACTTCGCCTTCGAGCGCAGCGTCGTGATGGATCAGCGAGATGCGAAGCCGGTTGTTGAACTCGGTGCGCGCGACAGGATTCGCCGTCGCGACGCGAGCGCGCCACGCCGTGACGATCCGCTCGACTTCACTGAAGCGAGCGTCGATGTCCTCGGTTTCTTTGTACCTAAGCACCTGTTATCCTGTCGTGTTCGGAACGGGGGAGTCTACGAGACACCATCCGGATCGTCAAGCAAACGTGGGCAAACGCCTTACACGTCATTGCACACCGGTTGCAGCTAGATCGCAAGATTTCTGCATCCTTGCGCATGGGCATGGTAACGAGATCGCGTGTCCGGGTTCGAGCACACCTCCGTGCTGGCGGCCGAGGTGCTAGAGCACCTAGCCCATCGGGATCATGGGGTTTATGTCGACGGAACGCTGGGCGGTGCGGGCCACGCCCGGGCCTTGCTGGACCGGCTGCCCGGTGCGTCCATCATCGGGATCGACCGCGATCCATCAGCGCTCGAGGCCGCCGGTGCGATCCTCGGCCCCTACGGCGAGCGCGCGCGCCTGATCCACGGCGAATATGCGGAGCTTCCACGGATCCTCGCTGATCTGAAGGTCGCCCAGGTCGACGGCATCCTGCTCGACCTCGGAGTCTCCTCCCCGCAGCTCGATCACGCCGATCGCGGGTTCTCGTTCGCCAAGGCCGGACCGCTCGACATGCGGATGGACCCCACCCGCGGCCAGACCGCCCTCGAGCTGATGCAGGAGCTGTTCGTCGATGACCTCGCGGACGTGATCTTCGAGCTCGGCGAGGAGCGCCACTCGAAGAAGATCGCGCGGCTGATCAAGGAAGCGCTCGCGGAGGACAAGCTGCACACGACGATCGAGCTCGCCGCGGTCGTGGCCAAGGGCATCCCGGTGTTCGAGCAGCGGAAGTCCAAGATCCATCCCGCGACGCGCACGTTCCAGGCGCTGCGGATCGCGGTCAACGCCGAGCTCGAGCAGCTCGAGCGGTTCCTCGCCGCGTTCCCGGATCTGCTGACCACCGGCGGCCGGTGTGCGGTGATCAGCTTTCACTCGCTCGAGGATCGCCTCGTCAAGCAGCGGTTCCGCGATCTCGCGTGGACCAGCTCGATGCCCGCTCACCTCGCGGAGAACGACGGCGAGCGGATCGAGCCCGTGTGCGAGCTGGTCACCCGCAAGGCCGGCGTCGCTGGCGATGACGAGATCCAGCGCAATGCCCGCGCCCGCTCCGCCCGGCTCCGTGTCTGCGAGCGCACCGCCGCACCGAACGTTCCTGCGCTGCGTGTGCCTCCGCTCAAGCCCGACCGCCGCCGCGGCCACTGAATCAGTTCGCGGCGTGGGGCAGCGTTCGCCCGAGCGCGATCGCGACGATCCCGCCGACGAGCAGCGGCGCCGCGATCGCTGCCGCATCGCCCAGCGAATCGCCGGGCCCTTGCACCGCAGACCTTGCCGCGAACACGGCACCGCCCTCGATCGCGAGCCCGACTCCGATCGTGCGGACGATCTTCGCCTGGGTTGGCGTGCACGCCACGAGCAGGAGCGGGAACAGCCAGCGGGTCATGCGATCACGATCGCACGCTACGGCTGGGGTACCGGGCCGACCGGACCGGGATCGAGGCCCGCCGGGAGCGACGGCCGCTCGCTCTCGAGGGGAGCCGACGAGCCACCCGCCTCGAGGCAGCGCACGATCTCTGGGTCGCGCAGGAACACGAAGTCGTGGACCTCGCGGTTGTAGACGTCCACCCGCTTCTCGAGCCGGCGGACCCGCTTGCAGTTGCCCTCGCGAGCCGCACCGCCGGCGCGCTCGGTGAGGATCTTCACCCACCGCCGGTGCATGTGTTCGGTCGACTCCCCCGCGGGTGCATCCGCCGGGTCGGTGAGCTCGCCGGCGGCGTACAGCCCGATGCCGGTCGCGGAGATCACCGAGCAGCTACTCATGACCTCTGCGGTGCGCCCGGTGTAGCGGCTGAGTAGCCCGCCACTGACGAGGCCGATCACGCCGCCGATCGAGAGGAGCTCGCCGGCGAGCCGCGCCTTCGGTGCCGTGCCGCGGGTGCACGCGGTGAGCGCGAGGACCAGCGCCAGGACGGGATGGCTGACCGCACGTCCGCGCATTCCCCAGCATGGACCGGATCGCGCGCTGGGGGGAGGCGACCGCGCGGTGACGCCCACGTGCACGGAATGCGGCGAAAAAATTGCCCGACGGGGGGCGGACGCGTGTAGTGGGGCGGCTCGAATGGCGTTGCCTGCATCGATGTACCGGATCTTCCGGCGGCCCGACGGAGAGGCACCGTCCGTCCGGATCGTGATCGTGGCGATGGTCCTCGTCGCGCTCCTGCTCACGGCCATCGGGGTGATCCGCGTGACCCGCCAGCACGAGGTACTGCGGCTCGGTCTCGAGCTGTCGAAGCAGTCGGAGGATGTGCGCAAGCTGCGCGAGACGCGGCGTCAGCTCGAGCTCGAGCTCGCCACATTGACCGCGCCAGATCGGATCCGCCGGCTGGCGACCCAGCTCGGGATGACCACGGTCTCGCCCGACAAGATCCGCGTGATCGTCCCGGCGATCTCGCCGCTCGCCCAGCAGGCACCGAGCGCGCCCGTGCATGCGCGGCGCGCCGAGGTCTCCACGCGATGAAGTCGAAGATCAAGCCGATGACGCCCGGCGTCCCGCACTCGGCGCGCATTCGTGCGTATCTCGCCGGCGCCATCGTCACGGCCGGACTGTGCGGCGTGGCATGGCGCGCATACGCGCTGCAGGTCAACGACGCCGACCATTATCGGGAGCTCGCCGAGCGCCAGCACGCGATGAACGTCGATATCCCGGCGCCGCGCGGTGACGTGATCGATGCCGTGGGCCGACCGCTCGCGGTCAGTGCGGATGTCGATTCGATCTGGGCGAACCCCCGCGCGATCCACGACGTCACCGACACCGCCGACAAGCTGGCGAAGCTGATCGGCGGTGATGCGGGCGCGCTCGAGGCCAAGCTCGGCGGCGATCGCAAGTTCGTGTGGATCGATCGCCAGGTGGCGCGCGAGGTGGCAGCGGCGGTGCGTGCGGCCAAGCTGCCGGGCATCGAGGTCGCGAAGGAACCGCGCCGCTGGTATCCCGGCAAGACGATCGGCGGCCCGGTGATCGGTCGCGCGGATATCGATAGCCGTGGCATCGAGGGCATCGAGCTCTCGATGAACGACGTGTTGATCGGCTCGCACGGCGAGGGCCAGGCGGTGCGAGATGCGCGCGGCAAGCGGATGTTCGCGGATGGCCTCGCCCAGCCGGAGCCGGGCGCGACGGTGCGGCTGTCGCTCGATCGAAGCATCCAGTCGATCGCGGATCAGGCGCTGGCGACCGCGGTGACGACCAACAAGGCGAAGAACGGCGTGGTGGTCGTGCTCGAGGTCGGCACCGGCCGCGTGCTCGCGATGTCGAGCTATCCGACCTACGATCCGAACTCGAACGAGAACCACGCCGGCGCGCGCAATCGACCGGTCACGGACGCGTACGAGGCGGGCTCGCTGCTGAAGGTGTTCACGGTCGCGGCTGCGATCGATGACGGTACGGTCTCCGCGCAGACCAACTTCGATACCGGATCGTTCGTCGTCGGTCCGAAGCGGATCACCGATGTCCACCCGTTCCCATCGCTGACCGTCAGCGAGATCATCAAGCACTCGTCGAACATCGGCGCGGCCAAGATCGCGCTGCGGCTGGGGCGCGACAAGCTCTACGGCTTCCTCCAGCTGGCCGGGTTCGGCGCGAAGACCGGGATCGAGCTGCCGGGCGAGTCCGTCGGCATGCTGCGCAAGGGCGGAACCTGGCGCGACATCGAGCTGGCCACGATTGCCTACGGCTACGGCCTGACCGTCACGCCGATCCAGCTCGCCGGTGCGCTCGCCGCGATCGGCTCGGATGGCATCTATCACCCGCCGCGGGTCATCGATCGAGTCACCGATCCGGACGGCACCGTGCTGTACCAGCCACTCGACGAGACCCGGCGGCTGATCAAGCCGGCGACCGCGGCCTCGATGCGCAAGATCCTCGCGACCGTGTTCGAGGGCGGCAAGGAGGGCGGCACCGCCAAGGACGTCGTGGTCGCGGGGTTTCGCTGCGGCGGCAAGACCGGGACCGCGTACAAGTACGATCGCGAGACCAAGCACTATGCGACGGATCGCTACATGTCCTCGTTCGCAGGGCTCGCGCCGATCGACAACCCGCGGATCGCGATCGTCGTCATGATCGACGAGCCAAGTGCGGGCAACCACTACGGTGGCACCGTCGCCGGGCCGGTGTTCGGCACGGTCGCCAGCGAGACGCTGCGCTACCTCGGCGTCCCCGGCAGCTCGCTCGTGTGCCCGCCGCCGCCGCCCGGCTACAACCCGTTCTTCGATACCGCGGTGAAGACCTGTGTTGCAGCCGCGCCCGTCCCCAAGCTCGCCCCAGCGAAGCCGGTCGTCGCCGAGACGCCGCCGCCGCTCGACGACGCATCGCAACCGGAGCCCGAGCCCACGCCGCTGCCGAACGGCATCACGATTCCGGACTTCCGCGGCCTCGGCGTCGCGAGGGCGCTGGACCTCGCGCGCCAGGCGCACCTCGGCGTCGAGGTCAGCGGATCCGGCCGCGTCATCGCGCAGGATCCGATGGCGGGCTCGGTGGCTGCTGCGGTCCGGATCTCGCTGACGTTCTCCGACGGTGCCGCGGCTCCTTGACAGCTTGCCTCGTTGCACGAAATCGGTGAGGCTGCGCGTTCGATCGGTATGACGCTCCACGACCTCATCGACGGCCTGACCGGCGCTCGCCTGATCGGCGATGCGAGCGTTCAGGTCGCCAAGGTGACGAGCGATTCGCGCGAGGTCGGCGCCGGCGACGTGTTCGTGGCGGTTCGCGGAATCCGCAGCGATGGTCACGCGTTCGTATCCACCGCGATCGAGCGCGGAGCTGCCGCGATCGTGGTCGAGCGCCTGCAGCCGGACGTGACGCTTCCCCAGGTGATCGTCGGCTCGGGGTCCAGGGCGCTCGGCGTGCTGGTCGCGCATGCTCTCGGCGACCCGGCGAAGGCGATGACCCTGATCGGCATCACCGGCACCAATGGCAAGACCACCACGACCTATCTGGTCGAGAGCATCCTGCGCGCCGCGGGTCATCAGGTCGGCGTGATTGGCACGGTCACCTATCGCTGGGGCACCACGGCGTTCGATGCGCCGTACACCACACCGACCCCGCAGGTGTTGCACGAGACGTTCGCGAAGATGCGCGCCGATGGCGTGACGCACGTCGTGATGGAGGTGTCGTCGATCGCGCTGTCGATGGATCGGGTCGCTGGCATCGACTTCACGGTCGCCGCGTTCTCGAACCTGACCCAGGACCACCTCGACGTTCACGGCTCGATGGAGGCGTATCGCGATGCGAAGCGCCTGCTGTTCAGCCGCTACCTGGCCGGCGGCACCGCGGTGGTCAACGTCGACGATCCGGAGGGAGAGGGCATGGCGGCGGGTGCTCCGGGACGCGTGCTGCGGGTCAGCGCGGAACGGCCGGACGCGGCGAGCTCAGAGATCCGCGTCGTCGCGCAGGACTCGTCGGTGCGCGGCATCCACGCGCGGATCGCCACGCCGCGCGGCGAGCTCGCGATCGAAGCCCGGCCGCTGATCGGGCGCTACAACGTCGACAACCTCGCACTCGCCGTCGGGATCGCGGAGGCGCTCGACCTCTCGCACGACGTCATCGTGAAGGGCATCGCCGGGGTCGCCGGGGTCCCCGGCAGGGTCGAGCGCGTGGCGAATCGCGTGGAGCTCGACATCTTCGTCGACTACGCGCACACGCCCGATGCACTGCGTAACGTGCTCGCCGCGCTGCGCCCGCTGACCCGGCGCCGGTTGATCTGCGTGTTCGGCTGCGGCGGTGATCGCGATCCGACCAAGCGGCCGAAGATGGGCGCCGCGGTCGCCGAGCTCGCGGATCTCCCGGTGGTCACCAGCGATAACCCGCGCACCGAGGATCCGCGCGCGATCATCGATCAGATCCTGCCCGGGGTGCCGCGGCCGTTCCTGGTCGAGGTCGATCGCGCGATCGCGATCCGCGCCGCGATCGCCGAGGCGGTCCCGGGCGACGTCGTGTGCATCGCCGGCAAGGGCCACGAGGATTACCAAATCGTCGGCACCACCAAGCATCACTTCGATGACCGCGAGCAGGCGGCGCAGGCCTGCGAGCTGCGCGAGACCCGGTTGCTCGCGGGCCTCGCGCGGGATGCCGGGGGCGAGGTCACCGCGGGCGCGTCCCACCACCTGGTGAGCCGCGTGGTGATCGATTCGCGCAAGGCCCTCCCCGGAGCGCTGTACGTCGCGATCAAGGGCGAGCAGCACGATGGTCACGCGTTCGCCGCGGCGGCCGTCGAGACCGGCGCGGTCGCGCTGATGGTCGACCACGTCCTCGAGGTTCCGGCGCCGCAGATCGTGGTCGCCGACACCCGGATCGGCATCGGCAAGCTCGCGCGCGCACATCGCCGCGCATGGACCGGCAAGATCGTCGCGATCACCGGTTCCGCCGGCAAGACCACCACCAAGGAGCTGACGCGCGCCGCGCTGTCGGCGGCCGGACCCACGCTCGCCGCCGAGGGCTCGCTCAACAACGAGACCGGCGTTCCGCTGACGCTGCTCGGCCTGCGCCTGTTCCACGAGTTCGGCGTGATCGAGATGGGCATGCGCGGTGCCGGTCAGATCGAGTACCTGACGAAGATCGCGGAGCCCGATGTCGCGCTGGTGGTCAACGCGGGCACCGCGCACATCGAGCTGCTCGGCTCGACGGACGCGATCGTCCACGCCAAGGCGGAGATCTGGCTCGGGCTGCGCGAGGGCGGCACCGTGATCCTGCCCGCCGAGGACGAGCGCCTCGAGCGGCTCGCGCGGCTCCACCGCCCGCACGCGCGCCACGTCACGTTCGGAGACACCAGCGCGGACGTCCAGCTTCTCGAGTACTCGCCGCTCGATGCCGGCGGCAAGCTCGTGCTCGACGTGTTCGGCGCGCGCGAGGAGCTCGAGCTCCAGCTGATCGGCCGGCACGCTGCGATCGATGCCTGCGCCGCGATCGCCGCCGCGCACGCCGCCGGTGCGTCGATCTCCCAGGCGCTGGCTGGCATCCTCCGCGCGCGTCCACCGGCGATGCGCGGAGAGGTCCTCGAGCTCGCCGGCCGCAAGATCATCGTCGATTGCTACAATGCGAATCCGGCGTCGATGGCCGCGGCGCTGCGGGCGCTCGCCGAGCGCGCCCATGGACATACCGGCCTCGCGGTCGTTGGTGACATGCTCGAGCTCGGCACCCACTCGCCCGCCGCACATCGCGAGATCGGCGCACTGGCCCGCGAGCTCGGGCTCGGGGTGATCGCGCTCGGCGACCAGGCCGCCGCGGTGCTCGATGCTGCAGGTCCCGGCGCGGAGCTCGCCTCCGATCCCGCAGCCGCCGCAGCTCGTGCGATCGAGCGCACCGAGCCCGGGGACTGGATCCTGCTGAAGGCCTCGCGTGGCATGCGCCTCGAGCGCGTGCTCGACGCGTTGAGAGCCACGCTCTCCAAGGAGACCCGGTAGTGCTGTTCCACCTGCTGTACGGGACGCTCGGCGAGAAGATCGGCTGGCTGCGGGTGTTCCGCTACACCTCGACGCGCATCCTCGCCGCCGCGATCACCGCGCTCGTGCTGTCGTTCATCATCGGACCATGGTTCATCGATCGGCTCAAGGCGCGGCAGATCGGCGAGACCATCCGCGCAGACGGGCCGCAGACCCACAAGAAGAAGGCGGGCACGCCGACGATGGGCGGTTCGCTGATCCTGTTCTGCCTCGCGATGTCGGCGCTGCTGTGGTGCGACCTCCGCAACCAGTTCGTCTGGCTCGCGCTCTCCGTCACGATCGCGTTCGGTGCGGTCGGGTTCGCGGATGACTACGAGAAGGTGGCGAAGAAGAACAAGAAGGGCATCAGCGGCAGGCTGCGGCTGGTCCTCGAGTTCGGGATCGCCGGCGGCGCGATGGCGTTCCTGTTCTATTCGAACCTGATGCCCGAGGAGGTCCGTCTCCACCTGCAGCTGCCGTTCACGAACTTCTACACCTCCGATCTCTCGATGCCGGCGTGGATGTACGCCACGTTCGGTGCGTTCGTGGTGGTCGGAACTGCCAACGCAGTGAACCTGACCGACGGCCTCGACGGCCTCGCGATCGGTCCCTCGATCATGAATGCGGGCACGTTCATGGTGTTCGCGTACATCGCGGGCGTGAGCACCACGCTCGTCGTGCACGGCGGCAACGAGGTCACGATCGCCGAGTACCTGCACGTCGCACGGATCCCGGGCGTCGAGGAGCTCGCCGTGTTCGCAGCCGCGCTGTTCGGCGCCGGCATCGGCTTCCTCTGGTACAACACGTACCCCGCTCAGGTGTTCATGGGCGACGTCGGATCGCTCGGCATCGGCGGTGCGATCGGCATGCTCGCGGTGCTGACCAAGAACGAGCTGGTGCTGCTGATCGTCGGCGGGCTGTTCGTGATGGAGGCGCTGTCGGTGATCATCCAGACCAGCGTGTTCAAGGCCACGAAGCGCCCCAACGCCGACGGCAAGATGGTCGGCAAGCGCGTGTTCCTGATGGCACCGATCCATCACCACTACGAGATGAAGGGCTGGGACGAGCCGAAGATCATCGTCCGGTTCTGGCTGATCTCGGCGCTGCTCGCGCTGGTCGCCCTCGGCACGCTGAAGATGCGCTGATGGTGGACCTCGACGGCAAGCCGGTGATCGTCGTCGGCCTCGCGCAGACCGGCATCGCGGTCGCGAAGTTCTGCGCCCGGCGTGGTGCGTGCGTGGTGGTCACCGACGGCAAGCCCGCCGACCAGCTCGCGGCGCAGGTCGCACAGCTCGAGGGCGTGCCCGTGCGGTTCTCGCTCGGTGGGCACGATCTCAGCACGTACCTCGCCGCCGAGCTGATCGTGATGTCGCCCGGTGTACCGTCGCTGCCCGAGACCCGCGCCGCGGCCGCGGCCGGGATCCCGGTGATCGCGGAGATCGAGCTCGCGTATCGGTTCCTCCATCCCGAGGCGGCCGTGTTGGCGATCACCGGCACCAATGGAAAGTCGACCACCACGGCGTTGACCGGCAAGCTGTGCGAGGCCTCGGGACGCCCGACGTTCACCGGTGGCAACCTCGGCAACATGCCGATGATCGATGCGGTCGATCATCCCGCGAACGTCGCCGGTGGGCTGATCGTCGTCGAGGTAGCGGCGTTCATGCTCGAGAACTGCACCACGTTCCGCGGCCGGACCGGGGTGCTCACCAACATCACCGAGGATCACCTGGATCGGTTCGGCACGATGGAACACTACGCCGAGATCAAGGGTCGGATCTGGGACTTCCAGCGCTGGAATGATCTCGCGATCGGCAACGCCGCCGATCCGTGGGTGATGAAGGAGGCGGAAGGCATTCCGTCGCAGCTCTACACGTTCGACTCGCGCCGCGGTGCCACCGCGGCGCGCGGGGCCGTGATCTCGGCGAATCGTCAGGACATCGTGCTGCGGATGCCCTCGGGCAAGGAGCACTACCCGGTCGGCGACCTGGTCATCGTCGGCAACCACAACCTCGAGAATGCGATGTGCGCGTATCTCGCGGCTCGCGGCGTGGGGATCCCGGTCGAGGCGATCCGCGCCGGTGCACGCGCGTACCGTCCCCTGCCCCACCGGATGGAGCTGGTCGGCGATCGCGGCAACGTCTTCTACTACGACGACAGCAAGGGCACCAACGTCGCCTCGGTGGCTGCGAGCGTGCGCGGCTTCCCTCGCCCACTGGTGCTGATCGCCGGCGGCGTGGACAAGGGCGGATCGTACGAGCCGATGCTCGAGGCGCTCGACGGCGTGTGCAAGGGCATCATCCTGATCGGCAAGGCCGCGACGCTGATCCGCGACGCCGCCTTTGCACATGGCGTGAGCTATCCCGTGCTCGACGCCGGCGACATGCACGAGGCCGTGGCGAGCGCGACCGCGCTGTGCACCGAAGGCGATGCGGTGGTGCTGTCACCGGCCTGCGCGAGCTACGACATGTTCCAGAACTTCGGCCACCGCGGGCGGGTGTTCCGCGAGGCGGTCTCTGCGGTCGGCGCCAAGCGCCTCGACGTGTAAGCTCCGATGGTGCCGGATCTCCCGCCGCTCAAGCCTCGCTCGCCGCTGCGCGTCGCGGTGCTCACGTTCGGCGCGGTCGTGCTGCTCGGGACGATCCTGTCGTTCGCGATCCTCGGGATCAACGGCCGGCTCGCCGACGCGCCATCTGCCCGCGGCGAGCGGATCGGCCAGGGCATCGGGGTTCTCGGTGCGATCTGCGCCGCGGTCGCGTACGTGTCCCAGCAGAAGCGAAACGCGCGCAGGTGATATCGTGATCGGGTGCGGCTCCCGATCCTCGCCCTGCTCGTCCTCGCCGGCTGTCCCGACCCACAGCGGCAGCCACCAAAGCGCCCGAACACCGAGCTGATCGCCGGCATCTACGAGCGCCACAAGCCCGAGGGCGATACCGCGATCCGGTTCGATCCCGGTGGGACCTACCGGGTCGCGAAGAACCGGATGCAGTTCGACGTCGAACCGCCGGTCGCCACCGGCACCTACAAGGTCGACGGCGCTCAGCTGACGCTCTCCGCAGACAAGGGCCAGTGCGCCGAGACCGGCGGCATGAAGGACGGGGTCTACAAGATCGTGCTCTCGAAGATCGGCCTGCGGTTCACCAAGGTCACCGACGCGTGCGAGCGGCGGTCGGCCTACGACGGGCAGACCTGGTGGCGCGTGGAGTGATCTCCGTACCGCATTCATGAGAGATCCCCGGAGGCAGCGCTGAAAACTGGCCCGCGAGGATCCGCCTGACGAGGATGGCCGGATGGCAGTGCTGCGTCGTCTCGCCGAGCCCGCGTCGGACCGCGCACCGTCGCGCGTCGCGCAGCTGATCGGCCGCTCGCTGAGGCGCCTGCGCGAGCGCCGCGTCGCGCCGAAGTCCGACGTCGACCCGACGCTGCCGGCGGCCGCTCAGATCATCGCGGTGCAGCATCCGAGCGCGATGCTGCCCGAGCGCGCCTATGACCTGTGGCTGCTCGTCGCGGTACTCGGCCTGCTCGGCATTGGCACCGTGGAGATCTATGCTGCGACCGCGGCGGACGGGCTGACCCAGCACCACGATTCGATGTTCTTCCTCGAGCGCCAGCTGATGTTCGTGACGCTCGGCGGGATCGCGATGTGGGTGGGTGCGCGGATCGATTATCGCCGGCTGCGCCAGCTGACCTATCCGCTGCTGCTGATCTCGATCGGCCTGCTCGGCGTCGTGCTGCTTGCACCGCAGCGCAACGGTGCCTCGCGCTGGATCCCGCTCGGGCCACTGACGTTCCAGCCGGTCGAGGTCGCGAAGCTCGGCCTCGTGACCTACCTGGCGTACTCGCTCGGCCGCAAGGCCGACCACGTCAAGACGTTCACCGTGGGCTTCGTCCCGCACCTGATCGTCTGCGGCATCATGATGGTGCTGCTGCTCAAGCAGCCGGACCTCGGCTCGTCGATCGTGATCGGTGCGACGACGCTCGGGATGCTGTTCATGGCGGGGACCCGGGTGTCCTACATCATGCTGGCCATCCTCGGCGCGGCGCCGATCGCGTATCACTTCGTCGTCGGTACGCCGTGGCGGCTGCAGCGCGTGCTCGCGTTCTTCAATCCAGAGGCGTACGCCAGCGGCCAGGCGTACCAGTTCCTCCAGGCGCGGCTCGCGATGGGCTCGGGCGGCATGTTCGGTGCCGGGCTCGGTGATGGCCACCAGGCGCTCGGGTACATGCCCGAGGCGCACAACGACTTCATCCTCGCGCCGATCGGCGAGGAGATGGGATACTTCGGCGTCGCGCTCGTGCTGCTGCTGTTCGGCCTCCTGGTCTGGCGCGGGATCCGCGCCGCGCTCGGTGCGCGCGACGTGTTCGGTGGCTACCTGGCGTTCGGCATCACTGTGATGTTCGGAGTCCAGGTCCTGTTCAACGTCGGCGTCGTGCTCGGCATCGTGCCCAACAAGGGCATCACGCTGCCGCTGGTCAGCTACGGTGGCAGCTCGCTCGTGATCACCATGTTCTTCATCGGCCTGCTGCTGAACGTCGGGCGTCGACCCGAGCGCCGCGGCTCGATGCAGGAACAAACGCGCGAGCTCGCGCGTCGAAAGCGCGTGCGGGTTCGCGTCTTGACCCAGCGGCCGGACGCCAGCCGATGCGTCTCCTGATCGCCGGCGGCGGCACGGGCGGGCACCTGTTCCCCGGCGTCGCGGTGGCCGAGGAACTGCGGGCTCGCGAGCCGGATGCGCTGGTGCGGTTCGTCGGTACCGCGCGTGGCATCGAGGCGCGCGTGCTTCCGGATCTCGGCTGGGAGCTCGATCTGATCGAGGTCTCCGGCCTCAAGACCGTGGGCCTACTCGGCGCGATGCGCGGCCTCCTCCGGTTGCCGCGCGCACTGTGGCAGGCGCGCAAGGTGGTCAAGGCGTTCGAGCCCGATGCGGTGATCGGCGTCGGGGGTTACGCGTCCGGACCGGTCGTCCTGATGGCGCGCCTGCGCGGGATCCCGACGGCGATCTGCGAGCAGAACTCGATCCCGGGCCTGACCAACAAGATCCTCGGGCGCCTCGTGCGGGCGGTGTTCCTGTCGTTCGAGGAGAGCCGGCGATTCTTCAAGCCGGCCAAGATCCAGATGACCGGCAATCCGGTACGCCGCGACCTGGTGCACAAGCTGCTCGCGGCCGCACCGCCGGCGGCCGAGCGCGTCCACATCCTGGTCTCCGGTGGATCGCTCGGTGCAGTAGCGGTCAACGAGCTCGCTGCCACCGCGCTGATCCAGCTCGCCGCCACGACGCCGATCACGATCACCCACCAGACCGGCGACAAAGATCTGGCGATCACCGCGAAGCGCTATGCCGACGCCGGCGTCACCGCGGATTGCCGTGCCTTCATCAAGGACATGGCGTCGACCTACCTCGCGGCGGATCTCGTGATCGGCCGCGCCGGTGCCACCACCGTGGCGGAGCTCGCGATCGCGGGCAAGCCGGCGGTGTTCATCCCGTATCCTCACGCCGCCGACAACCATCAGGAGATCAACGCACGCGAGATGGCCGCCCAGGGCGCCGCGCTGATGTTCCGCCAGTCGGAGCTCACCGCCGACACGCTGCTCGCGGCGATCCGGCTTCTCGTGACCGACGTCACCGTACGCAGGGCGATGGGCGCGAAGATGAAGTCGCTTGCGAAGCCCGCCGCCGCCGCCGCCGTGATCGACTGGGCGGCCAGCCAGCAGCGCTGAGCGTCGCGAGCCGAGGCGATCCGCCCCAGACCTCACGGCATCGCGGTACGTTCGATCCCCATGGCTCGCCTCGCCTCGTGGTTCGCGCTCGTCGCCTTGCTGTTCAGCTCCGCACCGGTCGCCGCGAAGTGCGCGATGAGTCACCTGCGACCGAAGGTGATCACCACGGGGCCGATCACCGCGGGTGGCGGCATCCTGGTCGCCACCGAGGAGGTGAGCTACGACGTCGCCGACCAAGGCGATGCGATCCAGCCGGCATGGCGGTTCGCGGGTACGCAGAGCGCGCCGAGCATCGACACGCTCGCTCCCGGCCTCGCGGTCTACCGGCTCCCTCCGCGCGCGTCCTCGGTGAAGCTCGTCGAGGGCATGACCACGATCGCGACCGCGACGACCAGCAAGGCGAAGCCCGCCGACCTCGCCGCACCCAGGGTCACGACGGTGCGCCACGAGCGCACGCTGGGACGGCGCCCGAGCGCGTACACCCGGGTCACGCTCGATGGCGGCGTTCCCGCCGGGATGGCCGCACTCGTGCTCGCCGATGCCAAGGGCAAGGCGCGGTCGTTCGGGTTGATCGATCCGACGTCGAACGAGATCACGGTGTACGCGCACAGCCGGTGCGGAACCGTGCCGAACAACACCGTCGAGTCGAGCGTCGGCGACAAGGTGACGCTGCGGTGGGTCGATCAGAGTGGGCGGCTGTCACCGGCGTCGAAGGTCATCAGGGTGACCGGCACGACCCGCGGCGCCGACGAGTGAACCGCACGCTCGCGCTCCTCCTCGACCTGGACCGGGTCTCGGAGCCCTCGAAACCCATCGTGATTTCAGGTGCATCCAACGGGAAGTGATCTCTGGTAGAACGCGTTGTTCCAGCAGGTCCCATGTTCCGCAAGCAAGACACCAAGATTCACTTCGTCGGCATCGGCGGCATGGGCATGTGCGGCATCGCCGAGGTGCTCGCCAACATGGGCTACAAGGTCTCGGGGTCGGATATGAACGACACCGAGATCACGCGGCATCTCGCCAAGATCGGGTGTTCGGTCACGCGCGGGCACCGCGCCGACAACCTCGCCGAGGCGGATGTCGTGGTCGTGTCGAGTGCGATCAAGGGCTACAACCCCGAGGTCGAAGCCGCTCGCGCGCGCCAGATCCCGGTGATCCCGCGCGCCGAGATGCTCGGCGAGCTGATGCGGATGAAGTACGCGATCGCAGTCGCCGGTGCGCACGGCAAGACCACGTCGACCACGATGATGCACACCGTGCTGATGGCGGCTGGCTTCGATCCCACGGCGGTGATCGGTGGACGCGTCAACTCGCTCGGGCTCGCCAACGCCCGCTGGGGCAAGAGCGATTACCTGGTCGCCGAGGCCGACGAGAGTGATGGCTCGTTCCTGACGCTGACGCCCACCGCGGCGATCGTCACCAACGTTGATCCCGAGCACCTCGATCACTACGTCAACTTCGACAACGTCAAGAAGGCGTTCACCGACTTCTGCAACCGCGTTCCGTTCTACGGCATGTCGGCCTTGTGCCTCGATAACCCCGGCGTTGGCGCGATCCTGCCAAACCTGACCAAGCGGTTCACCACGTTCGGCATCACGTCGCAGGCCACCTATCGCGCGCGCAACGTGCAGCCCGATGGGCTCAGCACCCGGTTCATGGCGTGGCGCCACGCCAGCGAGCTCGGCGAGGTGGTGCTGCCGATGCCCGGCAATCACAACGTGCTCAACGCACTCGGCGTGCTCGCGATCTCGGACTTCATGGGGATCCCGTTCGAGACCTACGTCAACGCGATCGCGCAGTTCGAAGGCGTCGCGCGCCGGTTCACCGTGCGCGGCGAGGTCGGCGGCGTCACCATCGTCGACGACTTCGGCCATCACCCCGCCGAGGTCAAGGCCACGCTCAATGGTGCGCGCAGCTCGTTCCCGGGCCGCCGAATCATCGCGGCGTTCCAGCCGCATCGCTACACGCGCACGCGCGACCAGCTGACCGAGTTCCCACGCGCGTTCCACGATGCCGACAAGGTCGTGATGTGCGACATCGCGGCCGCCGGCGAGAAGCCGATCGAGGGCGTGACCAGCGAGGCGCTCGTCAAGCTCGCGCGCGAGGCGGGTCACCAGGACATCACGTACGTGCCGAAGCGCGAGGACCTCGCGGCGTGGCTCGACCAGCACGCCAAGCCCGGCGATCTCGTGATCACGCTCGGCGCGGGCAACATCCAGCTCACCTGCAACGATCTGATCGCTCTGCTCGAGAAGCGCCTCGGCGCCGCGACCAAGAAGAATCTGGTCCGGATCGACGAATCGAGCGCCACGGTCGCACGGTGATCCGCGCACTGTGGATCGTGCTCGCACTCGGTGCGTGCAAGCAGGCGAATGAGCCCGCCGCGTCGGGCGCGGTGCTGGC
>JAYUVX010000141.1:0-17390 GCA_043753855.1 Myxococcales bacterium | reverse complement strand
GCTCGGCGCCGGCTGCTCCCGCGGTCGCCAACACGGTGACGCTCTGGCAGTGGAGCAACTCCGGCATGACGGTCCCGTCGGGGTCGTGCAACGTGAGCCCGCCGGCGGTCAACTGCTGGCAGGTCGTCCAGCAGATGACGCTCCCCGCGGGGATCTCGATCTGGGCTGGGAGCACCACGATCGCCGTCACCGGCGGGACCACGCAGACCGAGTCGACCTCGCTCGACTTCAACTTCGACTTCAAGCCCGATGGATCCTCCACGGGAGGCTCGGCGTTCATCACCGACTCCGCAAACTCGCGGATGTATCGCGTGCTCGTCTACCGCGCGACCGGTAGCTCCTACACCCGGCTGGGCTGGTGAGGGCATGACCAGGCGACCACGTACCCGCGACGGCGCAGGCTTCACCATGATCGAGGTGATGGTCGCGATCCTGCTGACCGCGATCGCGCTGATCGGGATCATGGCGATGTACATGGCGGGCACCCGCGCATCGTCGTACTCGCGCCACACCACCGAGGCATCGGTCCTCGCCTCAGACGGCATCGAGACGCTGCGATCGCAGGCCGTTCCGACCGCCGTGACGATCAGCGGCGTCAACGAGCAGGGTAAGGTCGTGGCCGGAGGGCTGTTCACGCGGACCTCGACGGTGGTCGGCCCGCTCGGCACGGCTCCAACCGCGTACTACGACCTCACCGTCGCCGTGACGTGGAGCGAGGACGGCCGCGCGCGCACGGTCAAGCTCAACGCCCGGAGAAACCAGTGAAGCGCAGGACGCGGAGCCAGGCCGGATTCACGCTCGTCGAGCTGATGGTCTCGCTCGTGATGTTCTCGATGGCGATCGCCGGCGTGCTCGCGGTCGCGGTATCGATGACGTCGGGCTATCGCCAGCAACGCCAGTCGATCGCCACCGAAGGCGCGGTGCGCGTCCCGATGGACTACCTCGCGGATGCGGTGCGCCAGGCCAGCGCCGGAGCACCCGGCGGGGTCAACCTCACCGATGCCTCCGGCAGCACCTGCACGACCGGCGCGGTCTCGGTCACCAACAGCACCAGCGCCCCCGACCGGCTCGACGTGATCTTCGCGTCGGGCGCCGTGGCCACGTCCACGCGTAGCCTCCTCACCTCGTCGGGCGGGAGCGTGGTGGTCACCGACACCAACCAGATCGCGGCGAACGACTACGTGATCATCAGCGACATCTCGCAGGGCCACATGTTCAAGGTCACCGGCGTCAACTCGGGCACCGGGACGTTGACGCTCGGGAGCATGTGCACCGGCACGCTCAACTGGCCGGCGACCAACTATCCCGCGGGCTCGCTCGTGATCCGCGCGCAGCATGCGGAGTTCTACATCGGCACCGTCGATTTGATCCCGACGCTGATGATGGATCCCGATGGACCGCAGGGTCCGCTCGCGGCCGAGCCACTCGCCGAGGGCGTGGAGGGCATGCAGGTCGCGCTGGGCATCGATACCAACGGTGACACCGCGCTGACCGACGTCGGTGCCGGGGCCAACGACGACGAGTGGACCTACAACGTCGCGGGTGACACGCTCCCCGTCGGGGGCAGTATCCGCGCGGTGCGGATCACGCTGATCGCGCGCGCGGCCACGCCGGTCACCGGCCCCGCCTCGTTCGCGCGCCCCGCGGCGGAGGATCGCCCGGCGGGCAGCGCCGATGCGTACCGCCGCCGCGTGCTGCGCTCCACCATCGAGATTCGCAACACCGGAGGTTCGCCATGATCAGGGTTCGCCGCGCTCCCACCCAGCAGGGCAGCGCCATGCTCGTGACGCTGATCCTGATCTCGGCACTGCTCGCCGGCGGCATCGTGCTCACGTCGATGCAGATGTCGTCGAACCGCGCGACCGACGTCACCAACACCGGCGTCTCCGCCACGTACTGCGCGGAGGCGGGTCTGGCCGCGGCACGGAGCGTGGTGGTCGCCAACTACACGTCGTGGGCGGGCAACCTCAACACCGGCACCGAGCCGACGTTCTTGAACGCCATCGATCACGACATCGACAACCCGTCGGATGGCATCAGCGACTTCACGATCACGCTCAAGGATGACGACGACGAGCTGACCGGCACCAACGACCTCGCGGTCGACACCAACCTCCGTATCTTTGTCATCTCGACGTGCACCAAGTATCCCGACTCTCCCAAGCAGGTCGAGGAGCTGGTCCGGTTCACCGGTGCGGGCACCTGCTACAAGGCGCAGCAGGGCGGCAACTCGGGCAACGGCAACGACAACGGCTGTCCGTGACGCCCTAACGCATGGCTCACCGCATTGGCGCCCCTCCGGTGGCGCTGACGACGCTGGTTGAGTCAAACTGCCGCCAATGCGCTCGCTCGTCCTGCTGGCTCTGCTCGTCGCTGCGTGTGGCAGCAACCTCCCGAAGTACAACTACGGGGCGGAGCCCGATCCGCGGAACAAGGAGCTGACGCTCGGCGTCGGCGATGTCGTGGCGATCAACGTCTGGGGCGAGGGCAACACCGGGCTCAACACCGAGGCGACGATCCGCCCCGATGGAACGATCACGATGCCGCTGGTCGGGGACCTCAAGGCCGGCGGCGAGACGCCGAGCGTGCTGAAAGGCGCGATCAAGACCAAGCTCGCGAACTTCGTGAAGGTCCAGGACGCGGAGATCACCGTCGCGGTGAAGGCCTGGCGGAGCTACCGGTTCACGGTCCAGGGTGAGGTCGTGAAGACCGGCGTGTTCACGACCGATCAGTTCGTGACGGTGGCAGATGCGATCGCACTCGCAGGCGGACCCACGCGGTTCGCTCGCCGCGATGGCGTCGTGCTGCTGCGGACCGATCCGAAAACCCGGGAAGCGAAGCGGATCCCGTTCGACTACGATCTGCTCGCATCGGGCAAGCGGCCCGACATGAACATCTTCGTGCTGCCCGGCGACACGATCTTCATTCCCTGACCACCTAGAGAATGTGCGGCGGGATCCACACCGCGGCGCCGTCGACGACCTTCACGATCAGCGTGGGCGCGACGCTGAACGCACCCTCGAGCTGCGCGCGATAGAGCGCGAGCGGGCCGCTCGGCGGGGCGACCTCGACATCGTCGGCGCGCGCGTCGCTGGCTTCGGCGCTCTCGGGCTCGTCGGTCGGCTCGGTGTTCTTGGAGGCCTTGCCCTTCTTTGGCCTGGTGTCCTTCTTCACGGCGCTCTGCTTCTTGCTGCCGTCGCGGTTGCCGAGCACGAGGCCCCAGTGGCCATCGCTCGCGACCGAGGCGCCGGTGTAGCCCTTCCAGCATTTGTACTGGCCGCCGTTGGCCATCATGATGCACGCGCTGCCGCCCTCCTGGACCAGCACCCACTTGCTGTCGTGGGACCACTCGATCGGCACGCCGCTCTTGATCGCCCGGCGCCGCGCGGCCTGGCCGTCGAGCGCGAAGCCCATCAGCAGCTCGGCGGGCTTGGTGTCCTTCACGCTGGTGTAGACCTTGTCGAGGTAGACGCCGGTGGCGCGCTGGCCATCGGGGCTCGGCAGGAACGAGCGCAGCGGCGCCTCGGCGGCGACCTGCTGGCGCACCTTCAGATCGCGGGTCAACGCGGACCACACGCCGGTCTTGTCGGCCCACACCACCCGGCGCTCCGGGCCCACGCCGAACATCCGGGTGCCCGTCGAGGGAATGTCGATCTCGCGCTGGCGCACGTCGGGCAGGCTGACGATCAACGAGCCGCCCTTCGCACTGCGGCATAGCAGCAGCGCGGCGTCCTCGGCGATCTGCGCCGGACCATCGGCGCATGGCAGCTCGGTCAACGTCTTGGTCGAGCCATCGAGCGGCATGAACGACCACTTGCCGCCGACATCGACGAGCAGCATCTTGCCCTGCGCATCGGTGCGCAGCGCGCGAACCGAGAGCTTGGTGCCGGCAGGTGCGATGGTGGCGACCTCGGTCTCACCCTTGCCCTTCGGATCGACACGGTACAGCGACGAGCCACGCGCGAAGATCACGCTCGCACCGCCGAACTCGTCACCGGCCTGCGCATGCGCCGCGCCTGCGAGCGCGCACACGACCCCGGCGATGACGCCCGGCTTCATCAGCCGGCCACCAGCTGCGCGGCGCGCTCGGCACCATCGATCGTGGTCACGAACCGGCCCTTGCCGGTGATCTCGAGGAGCATCACGGGTCCAAACCGCGGGAAGTGAACGTCGAGGGACTTCATGCCATCCAGCTTCTGCGAATCGCGCTCGAACTCCGCCTTGGTCAGCGGCTTGCCATCGACGAACACCTCCGACAGAAATTCAAGCGGCGCGATCCAGCGCACACCATCGCGGTGGATCTTGTCGCGCATCGAGCCGGTGAGGTTGTCGGAGCGGCGCAGCACGTGGTCGAAGTCCTGCTTGCCGAGGGCCGCCGCGATCTCTAGATCGAAGCGCTCCGCCGGGAACACCAGCACCACCGCGCCATCGACCTCGCGCGCGCTGATCGGCGGGCCCTTCGGCTCCTCCTTGGGAGGGGCGGGCGGCTCGACCGGTTTCGGGACGGCCTTCGCGGGGCTCGCCTTGGCATCGGGCGTTCCGTTGGTCGCGGGCTGCGTCTTCGGCTGCGGCGCACCCGGCAGCATCGAGAACCGCTCGACCTGGGCGAGCTGATTCTCGAGCAGCATCGACTTGCGCTGGTCCCAGGTGCCGTCCTCCTCGAGGACATCGACGATCAGCAGCTCGCCGCGGCGTTCGAAGTTGATGCCCGTGGTGGGGCCATCGACGCCGGCGAGGATCTGCTCCTCGTCGAGCTCCTCGAGCCGCTTCTCGAACGCGAGGATCTTGGTCTCGAACTCCTTCTGCGACAGCGGCGTCTGCCGGCGCTTGCCATCGACATCGACCTGCGAGTCGAGCGCGTAGGGCAGGAGCGCGATGCCACGCAGATCGCGGGCGGTGCGCGCCACGACCACGGCGTCGCCCCAGGTGCCGAGCGTGAACAGCCGGCCGAGGCGGATCGGCAGCGTCTCGCAGATCTTGATCAGCGCCTCCTTGAACGGGCGCAGATCTGCCTTCACCAGCGGATCGCCCTGCGGATCCTCGCGGGGCACGATCGCCTTGTCATCGATGATCATCAGCCGGCGCTCACCGCGGCGGCGGAACGGCATCGAGGGAGACAGCTCCATCTCCGCGCGCGGATCGAGGCGATCCACATCGAGCAATTGCTTGGCCTCGAGCACATCCTGGCCGCCGAGGCCCTCGATCAGCTTCTGCTGGTCGATGGCAGCGTTGGCCTGGAACATCAGGTCGGTGACGAGACTGTCGGGGGAGAGGGCCATGCGAGGTTCCTTCTACAAGTAGCCGCTTCGCTGGCGCAAGAGCCACTCGAGGCCGAGCAGACCGATCACCAGGAACAGGAGGCCGGGACGACTCCACAGCTCGACATCGGTGCGTCGGTCGACGCGCACGATCCGCGGTGGATCGAGCTCGAGGTCGCTGGGGAGGAAATCGATGGCACCGAGAGACGAGCCTCCGGTTGCCTTCGCGATCGCATCGAGCGTTGCCGGATCACCGACCGGGCGATCGAGCTCGCTGCCACCTTCGCGAATCAGGAAGATGTCGCTCGCGTCGACCTGGCGGCCACCGATCGTGGCATGGCCTTCGATCCGGTAGACGCCGGGCCCGAGCGCGAGGTTGCTGCCGAGCTCGTGGACGGCCGTTCCATCCTCGTTGACGGGGACCTTCGCGGTGGCGACCTGCTCCGCCTTGGCGGGATCCGCGCCGCGCTTGACGACCAGCGTGACCACGCCGCCGGGGAGCGGCTGGTAGTCGCGGCCGACCAGGCGCACGGTGACCCGGATCAGCTGCCCGGGCGCATACTCGACGGCGTCGCTGTCGACATGGAGGTTGCGCAGGTCCGGATCCTGGATCAGCCAGCGCATCGCGTTGTCCCAGAGCTTGGTGTACTGGCGCCCATTGTCGCCGCTGCGCGCCGCGGCGACAAACCCCCAGCGCCACACCGAATCGGTGGTCACCGCGAGCGAGCGCCCCTTGCCGTAGTCACCGGCGACGATCACCGGCATCGGCTTGCCCGCCTTGGTCTTGAGCCGCGGATGGGTGGCGAGCACGGTGGCATCGGGCTTCGCGGCCGCGACGAGGTTCACGCCCTCGAGCTGCGGCAAGGCCTTCCAGGTCGCGAGGTTGTCCTCGGCGGAGTAGCGCAGCGCGGTCACCGGATGCAGCACGCCGGCCTCGGTGAGCTGCGGCGAGAACTTGCCGGTATCGAGGATCGGACCTGTGTCGAACGGGCCGTAGAGCTCCACGGGGAGCGCGGCCGCGACCGGCGTACCGAAGTAGCCGCCCGAGGTGAATGACGCCGCGCCACCGAGCATCGCGAGCCCACCGCCGCCCTCGACATAGCTGCGGATGTTCTCGAGGTAGTCACCGATGCCGTACGGCATGAACTCGAAGTCCTGGAGGATGATCAGATCGAAGCTCGGCAGCTGCTGCTCGAACAGCTCGCGGGTTGGAAACGGGATCAGCGACATCTCGTCGTTCGGCACCAGCGACACGTCGTCCTGCGTGCGCAGGATGAAGAACGAGATCAAATCGACGTTCGGGTTGCTCTTCAGCATCTGCCGCAGGCCGCGCACATCCCAGCCCGGCTGACCGGCGACCTGGAGCACGCGGATCTTGTCGCGGATCACGCGGACGACGAAGCTGCGCGCGTTGTTCGTGGTGACCGCCTCGCCGGCCGCGACCGGCACTGCGACCTCGTAGACATAGCGACCCACGCGCGGCGGCGTGACCTCGAACGTGACGGTGACGTCGTGCTCACCGGCCGGGAAGTCGACCAGCTTCTGGCGCAGCGGTTGACCATCCGTCGACAGCGTCACCGCGACCTGGCGAGCGGGAAGGCCGGTGGTGCGGATCACGGCATCGATCCGGACCACCGTGCGAACGAACGCGAACTCGTCGGCCATCACCTTGGCCACCGCCACATCCTTGAGGCCCGGCCGCGCGGCCCACACGGTGTGCACGCGGGTATCGAGCGAGCGCAGGAAGTCCCGCACCGCGCCATCGCCGGAGTCCTCGTCGAACCCGCCGGTGGATGCGCCGTCGGAGATCAGCAGGATCGCGGCGAGGTCCCGCCCTTCGTAGCGACCGCGGATGGTCTCCAGCGCCTTGCGGATCAGCGTGGCCTTGCCCTGCGCGGTATCGGCGAGCAGGCCGGCGGGGCTGGTCGCGGTGACCGTCTCCGCGAACGTGTAGTAGTCGATCTTGTGGTTCTGCTCCCACGCCGTGAGCGTGGACTTCGACTTCTCGATCAGCTGCCGCGTGCGCTCGATCCGCGTCGGCCCATCGGGCTTCTCGGCGAGGCCCATCGACTTCGAGTCATCGATCAGGATCGCGATCCGGTTCGGTTCGCGCGCGACCTGCCGTAGCTCGACCGCGGGCTCGAGGAACACCACGAGCGCACCGACCGCAGCGCCGGCACGCAGCCCGATCATCGTCGCGCGCCGCCAGGCCGGAGCTCCCCGGCTCGCCCGCCACGACAGCCCGACGATGCCGATCACCGCGGCGCCGCCGAGCGCGAGGCCGAGGCGGCCCCACGGCGCGAGCATGACCCAGCGGTACTCGTTGAAGTCGCTCGCACCCGGCGCGGCGAGCCGCACGGTCAGCGAGACCAGCGCCTCGGCCGCGAGCGCACCACCGGAGAGCAGGGCGGCGACTCCGAGCGCGGCACCGAGCCCACCTCGGCCGGCGCGGACCGCGAGCACGGTCGCGATCAACAGGACGATGAAGGCGCCGGCCAGTCCGTAGCGGACCAGCGATGGCCACAGGACGATGTTCACGGGGCGTTCACGGCTTGGGCGGTTCCCCGGGCGTCAGCGCGCCATCATCGGGCTTCCAGCGCCGGCGCTTCAAGATGAACGGCACGTGGACCTGATCCGACTTGTAGTCGAGGCACAGCGCGTACATCACGAGGTTCACGCCCATGCGGAACGCGAGCTCGCGCTGGCGCTCGCCGCCGGGCTCGCAGCGGTAGTCGTAGTTGCCGAAGTCATCGCGCGACCACGCACCGCCAAGATCGTTCGCGACGTACGCGGCAACCAGGCGCTTGTCGCGGAACACGCCCTCCATCGCCGGCTGGATCGCGAGCCGGCCGAGCGGCTTGTCGAGCAGGTAGAACGACTTGTAGACGACGTGATCGCTCGGCACGAGCTCGAGGCTCTTCTGCGAACCGACCGGCGGGAACACCGCCGCCATCAGCTTGCGCACGGAGCCATCGAACGCGCCGTCGGTCGAGCCTTCCGCGGAGTCGATCAGGAGGAACCCTCCGAACGTGAGGAACCGGCGCAGACTCTCGATCCCCGCGGCGCTCGGCAGCTCGAGCTCGCGCTCGCCGGCGAGATACAAAAACGGGGTTTCGTGCAGCGTGTCGCTGGTCGGCATGACCGCGGCCGGCTCGAGCTCGACCTCGACCGACGTCCGCTTCTCGAGCTCCCAGCCGAGGCGCCGCAGCGCGCTCGGGCGGGGGCCGAGGCGCTTGTCGCCGGAGGCCTGACCGAGCTGGAGCTGCCCGAACCGGAACTTGGAGCCTGGGCCGATCGCACGGGCTGGGCGCGAGGTGAGGGCGAGCATGGCGGCGGCCAGGCCACCGCCCAGGAGGCGGCGCCGCGTCAGGCCGGACCTGGGATCGCGCACCGGGGGAAGGTAGCGCCCGCGACCGCCGGAGGCCACCGTCTCCGGGGCGTGTTAGCGTCGGCGCCATGCGGTACTCGGGTGGGGTCGCCTTGGCCCTGGTCGTCATTGGACTCACCGGACTCACGCCCGCGTGGGCAGATCGCGTCGCCGAGCCGATCGCGCCGGCAAAGGAGGGTGAGGGCGCCGCGCCGGCCCGCCCCCCCCCTAAAGCGGCAGCTCCGGCGGAAGCCGACACGTTCTCCCATCAGGGCATGTTCGAGGTGTCGCTGCACCTCGCCCTCGGGCTGCGCGCAATCGTCCCGTACGACAAGACCGACTACTGCGGCGCGGCCGATGCTTCGACGAGCACGGGCAACGCGCCGGTGTGCACGGGGCGCGCGCCGTTCTCGATGGACCTCGAGCTTGGCTATGGTCTCCGTCGCCGGATCGACGTGTTCGCGGAGGTCCGGCTCGGCATCCAGGGTGACTTCAGTCCCACACTGAACAGCGCGGACGAGGGTCCGCGGATGATCCACATCTCGCCGGGCGCGCGGTTCTTCTTCAGCGATGCCAGGTCGACCAAGCTGTTCACCACGGCGCAGGCGGTGTTCGACTTCGCCGGCTACAAGGATCCGAGCGGCGCCGATCGCGGCAACGACCTCGGCATCCGCAACCTCAATGGCCTGTGGCTCGATCTCGAGAAGGCCTACGGATTCTATGCGTTCATCGGCGAGACCCTGACGTTCTCGCGCTGGCTGCGCTTCGAGCTCGAGGCCGGCATCGGCGTCCAGGCGAGATACCGGTAGCCGGCTCGCGGCATCCCAGTGGACATGACGTTCGCCGATCACTTCTCGACGATCGCGGCGCGCTACGCGGCGTACCGACCGACCTATCCGCCCGCGCTGGTCGACGTGCTCGCCGATCGATCGCCGCCGGGAATCGCCTGGGATGTCGGCTGCGGTAGCGGCCAGCTCTCGACCGCCCTGCGAAACCGGTTCTCACGCGTGATCGCCACCGACCCCGCACAGGCACAGCTCGATTCCGCGCCGGCCGTGGCGGGCATCGAATACCGTCGCGCATCGGCCGAGGACAGTGGTCTTGCGGCTGCGAGCATCGCGCTCGTCGTGGCCGCACAGTCGGCGCACTGGTTCGACTGGCCGCGGTTCACCGCCGAGGTCGCACGTGTCGCGGTGCCCGGTGCGCTGATCGCACTCGTCAGCTACGGCATCGCGATCATCGAGGGAGACGAAGCGAATTCGATCGTCGAACGCTACTACCGCGACGACGCGGCACCGTACTGGCCGGCTGGCCGAGCGCATGTCGAGAATGGCTATCGCGATCTCGTGCTGCCGTGGGACCTGGTCGATGCCCCGCCGCTCGAGATGACGGCGAGCTGGACGCGCGACGAGCTACTTGGATATGTAACGACCTGGTCAGCGACGGTGAAGCTTACCGCAGCGCGAGGGACCGGCACACTCGACGCGTTGCACACGGCGCTCGCCCGATGCTGGCCCGTGGAACGGAGGCGCACGATCCACTGGCCATTGACCGTGAAGCTCGCGCGGTATTTTCCAGCGGATTGATACTCCGCTTTCAGTCCGCGACGAAGCTGACGGAGTCGTCGAAACTGTGGTGCAGCTTCCGGGCTGCTCGGCAGGAGAGATCCGCTGAACCGCCGTTTTCACAAGACTGTGTACGATAAGCTCTTTGAATCCGTTTGCACTCCGTGATAGCGCATGGAGCATGGTGATGGTCAGCCGTGGGACGCATGATGTGCCGTCAAAGAGAGTGGTGTTCAAGGGGCGCGTCGTCATCGTCGACGACAGCAAGGACATCCGGGCGTCGCTCGAGATCGGGCTCCGCATCCTTGGTTACGAGGTGCATACGGCCGAGGATGGGTTGACCGGGCTGGAACAAGTGGCCCGGCATCGTCCCGATGCGGTGGTGATCGATCTCGCGCTTCCGCTGATCAACGGCTGGGAGCTCGCCCGACGGCTTCGCCGGCTCGCCACGCTTCATCGGCAGCCGCGCTTGATCGCGATCACCGGCATGAGGGAATCGGTGCATCGCGAGCGCTCCGCGGCGTCGGGGTTCGATCATCACCTGCTGAAGCCGTTCACGTTGCGCGAGGTCGACGAGCTGTTGTCCTCGCCTTGAACACGCGCGTGAGCCGGGGCACGCGATCCACGCTATAACGACGGTTCGATGTCGTACCGGCTGCTCGCACTCGACCTAGACGGAACCCTGCTGCGCAGCGATCAGCAGGTGGATGCGACGGATGTCGCGGCGATCGCCGAGCTGCAGCGGGCGGGCGTCGCCGTAACGATCATCACTGGGCGCCTGCAATCGGGCGCGCTCGGTGCCGCCGCGGCCTGCGGGATCGAGGGCGCGATCGCGTGTGTCGAGGGCAGCCACCTCGTCGAGCTGCACTCGAACACCACGCTCGCGCATCATCCGATGGAGCACGGCATGCGCACGCTGCTGCGCGAGACCGTCGGTGCGCACGGCCTCGCGGGCTTCGTGTTCGATTCGCAGGGCATCCACCACGATCACGGCGGCGCGCCGTACGCGGGCTACATCCGCACGTGGTCGCCGAACCTGCGTGTCGTCGAGCAGGATCTCGCTTGGCAGACCGAGCCGATCGCCGCGGTCGCGATCGGAGATCCGGAGCAAGTGGCCGCTGCGCTTGCCGTGGTGCGGGCCCACGCGGGCCAGCTGTTCTCGGTCAGCTTCCCGGTGAGCCACTGCCCTGGCAAGCACGCGCTGCTCGTGCGCGCGGCCGGCCCGAGCAAGGGCACCGCACTCGCCGAGCTGTGCCGGAGGGTCGGCTGCTCGACGAGCGAGGCGGTCGCGATCGGCGACTGGGTCAACGACGTCCCGATGTTCGAGGTCGCCGGCCGTTCGTTCGCGATGGGCGGCTCGCCGGAGCACGTCAGCGCGAAGGCGACCGATCGGCTGGAGACCGTGGCGGGCAGCGGCGGTGGGATCGCCGAGGCCATCCGCCGCGCCTGGGGCTGATGAGGATCCTGCAGCCAGGCTGTCAGGATCCGGGCACCCCGATGCGCTGAGTCCCAGCAAAATTAATGGCTTGCCAGGTGGTCGGACCATGGCACCAAAGCTGCTCTTGCTGTGGGTCATGATCCGCTGCATCGCCGCTTCCGCTCTGCTGCTCGCCGCGCTCGTTGCTCCTGCCGCCGCCCAGCCGGGTGCCGACGAGTCCCCGCCGCCCGCGCCGGTGACCCACCGCTGGGACGAGGTCTCGCACCTCAACGGTCAGCTGGTGAAGGTCGGCGAGCGCGACGAGTACCGGGTGAACAACCCGAAACGGTTCAACTTCTCGACCAATCCGATCGGCTGGCTCGTCGGGTTCTACGGCGTCTCGGTGGCCGCCGCGGTCACCGATAACATCGTGCTCCGCGGCAACGTCGAGCTGTTCGACTACGACTTGTTCGGCCACACCACGGGTCACGAGCTCGCGATCAGCGCGCCGCTGTATCTGCGCCGCGCGTTCTCGGGACCGTTCCTCGAGCCGGGCTTCGTCTACCAGGCGACGATGGACACGCCGTGGGATCTGTTCGACGACGGCGACATGACGCCGGTCGCGCACACCTATGCGGGCCCCGAGGTGCTGTTCGGGTGGCACTGGACGTTCGACTCGGGCTTCAACATCGCCGCCGCGCTCGGCGTGACGCGCAACCTGCACCACACCAGCACCGACGAGTCCTCGTCGGACGAGCCGATGCCGACCGGCTACCTGCGCGTCGGCATGGCGTTCTGAGTCCCTACGGCGCGTCGCCGAAGTCGCATGCCGAGAGGCCGGGGCACACGTAATCGAACGAGCCCTTGATCGTGATCTGCTTGTTGCCCGGCACGACCTTGCCGGCGAGATCCACGGTTCCCGCGATGTGCTTGAGATCGATCGCGGTGACATCGACCGTGCCGGTGGCATCCGACACCGTCGCCTGGCCGAACGCGATCATGACGCTCGCGCCATCGCTCTTGCCCTTGGCGAACTTGAACGTTTTGGGCGCGAACGGCATGCCGTCGAGCTTGCCGCCGCCGGGCAGCAGCTGGAACCGGAACTTCTCCCCGCTGCACGAGACGACGTAGCCATCGACGCCCATCATGTTCTTGCGCTCTTCGGGCTTGTACCAGTAGGCGACGTTGGTCGAGGCCTTGCCGCCGACCGCGGTCTGCTCGGCGGTGATGCCGCCGGAGACCGTGAGCGTGCACGTGCCGAGGTCCGCCGGCGGACCGGCCTTCTTCTTCTTCACCGGCGCGGGCGCCTTGTCACGCTCGACCTCCGCGGGAGGCTTCTGGTCCTTGTAGTCCTCCTTCTTCTCGGGACAACCGGCGAGCACGACGAGCAGTGCGACAAGCTTGCGCATGGGCCCGACAGTACCAGCCGGCGGCTTTATACTGAGCCCGCCTTGCACCTGAACGAGCTGTTCGACGTCATCTTCCGCTGGGCACACCTGATCGCCGGGATCATGTGGGTCGGCAACTCGATGCTGTTCAACTGGCTCGATCGCAACCTCGAGAAGGTCGCGGGCCAGGGCACGCTCTCGCAGGGCAAGATCTTCATGGTCCACTCGGGCGCGTTCTACGAAGCCGAGAAGAAGCTGCTCGGTCCCGGCGAGATGCCGAAGATCCTGCACTGGTTTAAGTGGCAGAACTTCTCGACCTGGGCGACCGGCATCGCGCTGTTCGTGATCGTCTACTACCTGAACGGCGCCGGCGGTCTGGTCGATCCGAGCACGCACGATGTCGATCGCACCGTCGCCGTGACGATGAGCATCTCGATCATCTTCGTCGCGTGGGTGATCTACGACGCGCTGTGGAAGATGCTCGGCGATTCCAACCCGCGGCTCGCCGGGATCCTCTCGATCGCGATGCTGTTCGCGTCGATCTTCGGGTTCGCGCAGTTCTTCAGCGGCAAGGCCGCGTACATGCAGACCGGCGTCGTGATCGGGACGCTGATGACCGGCAACGTGTGGTTCTGCATCGTGCCGTCGCAGCACGAGCTGGTGAACGCGACCAAGGAGGGCCGCGATCAGGATCCGTCGCTGTCGATCCGCGCGAAGCAGCGCAGCATCCATAACAACTACCTGACGTTCCCGCTGCTGTTCATCATGCTGTCCAACCACTTCGGTGGCGCGACCAGTCATCCGCTCAACTGGCTGATCCTGATCCTTGTGATGATCGGCGGCGCCGGCGTACGGCACTTCATGAATATCCGCTACCTGGGCAATGGCCGACAGCTGGCGCTCGCCGCCTGGCTTGTCCCCGCGGTCAGCGCCGGTGCGTTCGCGGTGGCGAGCCTGATGATCGTCACCCGGATCGATGCGCGCAGCGTCGATGACATCCAGGAGCCAGTGCCGTTCAAGCGCGTGCAAGAGATCGTCGCGACGCGCTGTGTGACCTGCCACAGCACGCATCCCTCGGATGACGTGTTCACGTCACCGCCCGCCGGCCTGCGGCTCGATTCTCCGCGCCAGATCCAGGTCAACGCATCGAAGATCCTGCTGCGGGCGGTCGAGCAGCAGAACATGCCTTACAACAACAAGACCGGGATCACGCGGCGGGAGCGCGGCGAGCTGAAGAAGTGGATCACCGACGGCGCGCGGCTGGACTAACAGCCTGACAGCGGTGGCCGCGTGGATTCTCGCGTAGTTCCGCCGGTGTGCGGCAACCGCACGGTGTTGCACTGTTAGTGCAACGCCAGATCGAGTCAGTGGAGGTGGCCTCCGATCCGGCGGATCCTGGCCGCATGCCATCGCCCAGCGCACGGACGACAGCGAGGGCGCACCGTCGGGACGACGGGCGCGAGGTCGCGGCGCCGCGCGCTCCGGGCCCGCTCGCCCCGATCAAGCTGCGCTCCCAGGCATCGTCCTCGTACGCCGCGCTTCCGAAGCTCGCGGTCCCCCCTGCAAAGGCCGAGCGGTTCGGTGCGTACTACCTGCACGAGACGCTCGGCGAGGGCGGTATGGCCTCGGTGCACCGTGCTACGCGGATCGATGGCGAGGGCCCGCCGGTCGCGATCAAGCGGCTGTGGCCGCACCTGTGCGACGACACCGACCTCGTCGAATCGTTCGTGCAGGAAGCACGGCTCGCGCGCCTGCTGCGGCACGAGAACATCGCGCAGGCGTACGAGCTCGGGAAGGCGAACGGGCTCTATTACATCGCGATGGAGCTGGTCTCCGGCCCCACGCTCGATGCGGTGATGCGCCAGTCGCGCACCGCCGCTGGTGCGATCCCGCTGCCGATCATCCTCGAGATCCTGATCCAGCTGTGCGACGCGCTCGATCACGCACACAACCTCGAGGACGAGCTCGGCCGGCCGCTCGACCTGATCCATCGCGATGTCTCGCCGGCAAACATCATCATCTCCAGCACCGGCATCGTGAAGCTGATCGACTTCGGCATCGCGAAGGCCGCGCGCTCGCGGGTCCAGACGCAGGTCGGCTACATCAAGGGCAAGCTGTCGTATGTCGCGCCCGAGTACACCTATGGCCGCCTCGATGGCCGGGTGGATCTGTTCGCCGTCGGCGTGGTCGCCCACGAGATGCTCACCGGGCACCGACTGTTCCACGCGGCTACCGAGATCGAGACCGTTCGCAAGGTCCGCGAGCTGAAGATCTCCGCGCCGTCGCGTCACGAGCGCCGGGTCACCCGCGACCTCGATGACATCGTGCTCACCGCGCTGCAGCGCGATCCGGATCAGCGCTGGCAGAACGCCGCGGCGATGGGCAAGGCGCTGCGTGCGGTCGCCGACGAGATCGGCCGGGTCGATGCGGGCGAGACCAAGCGCTGGGTCGAGTGGGCGTTCACCCGCGAGCCGTGGAGCGAGAGCCACGTCGGCAAGCTCGTCGACACCCTAGCGTTCACCCGCGTCGAGCGCGTCGCCAGGAACGTGGCGCCCCCGGCGCCCCCGAAGCCCGCGACCGGCAAGCTGACACGCCGGGAGGTTCCGCCGCCGCCGCGGATGTTCGACGAGGAAGCGCCGACGTTCGACCAGGCGCCGCCCACGATCCCGACGCTGCGCCTCGATCCGACGAAGCGCCTCGATCCGACGAAGCGGAAGATCCCAGGGTTCGCGATGCACGCGCAGACCCGGGAGGCCCGGACGTCCTTGCCCCCGGGCAAGCGGCTCGAGAACACGCAGCGGCTGCCGCGCGTTCCCGTGCCGGATCGCGGGCCGTGGGTCGTGCTCGCGCTGCTCGGGCTGCTGCTCGCGTTCGCCGTGTGGACGGGCCAGCTCGCGCATGTGATCGCGCCGATCTGACGGCTATACTGCGCCGCGATGGTCGACCTCGTCGTTCGTTCGCGGCGCGTGGTGAGCGCGGGCAACATCGCACCCGCGGCGATCCACATCACCGCGGGCCGGATCGAGCGGATCGCCGGGTGGGACGACGTACCCGCAGGTGCTCGGCTTGATGACGTGGGCGAGCTCGCGGTGCTGCCCGGCATCGTCGACACCCACGTCCATCTCAACGAGCCCGGGCGCACCGAGTGGGAGGGCTTCTCCACCGCCACCCGCGCCGCGGCGATCGGTGGCGTGACCACGCTGGTCGACATGCCGCTCAACTCGATCCCGCCGACCACCACGCGTGAAGGATTCGCGGCGAAGCGCGCCGCGGCCACCGGCCAGTGCAGCGTGGACGTCGGGTTCTGGGGCGGCGTGGTGCCCGGCAACGCGGGCGAGCTCGCCGGCCTGGTCGCCGATGGCGTGCGCGGGTTCAAGTGCTTCCTCGTCGACAGCGGCGTCGCCGAGTTCGGCTGGGTCGCCGAGCCGCACCTCGCGATCGCGATGCCGATCCTCGCGGGGCTCGATCGCCCGCTGCTCGTGCACGCCGAGGTCGCGGGGCCGATCGATCTCGTCGCGCCGGGCCTCGCGCATGCCGATCCGAGCAAGTACGCCACCTACCTCGCATCGCGGCCCGAGGGTGCGGAGGAGCAGGCGATCGCGATGGTGACCGGGCTATGCCGTGCCACCAGGGCGCGCACTCACATCGTCCATCACTCCGCGGCGAGCGCACTGCCGCTGCTCGCCGCCGCCAAGGCCCAGGGGCTGCCGTTGACCGCCGAGACCTGCCCGCACTACCTGCACTTCACCGCGGAGCGCATCCCCGACGGAGCGACGCCGTTCAAGTGCGCGCCGCCGATCCGCGAGGCCGCGAATCGCGAGGCGCTGTGGAAGGCGCTGGCCGCCGGTACGCTCGACTTCGTGGCGAGCGATCACTCGCCGTGCACGCCCGCGCTGAAGGCGATCGAGGCGCGCGACTTCATGACCGCATGGGGCGGCGTCTCGGGTCTGCAGCTCGCGCTGCCGGTGATCTGGACCGAGGCCTCGGCGCGTGGCCACACGCTGGTGCAGATCGCGCGCTGGATGTGCGAGGGCCCGGCGAAGCTCGCGGGGTTCACCGGGAAGAAGGGCGCGATCGCCGCCGGCAACGATGCCGATCTCGTCGTGTTCGACGATGCCGGGACCACGCAGGTCACCGCCGCATCGGTTCAGCATCGTCACAAGGTCACGCCGTATGCCGGCGAGACGCTGCGCGGCGCGATCCACGCCACGTATCTGCGCGGCCAGCGCGTCGCCGAGGACGGACGGATCATCGCCACCGAGCTGGGAGCACTGCTATGAGCGAGCCTGCCTTACCTCCGTTCACCGAGCTCCCCGATCTCGCGAGCGAGGCCGTCGGTGGCGCCGTGCTGCTGTGCAACGACGAGTTCTTCGCGGAGAAGGAGAACTTGCTCAA
>JAYUVX010000140.1:0-17423 GCA_043753855.1 Myxococcales bacterium | reverse complement strand
GTGAGGAACGTGCGGTGCGGCCTTCGGAACAATCTCTCCGTGGATCAGCTCGGCACGGAGGTCGGCGCCACCGGCGAACAGATCCTCGATGGTGAGCTGTCTCGCCGCGGACATTGGTTGAAGCATACACCGCGCACTTCCACGTGCCGTGCCGCATCGATCTGCGCGTAACCACGAGCAGAGCTGTCCGCGTATGTCCATGGGCCCGACGCGTCCGGCCGACTCGCGGACGACCGGACCTGCGGGCTATGACGACAGCAGCTCGTCCGCGAGCTTCTTGGTCATCTGCGCATCGGCGCGATCGCCGAGCTCCTTCTTGACCATCCCGATGACCTTGCCGGCCATCTTCGGATCCTTCGCGGGCAGCGCGGCGACGTGCTTGGCCACGACCTCACGCAGCTCGGCCTCGGAGAGCCCCTTCGGGAGGAACGTCGAGCACCACGCGATCTCGAAGTCGAGCTCCGCGACCTGCTCCTTGCCGCGGTCGCCGGCGTTGACGTAGTCCGTACGCGCCTTCTCCATCGACTTTTTGTAGGTCGAGATCACGTCGAGGATCAGCGCGTCGTCGACCTCACCGGTGAAGCCCTTCGCGGTGCGACGCTCCATGATCTTGGTGTTGATCATGCGGACGAGGTTCGCGGTCTTCGCGTCCTTCGCCTTCATCGCAGCGGTGAGCTGCTCGCGGAGCTGGCCTTCGAGGTTGGTCGCCATGGCGACGGTCTACCACGTTACCAGGGGTCGTCGGACGGGATCGGAGGCACGTGGACCGCGGCTGCGCTCTGCGCTGGATCGTTCTGCTCGTCCATCAGGCGTGCGCCTTCCATCAGGAGGTGCGTGGTCGAGACCGCCACCCGATCCGCGCCTTCGACGAGGCACGCGGTGAACTCGAACTCGCCGGCGCCCCAGGTCAGCAGGTAGTAGACGCACTCGGCATCGACCGGCTCCTCGGCATCGTCCAGGCGCGCGTGGACGACCTTGCCCTCGCGCACAAGGATCTGCGCGGATGGTCCGTTCGGCGCGCGCAGCTGGAGCAGGCCGGTCTTGCGCTCCATCTCGATCAGCACGAGCAGCGAGGACAGGCCGACATGCGAGAGATCGCCGCGCAGGCTCGAGCCGCCGAGCTGTTCGCGGGTCTCCTGCACGGTCGCCTGCGTGCGGCGCAGCGTCTTGGCCACGCGCAGATCGAGCTCCTCGAATCGGAATGGCTTGGTGACGTAGTCGTCGGCGCCGAGCCGGAAGCCGCGGATCCGGTCGTCCTCGGAGGACAGCGCGCTCAAGAAGATCACGGGGAGCAACGCCAGCTCGGCGTGCGAGCGTAGCTGGCGGACCAGCGACCAGCCGTCCATCCGCGGCATCATCACATCGGTGATCAGCAGGTCCGGCGTGCGGGCGCGCGCGCGAGCGAGTGCATCCTCACCGTCGACGGCGGTCTCGACGCTGTAGCCGCGCTTCTCGAGCACGGTCGCGACCATGCGCAGAATCCAGGCATCGTCATCGACGACGAGAACGTGCGGGGGCATCGACAGGTTCCAAGGTAGCGTGACGGGATCCGGATGCGCAACCTCAGCTGACCCGAGGTCATGGCGACGTGGCCGGTGCGGCACCCTCACGGGGCGTGGGGAGGGCCTCGCGAACGGTCGTAAGGTTCCAGGTGCCGCGATCGCGTCGAGCGAGCCGGCCATCGGTGAGCGCGACCGTGGCCCGGCCACTCTTGTCGATCACGACCCCGACCGCGCGGGCGCCCGCGGTCCCGTCGATCGGATCGCGGACCAGCTTGGCCCGGCCCACGGTCAGCAGCTCGAGGCCGGCGCGCGTGCTCCCGACCGCCACGAGGCCATCCTCGGGAGCGGGGGCGGCGACGCCGACCGAGAGGCCGGCAGGCCACGGCGTGGTCTTTCCGGTGCGCAGATCGACCGCTCCGCGATCGACCAGGGCCCACCGATCCGAGATCAGCTTCTCGACGCGTCGCGGACTGCGCGGGATCGGCCGGAATGCCGTCCCTTCGAGGCGGAGCAGGCCGCGCTCGGTGGCGATCACGACGCTGTTCGCGCCGCTGCCGAGCGCGAGCACCGGGGAAGGAGCGAGGGCGAGCTTGAACGGCTCGCCACCCGCGGTCTTGTCGAGCGCGAACAGCTGCCGGCCGACCGCGGCCACCGCGCGCGCACCGCCGCTCATCATGGCCTTCCCCTTCTGGACCAGCCGGATCGCCGTCCAGCCGTTTGCGGCAAGGCGGTACACCACACCCTCACCGACCGCGACGACGTGGCCGCCGGCGCGCCCCGCGCTGCCGAGCGTATCGGCCGTGCTGATCGCCTGCGTGCGAACCCAGTCGCCGCTGGCGTCGGGCGTGTAGACCTGACCTGCGGGACCGATCGCGACCGCCTTGCGCGCATCGTCGGCCGGGACGAGTGCCGCGAGGGACAGGCCCGGAGTCGGTCGCGCACCCGCCAGCCCCGTCGTCCCCAGGACCACCAGCAGCACGCGGGTTCGCAGCGACGACAGCGCGCAGGGGCGCGGCGCCCTGACGTCACGCTCGCTCGAAAACGCCACCGCGGCGGTTGCCGGAGACGCGCGGCCAGGACGCCCGGATCGCCAGGCCGAGGTCTCGACCACAGCGCCCATGTTCTCGGTCAGAAGCTCGCGACCTGTCGAAGAGCCCTCTGCTGGGTGCCCTTGGGGGCCTGGCGGCTCCGGGTGCTGGCCGCGCGCAGGCGCTAACCGTGACGGCGCTCCGGGGCGCAGGGTCACTTCTTCTCGGGGGCGTGCATGAAGTCGCACGCCCGGAGATCGTCGAGGGACTTCGCTGCGATCGCGCACTCGACCGCCTGCTTGCTCGAGCCGCCCCGGCAGCGCCGGACCTCGCCCTGCATGTCCTGATTCTTCGCGACGAACTCGGTGCCCATCAGCGACTGCATGTTGGAGAGCGCCTTGCGGCAATCCTCCTCGGCCGGCTTGCTACATGCGGTGCCGAGGACCAGCGCCGCGATCAATCCGAGGCTCGTGATGACCTGCTTCATGACCATTCCTTCGTCTGCGACTGTACCAGCTGCCGTGCACTCGCAAGATCCTGGCCCGTATCGATCTCTCTCCACTGGCCATCGATCAGGACCGGATCGATCCGGATGCCGCTGTCGATCAAGGTCTGCCACAGGTCGGTCTGATACGCATGGCGGAACGACGCCGCCCGCATGAACGGGTCGTGATCGCGGCCGGCGAACTGCCGCTGCAGCTGATCGAGCGTATTCGCCACGGTGGCGACGCCGCGCTCTCCGAGGCGCGCCAGTCCGATGTACTCGCCGATCGCATCCTCCGGCGGGAGCGCTCGCTTCCCGACCCGTGCGACCGAGCCATCCGGCATCAGGTCGGAGACCTCGCCCTCGTCGAGTGGGTGCTCGGTGCGGCCGACATAGATCGCGCGGAACTGTCGATCGATCACGAGCCCGATCTCTGCATCCGACGCAGCCGCGGCCTGCGCCACTGCGGGGGTGAAGATGATGTCGGAGTAGGTCACGTAGGTCGGGCGATCGAGGAACTTCCGGGCGCAGGCCATCGACATCAACACGTTGTTGCTCTGCCACTCGGGGTTGTCGACGAACGTGACGTTCGGGACCAGCGAGCGCACGAACGTCTCGAGCACGTCGCCTCGGTACCCGCGGATCACCACGAGCTCCTCGACACCCGCCGCGGACAGCGCGCCCCACACCCAGCCGAGGATCGGCCGATCGCCGACCTGGACCATGCACTTCGGGATCTCGTCGGTGTGAGTGCCGAGCCGCTTGCCGCGGCCGGCGGCGATCAGGATCGCGCGCTTGATGGCAGTCATGACGGTGGGCTCGCAGGCTGAGGAGTGTGGCCGAACCGACCGAGCCGGAGCACGATGCCCGCGAACGTCTTCGCGAAGTAGAGCGCGTTCACGGCGGTGTAGGCCCAGAAGAAGATGTCGATCCGGTTCGCGAGCGCGCAGATCCACAGGTACTGCGGGTAGTGCACGACGATCCGTGCCAGGAACTCGATGCCCGAGAGCAGCTTGCCGATCGGACCCGTGCGTCCACCGGTCTGCGCGGGCTGGCCATCCTCGGTCGGCGGCTTCGCGCCGTACTCGGGACGCCGCGTGAACGAGGTCAGCGAGAGCCCGGCCGCGAGGCAGAGCAGCGCGCCGATGCCAACCAGCAGCAGGCGCACGTCGCCGCCGCTCTCCCACCACATGCGCACGGTGACCGCGCCGAGCAGCAGCATCGCCTTCAGCTCGTCCATCAGGAAGTCGAGCTGGTGGCCGAGCGGTGAGGCGATCTTGCGCAGTCGCGCGAGCATGCCGTCCGCGCAATCGAGGACGAACGAGAATTCGAACACCAGCGCGGCGGCGACCAGCCACCAGTACCCCGGCAAGAAGATGAACATCGCGCACGCGGCCGCCGCGACCACGGTGGACAAGAACGTCACCTGGTTCGGCGTGATCGGCGTTGCGCGCAGCAGCCACACGACGACGGCGGCGGGTGGGCGCGCGATCCACTCCGTGAACCAGTTGATGTCGCGCTTCTTCTTCGAAGCGCGGTAGATCTCGGCGACGGACGGCATCAGCGCGGCGACCTTATCAGCTCGTTGCCGTGCCCGCGAGATCACGCGATCGTGCGAAGCTCCGCGGATGCGGGGAACGCTCCTGGTGATCTCGATCTCGATCTCGATCGTGGTCGTCGTCGTGGCTGGCCCCGTCCATGCGGAGGCGCCACTACCGACGCCAGACGCCGAGGCCGCGCCGTTCGATCCGGAGGCGCCACCGCCGAGTGGGTGGCGGCTGATGCTCTCGGACCTGAGCCTCCTGCGCGTGAATCCGGTCGGCCTCGAGACCCGTGCGCGGTTCGGGCTGCAGAAGCGGCTCTACTACGCGGAGAAGCCGGTGACCAAGACGAACTTCATGTTCGTCGGCATGTTCCCTCGCCTCAATCCGGCGAGTGCGAGCATCGGAGTCGGCGGCGAGCTGCAGCCCGCCTCGGTGTTCAACCTCCGCGCGTTCGGCGAGATCCAGCAGTACTTCGGAACCTTCGGGTACCTGCAGTCGTTCCGCTCCGCCGATGCGAACTTCTCCGATCGGCGCATGAAGGATCTGCGCGACGATCCGGTGCTGAAGCCGCAGTCGGCGAACATCCTCCACGCGTCGATCCAGCCGATGTTGATGGCGAAGGTCGGGCCGATCGCGGTGCGCGCGCTGTTCCAGCTCGACTACTGGAACCTCGACGTCCGCGACGGCGACACCACCGCCTACGAGCCGACGTTCGACACGCTGCTCCCCGACCGCGGCTGGACGGTCTCGACCGATACCGACGTGCTCTACACCGGGAAGCAGCGGCTCGCGATCGGTCTGCGTCACACGTTCGTGAAGCCGCTGTACAAGGCGCGCCACTTCAGCGATCAGGCCGCGTTCGACGCCTACGACGGAGAGAACAGCCACCAGCGCCTCGGTCTATTCGGCGCCTACACGCTGCGCGACACCGGCCCCGGCCGGTTCAACAAGCCGACCGTGATCCTCATCCTGTCCTGGTACCTCTCGCACAAGTACCGGACCGGTGCGCCGGGCACGTTGCCCGCCGATCACGCAACCGATGACTACGTGTCCCGTGCAGTGCCCTACGTGCTCGCCGGGTTCGCGTTCGAGTCCGACTTCCTCGCCGTCCGCCCGTGACGCACCCGAGCTAGCGGCTATGTCAATCTGGTCGACGAGCGGCGCGCCGGATCGTGGCTCTTGGGACCGACCACGAGGTAGGTGGTCATCATCCCCTTCCCCTTGACCTCGATCGGGATCCGCTGCTCGAGCTCGAACTCGTCGCGGATCAGTACCTGGGTCGCCTCGGTGACGTGGATGCGACCGGGGAGGCCGGTCGATTCCATGCGGCTCGCCGTGTTCACGGTGTCGCCCCACAGATCGTAGATGAACTTCTTCTCGCCGATCACGCCGGCGACCACCGAGCCGGTGTGGATGCCGATCCGGATCGAGAGATCCGAGCCGTGGCTCGCGGCATACGCGGCGATCGCCTCGTTCATGTCGAGCGCCATGTGGGCGAGCGCGACCGCGTGATTGGCGATCGGCTGCGGGATGCCGGCGACCACCATGTACGCGTCGCCGATCGTCTTGATCTTCTCGAGGCCGTGCTTCTCGGCGAGCCGATCGAACGCGGAGAACAGCTCGTTCAGCATGGTCACCAGCTCGACCGGGCTCGTGCGCGAGGACAGTGCGGTGAATCCCACGATGTCGGCGAACAGCACGCTCACCGCGTCGAACCGGTCGACGATCAGGCTTTCGCCGCCCTTGAGCCGGTCCGCGATCGCGCCGGGCAACACGTTTAGGAGGAGCCGCTCCGAGGTCTGCTTCTCGGCGGTGAGCTCCTGGGTGCGCTGGTCTACCAGCTCCTCGAGGTGGTCGTTGTGAGTCTGGATCGTGGCGGCCATCGTGTTGAAGTTCTCGCCGAGCTGGCCGATCTCGTCGGTCGTGCGGACGCGCGTGCGCGCCGTGAAGTCCTTGTCGGCGAACCGCTTCACCGTGTTCGACAGGGCGACGATCGACCGCGTCAACACGGTGCCCATCGCGATCGAGACCACCAGCGCGAGCGCGATCACCGCCAGCGAGATCTTGATCGCCAGGACCCCTGCCGCATCGAGAGCGGTCTGCATGTTCTTGTCGGTGATGTCGACGCCGATCACCCCGAGGCAGCGCCCCTTGGCATCGTGCAGCGGCGCGCCATCCATCGACGCGAGCGGCGTGTAGGCGGAGACCGAATTCACGTTGAAGATCGGGTCGTGCACGAACTCGGTCTCGATCTCCGCCGTGCAGTCGGTCAGTGCCCGCTTGAGGAGCGGGATCTCCGAAACATCGTAGGACTTGTTGTAGTGGGAGATGTCCTCGCCCTCGGGCAGGGTCTCGCCACGCCTGACCTTCGCGAGCAGCTCGAGCACGTCGGCATCGACCACGAACTTCGGGTTGTTCGGGTCGTTGGTAGGCGAGAGCAAGTAGACGTAGTGGATGAGGTCGGGCTCGGCGCGCCGGATCATCTGGAGCTGCTCGGAGATCGAGCGGTAGCTCGGGGTGTGCTCGGCGGCGGCGACGGCGGGTTCGTCGAGCTCGCCGAGGCCGTTCGCCAGGGTCTGGTAGGCCGCGGTATCGATGACGTGCGAGCCGACGTGGGTCAGATCGCGCAGCCGGTCGCGCAAGTCGGCCTCGAGCTGGCGCTCGACGAACCAGTAGAGGAACAGGGCCAGCAGCACCGAGACCAGCGAGCTCACGGCGAAGAACGCGAATGTGATCTTCCGACGAAGGCGCACGGCCCGAGGTCCCCGACGCCACGGTATCACTTGTCTCCCGCCAGCCCTGCCGGTTTCGCTTGCGAGCCGCAGGGTCCCTCGATAGGGTGCCCGCGGGTACGTTCGTTAACACGTCAGACACTGGGGTTTAGGATGCATGAGCACACGATCCCCGAGTCCCTCATCGATCAGATCCGGACGGGCAAAGCTGCCCTGGTCGTCGGTGCGGGCATCGGAGTCCCTTCCTGGAAGCAGCTGCTGGAGCGCATGACCAAGGCGCTCGAGACACGAGGTCGCGAAGGCGATGACGTGGCCACCAAGGATCTCGAGAAGCTGTTGCACAAGGGCAGCCTGGTCCGCGCCGTTGGCTTCCTCGCCCGCGCGCTCGGCGAGGAGACCTGCGACAAGATCGTCGAGGAGATGTGGGCCGCGCCCGCCGAGGTGCCGCCGCTCCCCAAGGCGCTCGCGTCGCTGCCGTTCCGTCACATCTGGACCACGTTTCCCGGTGACGTGCTCGAGCATGCGCTCGACAGCCAGTCACCCGAGGCGTGGCCCGCCGCTCGCGTCGTGACCTACCAGGAGCTCGGCGAGCTGTCGCCACGCCGCCGTACGCTGGTCAAGATGCTCGGCAACTTCGACACCTATGTCGTGACGCCGAACTCGGTGCGCCGCGCGCTGTCGCGTGCCGTCGATCTCAAGGACTACGCACGCAAGCTCTACGTCGAGGGCTCGCTCGTGTTCGTCGGGTTCCGCTACGGCGACCCCGACCTCTCCGCGCTGCTCGATCGCGTGTTCGGCATGTTCGAGCCGCCGCGCGGAACCCACTACTTCCTTGGCGCCGGCGTCGGGCCGGTGACGATCGACGAGCTGATGGCCGACCACCACATCGAGGTGGTGAACCTCGCCGGCCGCGGGGGCGACGAGGTCGCCGAGCGCTCGGTGCTGGAGTGGCTCGATTCCCTGCGCGAGACCTGCCGCACGGCGGGCGTCACGCTGTCCCAGGCGCGTCCCGATGCGGACGATATCGAGGGCTGGATTTCGCTGCTCGGCGAGACCGGCGAGGAAGGCTCCGAGGCTCGCGACGCGCTCGATCTGATCGAGCGCAAGGCGCGCGAGGCCAGCGAGTGGGAGACCGTCATCGAGGTGCTGCTCGGCCGGATCGAGCACGCCGGTGATGGTCCGGATCGCGCGCAGCTGCTCCGTCAGCTCGCCGAGGTCTACGAGACGGGCGTCGGCGATCTGCCCCGCGCGTTCCAGGCCGTGACCACCGCATGCCAGGTCAACCCCGAGGACGACGAGGCTGCCGCGATGGCCGAGAAGCTCGCCGCCGCGACCGGTGGCTGGGCGGACCTCGTCCAGGAAGGCTCCGAGATCGCGACCGATGCGCAGGATCCCAAGGTCGCGTCCAAGTGGTGGGCGCGGCTCGGCGGCTGGTACGCCCAGCGCCTGGATCGCGTGGACTACGCGCTGCCGTCGCTGCGGCGCGCACTCGAGCTCGATGCCACCAATGGCATCGCCTACAAGGCGCTCGCCGAGGCGCATCGCAAGCAGCAGAAGTGGGCGGACCTCGCCGACACGCTGCGCGCGCATGCCGAGGTCGAGAGCCGCATCGAGGCCAAGGTCGATCTGTTGCTCGGCCTGGGCGATCTGCTCGAGAGCCAACTCGCCCAGACCGCGAAGGCCACCGAGGTCTATCAGCAGGCCGCGGACCTCGATGATTCGTCCGACGATGCACTCGCCGCCCTCGAGCGGCTGTACCGCCGCGACGAGCGGTGGCCGAACCTCGCCAAGGTGCTCGAGCGCCGCGCCGAGATCGCGGAGGCCAGTGGCGACAAGGGCCGCTCCGCCGCGCTTCGCCGCGAGCTCGGCACGATGCGCGCCGAGAAGCTCGGGGATCTCGAGGGCGCGATCCAGCGCTACGAGGCCGCGGTGGCCGAGAATGGCAGCGATGCGGCGGCGCTGAAGTCGCTCGTCGATCTGTACGACAAGACCGGCCGCACCGACGACTACCTCCGCTCGATGGAGCGGCTCGCGCAGGTCGCTCCCGAGGGCGAGAAGCTCGCGACGTTGCGCAAGCTCGCCGCCGAGCTCGAGGATCGCGATCCGGCGCGTGCCGGTACCGCGTACGAGAAGCTGCTCGAGGCCGATCCGAACGCCGACGATGCGTATCGCGGTCTCGAGCGCGTGCTCGAGGAGCGCTCCGACTGGTCGCCGCTGGTCGAGCTCTACGCGCGCCACATCTCGGCCGCGAAGACCCCGGCCCAGCGCGTGGAGATCTATCTCGCCGCGGCGAAGATCTACGAGACCAAGCTCGACGATCAGATCAAGGCGGTCGAGAGCCTGCTGAACGTGCTCGCGATCGAGGATGGCAATCGCACGGCGCTCTCGGTGCTGCCGAGGCTCTACGTCAAGAGCGAGACCTTCGAGCGCGCCGTCGACGTGCTGACCAAGCATGCGGCGCTTGAGGGAGATCGCGGCGCGCCGCTGTTTGCCGAGGCTGGCAAGCTCGCGTTCGAGCAGCTGCAGGATCCCGAGGTCGCACAGCGGCACTACGACAAGGCGCTGTCGATCGATGCCGAAAACTTCATCGCCCTCCGGGGGCTCGCCGCGGTGCACGAGTCGCGCGCCAACGTCGGCCAGGCCGTGGAGCTGTTGCTCCGCGCCGAGGCCGCGTCGGGCAATCGCGTCGAGCGCGTCGAGCTGCTCTGGCACGCCGCGCAGCTCGCCGAGACCCGGCTGAACGATCCGCGCCGTGCGCTCGAGCTGTACGAGCGCGTGCTCAAGCTCGAGCCGGATCACGTGCAGGCCGGTCAGCGCGTCGCCGATCAGCTGGTTGGGGCGAGGCGCTGGGACGATGCGCTCACCGTCCTCGAGATGCTCGCACGCCAGGCGGAAGGGCTCGATCAGAAGGAGCGGAGCCGCCGCGAGGCGCAGCTCGGCCGCGCGTACGAGGAGCTGCATCGCACGGAGAAGGCGGAGCAGCACTATCGCCGCGCCGTCGAGGCCAACAGCGACAATCTCGAGGCCGCGATCGGCCTGTCGAGCGTGCTGATGCTCGAGGCCAAGGCAGGCGAGGGCACCGAGGCCGCCACCGCGAAGTGGATCGAGATCGACAAGCGGTACCGCGAGATCCTCGCGCGCCACCGCACGGCACTGTCCGATGCGCAGGTCGCCGACATCTGGTACCGGCTCGGAGTCACCGCGCGTGCGCAGGGCGAGGACAGGAAGGCGGAGGCCAACCTTCGCCGCGCGCTGGAGAAGGAGCCGCTGCACGAAGCCACGCTCGAGGCGATGGTCGAGCTCGGCGGTCGGCGCGGCGAGTGGAAGATGGTCGCGGATGCCAAGCGCGCCCAGATCGACGCGGTCGCGAAGGCCGGCTCGAGCGCGGTCGAGGAGACCCGCCAGGCCAAGCTGTACGAGGAGATCGGCGACATCTACGGCGAGCGCTTGAAGGACGCGAGCTCCGCGGTCGATGCCTACCAGGAGGGTGTCAAGCTCTCGCCGAGCTCGCGCGTGCTGCTGCACAAGCTGCTCGAGGCGTACACCGAGCAGAAGAGCTGGAAGAAGGCGATCGATGCCCTCGACCACCTCTCGGCGCAGGAGACCAGCGAGGATCGTCGCGCGCGGTTCCATTACACCGCCGCCGTGATCGCACGCGACGAGCTGAAGGACGGCGATCTCGCGGTCGATCGGTTCAACGCTGCGCTCGACGACGCGCCGTCCACCCCGAAGGCGTTCGATGCGATCGATGCCGTGCTCTCGGAGAAGAAGGACTGGAAGAACCTGGCGCGTTCGTACCGCCGCCAGCTGAAGCGCATGGGCGAGGACGCCTCGCCCGACAAGATGCTCGAGCTGTGGACACGGCTCGGCGATATCTGCCTCGATCACCTCGGCGACACCGAGGCGGCCACCGAGGCCTATCAGGTCGCTTGCGAGCTCGCACCCGATGACATCGCGCGCCACGAGCAGCTCGCGGATCTCTACCTCGAGGCCGGCGAAGCGCGCCGCGACGAGGCGATCGTCGAACTGCAGTACCTGCTCGGTCACGCGCCGGATCGCGTCGAGCTCTACAAGGCACTCGCGAGCCTGTACCGGGCCGAGCACGAGCTCGACAAGGCGTTCTGCGTCGCGCAGGCGCTGGTGTTTCTCGGCGCAGCGTCCGACGAGGAGAAGGGTCTCTACCAGCGGTTGCGTCCGCTGCAGTTCACACCCGCGCCGCGCCGGCTCACCGAGGAGCTGTGGCAGAAGTCGATCATCCACCCCAAGGAAGACCGCCATGTCGGCGCGATCTTCTCGTCCACGCTCGGTGCACTTGCCGCGGGCTCGGCCCAGCCGATCACCGCGTTCGGGCTCACGCCGGAGAGCCGTACGGATCTCGACAAGGACCCGCGGATCGTCAGCCGGATCGTCAAGTACGTCTCGGGCGTGCTGGCGATCGATCCGGCCCCGATGGTGTGGCTGCAGGAGGGCGGCGATGGCCTGCGCGTGGCCAACACGGTCGGTCTCGGTGCAGAGCGACAGCGCCTGGTGCCCTCGCTGCTCGTCGGTGCGCCACAGATCGGCAAGAGCGACGAGCGCGAGCTCGCGTTCGAGGTGGGCAAGCGGATGGCCTACCTCCGGCCCGAGCGGTTCGTGACGCTCGCCGTCGGTACGCTGCCGAAGCTGGAGGCTGCGTTCGCGGCATCGGTGCTCGCGAGTGGTGCCCGCGTCTCGTCGCATGACGGCACGCCGTACTACGACAGCACGAGTGACGAGGTCCGCAAGCTCGCGGGAACGCTGAAGTTGCAGGTTCCGGGCCCGCTGCTCGAGCAGGTCGGTGAGCTGTCGAGCAAGCTGTCGCATCGCCTTGGCAACGGCCTGATCTCGGGCTGGCGCACGGCGACGGACCTCACCGCGAACCGCGTCGGTCTGATCGTCTCGAATGACCTCGAGACGGCGGCCAAGGCGATCGCGACCGAGGGCGCGGCGATGTCGAGCCTGTCGGTCAAGGACCGCCTGCGGGACCTCCTCGCGTACTCGGTGAGCGAGCAGTATTTCACGGTGCGCCGCCACCTCGGTCTCCACGTCCGCGGCGAGGGGCAGGCGTGATCGGCCGGGTCCTGATCGCGGGTGGGCTGGCCTCGGCCGGCCTCGCGCTGTCGTGCGGCGGCGATGATCCGCCCGTGTGCCCCACCGGGAACTGCACGCTGCCGGGCAGTACGATCGTGAAGTGGAAGTTCAATCACTTCCCGATGCTGAACTTCGACAGCGATGCGTGCTCGGACCTCGGCATCGTCACGGTCCGCGTCGAGCTATCGAACGTGGCCGATCCGGGAGTCGTCACCGACGCGATGGACAAGAGCTGCGGCGAGGGGCAGCTGACGTTCCTCGGCCTGCCGGCCGGAACCTACAAGGCCTCGGTCACGCCGCTCGATGTCGACGGGGCATCGCTGGTCACCGCCCCCGTGGTGGTGATGGGCGCGGCCGCCGCACCCGGCACTACGCTCGAGATTCCGGTCGACGTCAACCACCCGGCATGGGCGCGCCCCTACACGGGACAGCTGCTGTTCCGGCTCAAGTGGGGCGGCATGTCGTGCCCGACCGGCGTCAACAAGCAGCAGCTAACCCTCACGGCAGGTGGCACCGTCCGCACCGAGAGCACGAGCGTCAATAACGTCGTGTTCCAGAAGCTCGACGGCACGGATCCGAAGCCGTGTGCGCCATTCACGGATCAGTTCCCGCAGAACGTCGCCGGATTACCGTTCGGCCCCGCGACCCTGCTGGTGATCGGTAAGACCAGCGCGGATGTGGTCGTGTTCCAGCACACCTTTGCCACGTTCATCGGTGCCGGCGTATTCAATCCAACGCTCACGTATGACCTGCCGGTCGATGCGGGCGTGGATGCCCCGCCCGACACGATGTGACATCCTGCGTGGGTGTGGTGGGTCGCTCTCGCGCTGGTTGGTGTGGCTGCATGCGGCGCCGCTAGCCATCCGACGATGCCCGCGGCCAAGGCGGCGCCGCCCCTGTCGGCACCGAGCACCGTCGATGGTCGGGCGCGCGGCGCCTCATATCTGACCGCGGTCGCGCAGCAGCTGCAGCCGCCGTGGGCGCAGTTCCTCGAGGACTGTCGGCTGCGCCTCGCCCCCACGCACCCGTTGAATGTCGTGACGCTGGAGGCGCGCGCCGAGCTCGTCATCGACCGCAGCGGGAAGCTGACGGTGCTCGCGGTCACGACCTCGGGACGGGCGGACTTCGATCTCGCCGTGCGGCAGCTGCTCGCCGATGCCAGCCGACTGGGTCCACCACCGGTGGAGCTGCTGTCCGACGACGAGCAACTCCATCTGCGCTGGCTGTTCGCGCGCGATCGCCGTCAGGCGGGCCCGGCGACCGCGGAGATCGTGCTGGTCGAGCTTCCGCTGCTCGGCGTCACCGAGAAGCTCCTGACCGACAACGACCTCGCGCGCGCCGCACGCCGGATCGCCACCGCCCGCGCCGCGGATCCGGATCGCGAGGCAGCGGCGGAGCAGGTAATGATCGCGGCGCTCCGCGAGGCGCTGGGCTCGACCGGTGCGGCGGCGCGAACCTCCGCGGTCGAGGCCGTCGGTCGGGCGGGCATCCGGGTGCTGGCGTCGCAGGTCCGCGGCTTCCTCGCTCCGGCGGTGGATATCGAGCTCCGGCTCGCCGCGATCACCGCCGTCGCCGCACTCGGCGATGCCACGGCGGTACCGATCATGGTGCGCCAGCTCCCCGCCGATCTCGCGAACTATCCACGCCTCGCGCTCGCCGAGACCGCGGCTCTCGTGCAGCTCGGAGAGCGCGATGCCGCGGCCGCGGCGATCGAGCATGCGCTCGAAGCGGATCCGAGGGCGCCGGCGGTTCCCGCACTGCAGGCGGTCGCCCTCGTGCCGATCGCCGCGCCCGCGCGGAAGCTGGCTGCCTGGTTTGCTGCCGGCGATGCGCGGACCCGTGCCGCGGTGTGCTCGTCGGTGGCCGCCGAGGTGCCGGCGCCCGCGTTCGTGCTGCGCGGGCTGCGCGATCCCGATGCCACCGTGCGTGCGACCTGTGCGGATGCGGCGACCCGGCAGGGCAGGGCGCGCGTGACCCCCGCGGTCGTCCGCAGGCTTCGCGAGCTCGCGATCGATCGCGACCGCGTGGTGCGAGCCCGTGCGGTCGCTGCGCTCGCGGTGCTGGACACCACGCGCGGCCTCCGTGCGGCGACCGATCCTGCCCCCGAGGTCCGCGCCGCGGCGATCCCGAGCGCGACCGAGGCGGAGCTACGGACGATGATCGCCGATCCGGATCCCGATGTTCGTGCGGCCGCGGTCGGCGCACTCGCCGACAACCAACCCGACCTGATCGCACGCGCCGCCGCCGACGTGGCTCCGCAGGTCCGCCGTGCATCGATCAAGGCGCTCGCCGACCTCGAAACTCTCGAGCGGCTCGGCGCAGATGTGGTCCCCGAGGTCGCCACGGCCGCGCTGATCGCGGTAGTCCACCTGCGCGGGCGGGCGACGATGACGACCCCGCTGCTGACGCAGCTCGCCTCGGCCCCCACGGGGAGTGCCGAGCGGGTGCGGATCGCCCTGTCGTGGCTGCTCGCGCGTCCGTAGCGCGCTAAGCTCGCGTCATGCCGCGTCTGGTCCCGGTTGCTGCGATGCTCGCCCTGACCGGCATCAGCGTGGCGAGCGATCGACCTGCTCGCAACGGCAAGGCCGTTCGCGTGGACAAGCCGGAGCGCCGCGAAGTGTTCGTTCCCGCAGGAACATTTCGCCAGGGTGTCGACGAGGAACAGGCGAGCTCCGCGCTCAACCAGTGCCAGCTCGCCTACTTCCCGCCGAATGCGGTGCCGCGGCAGCAGACCACGACCGGAATCTTCATCGACTTCTGCAGCGAGTACCACGTCGAGCTCACTCACATGGCGCAGCGGGATGTGTTCCTCGACGCGTACGCCATCGATCGAGATGAGGTCTCGGTCTCCGACTACCGCCGCTGCGTGGACGCGGGCAAGTGCACGCTCGATGCGCTGGTCGCGGGCGACGAGCGCTACATCCGGGGCGACTGGCCGATGGTGAATGTGACCTGGGAGGAAGCTCAGTCGTTCTGCGCGGCGCGCGGCGCACGGTTGCCGAGCGAGGCGGAGTGGGAGCGCGCCGCGGTCGGTGATGTGCCGGGTGCCGACTGGCCGTGGGGCGAGCTCGAGCAGCCCAAGGACTTCAATCATGGCCAGCCGCGCGCCGTTGCGATGCGCGAGATCGAGCGCCAGTCCACACTGATCCCGCTCAAGTTCTTCGGCGATCCCGACGACAGCGATGGCGCGGCGCTGCTCGCGCCGCCGGGCAGCTACCCGTGGGGTGAGAGCCCGTTCGGCACGCGCGACCAGGCGGGCAACGTCGCCGAGTGGACGGCCGATGCCTACTTCCGCGATGACCTGCACCGCGGCTACGACGGGCTAGCGGCGGTGAATCCGCTGCGCGAAGGCTCGCTTAGTCAGCCCCGCGTGATCCGCGGCGGGTCGTGGCGCCAGCCGACGTTCGTCGCGCGCTCGAACCTTCGCGACCCGTTCAATCCCTACTACGACGCCACGCAGCGGTTCTCGCACGTCGGCTTTCGCTGCGCGCGCACCATCCGCTGACGGATCGCTCCGCGTGGATCGAACGGCAGTTGCTGGAGACAACGCCACTGCGGGGAGGAGTCCTCGTCGAATAGCTCCTGCATGGACGCCATTACGGGACAGCTCCCGGTCGTGCGCACCGTGACGGCCGCGCCGAGATCCGCGGGCTCGGCGCGTAGTCGCGCGATCACGACCGGATCGATCGAGAGCTGTGCGAATGGGCGTGCTCGAGGGCCAACCTCGATCAGGCCGGCTCGCACGAGTGGTGCGCGGGGATCGAGCTCGCGTGCGATGTCGTGACGATTCGCGCGCGCCGCGAGCACGTGCTGGACGAGCAGCTCGTCGACCAGCGGGCGTCCGCTGTCGTTCGCGAGGATGCCGTAGAGAGGCGCGAGATCTCCCCACACGGCGGGCGCCGCGACGACGAGCAAGATGTCGACGGCGAGCGGCGTGAGCCCGAGCTCGGCCGCTCGCGCCCCGAGGGCGGTGCCCGGCCCGCGGCGGTGGTCGACCGATCCGGCGGTAATCTCCTCGGCGGCGATCTCGTCATGCGATGCCGCCACCAGCTCGGTCGCGAAGCCGCCGTTCTTGCCGAGGATTGCGGCCACCTCGTGTTCGTGAGGATGTGCGCTCTCGTTGGCGTAGTCGAGGCGGCGCGAGTCCCAGTCATGCGCGATCGCACCGTACGTCCAGGCGGCGACCAGCCGGAGCTCGACGTCGAGCTGACCGAGCGCCCGGTCCCTCGGGATCTCGTGCGTGGCCGCGCGCGGCGCGAGGGCGGGCAGGGCGAGCGGTCGGACGATCACCGCGCGGTGCACGGTCGGCTCGGTCACCGCGACCGGGGCATCCACCACGACGGGAGCGTCGGCGCCACGCACGCTGGGGGTAGCCTCGACCACCACGCTGTCCACGCTCTGCCGTGGACGAAGCGCCTCCGCGAGCGCCACGATCCGGACTCCGGCGGAGTCGCGGAGTGCGAGGTGCATTCCATCGCCGTCGACCGCCAGCTCGCTCGGAATCGTGGCGAGGTCGCCGACCTTGAGGACGCGCCCGAACCGGAGGTCGATCACGGTGAGTCGTTCGCCGTCGCGGAGCACCGCTACGCCGCGGCGTGACGCGATCCGGAGCTCGCCGGGTGGGATCTCGATCCGCTGATGGATGGAGCCGTTCGACGTCGAGATCCACGCCACGCGCGTCTCACCCTGCTGGACAATCAAGGCGACGCTGGCGCCGTCGAACAGCGCCGCGGCGGCGATCAGCTGCGCACCCACCGGTAGCGACCACGTCGCGACGCCGGGCCGCACGATCGCGACGCCGCGGTGGCGCCCGACGCCGATCGTGCGCCGACCTGCGAACGGCAATGCGCCCTCATCGAGCGGCAGCTCGCGAAACGTGCCGAGATCGGCGAACCACAGGCGCTCCCTCCACGTCGCGGCGGCGGTGCCGGTGAACGTGGGGACCACGGCGCCGGTGCCGGGGATCGCTTCACCAAGAGACCTGCCGTCGAGTGCCCACCGCTCGAGGCCATCATCACCGACGG
>JAYUVX010000139.1:0-5826 GCA_043753855.1 Myxococcales bacterium | reverse complement strand
TCACGTACACAACGTTGCAGCGAACCTCGACGGTGTCGCCGCCGAGCGCGATCACGCGCTTGACGTAGTCGCGCGGCTGGCACGGCTGCTCGAACACGGCGATGTCGCCGCGCTCGAACGATCGCAGCTTCGTGATGAACAGGTGATCGCCGATCTCGAGCCGGGGATACATCGAGCTCGACGGCATCTTGAATGCCTCGGCGACGAACGTGCGTTCTGCGGTCCCGAGTATCGCCAGGACGGCCCACACGGTCACGGCCTGCAGGGTCTCGCCCTGCTTCGGCAACGTCCCGCGCATCGCGTAGATGGCGGCGTCGATGATCGACGCCGCATAGATGACGAAGGACGCCAGCAGCGCGTAGACCGTGAAGCCTAGCCCGATGAATGCGAGCCCCGTTGCCGCGATGAACGCGCCGGCCGCGACGCGCCGATTCGCGAGCGCCTGCGCGACGCCGGGACCGAACAACGAGGCAACGACCGTCCAGAACCGGCTCATGCGGCGCATCGTGGACCGCATGTTCGGTGGCTGCAAGAGTCACCGCATCAGTGCTTGTTGTCGATCGCGATGCCCTTTGCGACCTAAACGATCGCGGCATCCGTCAGCTCGATCGCCTTCGCGCGATGGCCGCCCTTGTCAACGGTCGCGTTCTTGAGCACGACCCGCGCTTGCTTGAGACGTGCGAGCGGGTCTTGCATGAGCGGTTGTCGATCGGCGCCGGCTGATTTCATGCCGAGCGAGGCGACGAGCAGGGCGGCGAGGGTGAACGAAGTAGGCTTCCAAGGGTTACGCACTGGTCTCTCCTGACGGACAGCAAGAGAAACGCGCGGTGCGGCGATGAGGTTGAGCGCGGCCGCGATGGCGCACGACGAATGCGAGAAACCCGGCGAATGCTTCGAACGCAGCCCTGCGCCGGGACACGCCCGCTGCCTCGTGGCTATCACGCCGCTGGCCCCAGGCGACGGCGCTCGATCGAGCGATCGCCGACCACCTGGAGACCATGCTGCACGATGCACGAGAGCGGTCGCCGCGTGGCTTCGAGTTGCCGCGTCAGGTCGGGGACAGCTTCCGTCGGAGGCTCGACTGCAGCATCGTGGAGCGGGCTTCGCGCGCGTCGTGTGCCCATCGTCGCAGTACCATAACGAAGCACCCGCTAGTCCGCTCAGGCGCATAGTGCTCGCCGCAACGCGACCGCCGAGCTGCGGTATGCGCTGCACGACGGGGGCTCGTGCAGCGGATGTGGGTTACCGTCTCGGCCGGCACGCAGTGAAAAGGTAATCAGGATCGGGAGGTCGATGGTGACGATCCACGGGATACACCCCAAGGGCACGTTGTTTGAGCGCCCGAAGATCTCGACCAAGAATCGTCGTGCAACCTCACCGGCGTTTCTGGTGTCGCGCCCGGTAACGCTGATTTCATGACGGAAACGACCGACTCGCGGCACTAAGCGGGTGTGAGCAACCGAACGTTCGCATGCATCCTGCTTCTGCCCGACGCCGGGCACAGCGATGCCTTATCATGATGCGCGACGTGAAGCAGGCCGCAATGTCACGGGTTGTCTTGGTCGTCGTGGCACTCAGCGCCGGCTGCACGACGCCGATGACAATGGTGCCGCCGCCCTTGTTGCCGCCGGCGTCGTCGCAGCCACGCGGTCATGTCTACGCTGACCTCAACGGCGATCACATCCGTCAGGCCGGCGAGCCCGGCGTGCCCGGCGTCCTCGTTGCTGTGAGCCGCGATCGCTACGTACGCACCGACATCGACGGGACGTTCCCGATCGCGAACCTCGCTCCGATCGTGTGGGCGCGCGTTCCAGACGGCTTTCGCCCGGGGCCCGCATGGACCACCACTACGTCCGGAAGCGACATCGCCATCCCGCTCGTCCCGCTGACCGACGAGGAGCTCGTCGCACCGCTGGCGTTTGTGGTTGCCGCGGACAGCCACACGACGACGGCGTCCGGCCCGTGGGATGGTGGTGATCTGCGTGCGGCGGTCGAGCAGGCGATCGATCTACCGACGCGTCCCCGCTTCTTCACGATCGTGGGCGACATCACGCAGGGGGCGACCGCGAAGGACTTCGCTCGCGTCGACGCCGCACTGCAGGGCCTCCCGGTGCCGTGGGTCCCGGTCCCGGGCGGCCACGACTGGTACGACGGCGGCGCGGAGTGGCGTGCGCGCTGGGGGCCCGACAGCTACAGCTTCGACGTCGGGAACCTACACGTTGTCGTGTGGAACACCGCGATGTCGAAGGCGGACCAGCTGCAGTTCTTCGCGAACGAGCTCGTACACGTCGATCCTCAGATGACCGTGATCGCACTGGGGCACAACTCACCATCGACCGAGGTCAGCAATGGGCTCACTGCCCTCGGCGTTGACTATCTAATCACGGGCCACTGGCACGCGAACCGGAGAGTCGAGCGCAGCGGCCTCGTCGAGTGGGGCACGCAGAACCTCGTGATGGGCACGATCGATCAGTCGCCGTCTGGGTATCGCGTCATCACCTTCGCGGGCGATGTGCCGATCGTCGAGCATCGCGCTCGGCTCCAGTCACCGCACCTCGCGATCACGTCGCCACACGCCGGCAGCTGCACCGCACCTGACGACTTCGACCTGCTGGTATCAGCCGCGTTTAGCGCCACGCGGCCGGAGGTCACGGCCCGGATCGATTGCGGCGAGGAGCTCCAGCTGACGGCGCGAGGGTTTGGAGGCTGGAGCTTCGCGACAAGGATTGCCGCACTCACCGCTGGGTCGCATCGGGTTGACATTCGAGCGACGACGCCGCGCGGCTCGCCGCGGCAGCTGCGCATGGGATTCGACGTGTGCACCCGCGAGGGTGCCATTCCCTCGGGCGCTGACTGGTTGCAAGCGGGGGGGGGACCGGAGCACGCGGGCATCACCACGTCGCCGATTGCGCCGCCGTTGCAACAGATCTGGGCGACCACGGTCGGTGGCAATATCCTCCTCGGCACGCCGATCGTTGCGGGCGGGATCGTGATCGTGTCTCTGTGGGATCTCGGCTCGGGCAATCACGGCGGGCTAGTCGCGCTGGAGCTCGCGACGGGGCGAGAGCGCTGGCGGTATCGAACCGAGTATCAGGTACGCTCCGCCCCTGCTGTGGTCGGCGAGACAGTGGTTGTCGCGCTGGCGAACGGCGAGGTTCACGCGCTCCGTCTCGCAACCGGGTCCCGCATCTGGTCACACGACGCCGCCGCCGGCCTCGATAGCCTCGCGTCGTCGCTGTGGAACGCACCGGCGATCGCGAACGGTCTCGTCTACGTCTCGGTGCAAGGGCGCATCAGTGCGCTCGACCTCGGCACCGGTCAACCTCGCTGGAGTCACGACATCGCGGGCGCGGATCCGTGGCTCGGCACGCTCGCCTCCGTCACGATCAGCGACGGAATCGCAATCGCGACGTACGGCCGCGACGACGGCATGACCGCATGGGATGCGGTGACGGGTGCAAAATTGTGGGAGGACCGCACCTCGGCGGCGACCGCCATCAACGCAACGCCCGTCGTGAAGGACGAAGTACTTTACTCGATAAATTCCTCCGGCCGCGTCACGGCGTACGACCTCGCGACCGGCGTCGTGCGCTGGACGCGGATCGTCACCGCGGGCAGCAGCGATTGGATGTACTCCGTGACCGCCGCTCCGGTGATCGCGAACGGACGCCTGTTCGTCCCGACGCAGTGGCGCGATCTCGTTGCGCTCGATGCAGCCACGGGCAAGGAGGTGTGGCGCAGACCGACGTCCGGCGGCCCGCTGAACTTCACGCACTATCGCGCCGCCGAGCCGGGATACGCTGCGAGCGCTGTGATGACCGGCGAGATCCTGTGGGTCCCGCGGCCCGACGGAACGCTTGTAGCGCTCTCCCCCGAGGACGGTCGCGAGCTGTGGTCAACGCGACTCGGCGCCCCCGTCGTCAGCGCACCGGCACCTGCGGGCGACTACCTGATTGTCGCGACCTACGATGGAACCGTGCGGGCGCTTGTTCCAAGCTTGAGCGAGCGGAGACCGGCCGAACCGATCGAGGACTGTCCGCCGATCATCGAGCACGACGTGGATCCGCCGATCGCAGCGCTCGGTGTGGGCTGCTGCCAGACAGGAGATCGATCCTCCCTGGTCTGCGCGCTGCTTGTTCTCGGTCTCGTGACGCGCCGCCGCGCCAAGCGCACGTGAGTAGCGACATCGCGACGTGCCACGTACGAGCCGGCATCGACCATCCGAAGGCGACGCTCTGTGGCGTATCGGTGCGGTCACGGGAGGTCACGTGGGCCGTCGGACCCGAGGACACCGTGGTACGCCACCATGAGGGCGCATGGCAGTCGGTCGACTCCGGCACGCGCGGGGACTTGCGCGGCGTATGCGCGGCGGCCGACGACGATGTCTGGGTCGTGAGTGACGCCGGTGCCATTCGCCACTTCGACAGTGCGCGGTGGACCGAGGTGACGACCGAAGTCCGCGAGAGCTTGCGCGCGGTCTGGAGTGACCGCGACGGAGGATCTGGATCTGCGGCTCCAACCCCGTGCTGGTGCGCGTTCGTCCGATGCCTGCGTAACCGGCGGCGTGGCTCTCGTCGCTAGGGCGCTGCGAGCCAGCGCGCGACGGCGGCGCGTTCCGTGGCCGTCAGGTCGGTGCCGGCGGGCGGCATCGTCTGCGTGTCAAGGACGCGGTGGCGCAGTTCGCCGCGCGCGGCGCGCCACGCGGCAGGGGTCGACAGATCGACGCCCGCGTCGCCGCCGGGCTGGTGGCAGTGCGAGCACACGCGCGCGAACACCGGGGCGACGTCCGCACGCCACCCCGGATCGTCGGCGGCCGCGCGTGCGGTGACGATTCGCGCCGGGACGAGCTCCTTGCCGCGCTCGACGTAGGCCCCGCCCGAGGTCGTCGCGACGAGTGCACCATCGACGAAGCCGAGCGAGATCGCGTGCAACGCGAACCGGCGGCGGGTGGAGGTCGCGACGTTCCACAGCTCGGTGCGATCGGTCAGCCCGAGCGCGATGACGCCGGGTGCGACCGCGATCCGCTCGACGTTTGCGATCGTGAACGTCTGGGGGTGATGGCCGTCGTTCGTGACGGCGCCGCCGCCCGCGAGCTGCGTCGCGATCGTCGACCCGGCACCTTGGACGTCGAGGATGTTCGTGCCGGCGAGGCCGAGCTGGTCGGCGACGGGCGCGAGGTCCCCCGCTAGCGTGATGTGGACGAGCCCGCCGCGCTCGTCGAGCGCGACGACCCAGCGGCCCTCCCCATCGGGTGCAGCGATCGTGGTCGCGTGTGTCCAGCGCGCGGGGCTGGTGGCGGTCGTCGCGAGTGCGCCGCCGCGGTAGATCGCGAGGCGATCGCCGTGGAGCTTGTACGTCGCATCGCGGAGCTCGACGACGAGCCCCGGTTGCGGTGGCACGACGATCGACGGCAGCGGCGCACGGCAGGCGCCGAGCACTACCACCAACGCGGCGACCGAAACGCCCGTCACGCGAGCAGCTCGGCGATCACTTCGCCGTCGCGGAGATACCGGATCGGGTCGATGCCGAACGCGTGGAGGAACGTGGCGAGGATGTCGGGCGGCGAGACCGCACGCGCGCCATCGCGGAACGTCTTCGCGACGGCCGGCAGGAGCGGCTCGGCGTCGGTAGAACCGAACGAGCGACCGCCGCGGAATGTCGGCGAGATGATCAACGCGGAGTTGTTCGGGTAGTGATCGCGCCCGCCGGCAATATTGATCTGCGGCGTGCGGCAGAAGTCCGAGAACACGAAGATGTGAGTACGCGCCGACAGGGGCGTAGACGCGAGATTCGGGTGCGGCGTGGCATCGAGTACGGCGAGGAGCG
>JAYUVX010000138.1:0-47836 GCA_043753855.1 Myxococcales bacterium | reverse complement strand
CGCCTGTCGCGGGGAACGCAGCACGATGTGGCCCGGCGCGCCGATCCGGGCGCGGTCGGGGAGCACCCGCGCCTCGCCGCTTGCATCGCGCAGCGTGAACGGCACGCCGTGCATCACGACCCCGCGCTGCACCGAGTCGCCCATGCCGACCTCGTCGATGGTGACCGCCCACGCGCAGCACAGGCGCCCGGTGAGCCCCGCGACCGCGGGTGCGCCGTCGAGCGCGACGGTTCCGGCGAGCAGTCGCCGCGCGCCGTCCGGAACATCGACGATCCGCGTCGAGCTAGCGCGGTCGAGCTCGCGCAGCACGTCCTTGCCGTGCGTCGCGCGGGCCATGAACCACCACCACATCGCGCGACGAGGCTAGCGCCGGTGCTTCGACGAAGGCTTCGTGGGCTTCGCGGGCTTCGCGGGCTTCGCGGGCTTCGCGGGCTTCGCGGGCTTCGCGGCGCGCTGCGTGGCCTTGGCCGCCGTTCCCCGCTTCTGGGTGGGGACCGGCGTCCGTTTTGGCTTCGGCTTGGCGGTCAGAGCCGGTTTGTTGAAGCGCTCGGTCGACAGGTCCTCCTCGGCCGGCATCGCATTGGCCTCGTCGAGCAGCTCCTTCAGCGCGCCGTACTCGTCCCACGTTGGATCGTGCTCGTCGAAGAATCCGAGCTCGCCATCGAACGGCGACAGCCGCTCGATCATCGCGTTCGGATCGTCGGCGCCGTAGAGGTAGAGAAAGCACGAGCCATCCTCGGTCTTCGCCGCGACGAACGTCCAGCCGAGCGTGATGGCCGCCGGCGCCAACCACTGCTCCTCGAACGCCTGCAGCCGGCGATACGCAGCCGCATCGGGCAGCCGCGCCAGGCCGGTCACCGGATACGGCAGCTCGACCACAAAGATCCGTGGCTGCTCGAGCCGTGGTTCGAGTTCGCGGATCCGGAACATCGCGGGCGCACCGTCCTCCCGCCGTGCCTCCACCAGGTGCCACGTCTCACCGCTCGCCATGGCCCCGGAGCGTATCGCACTGGACCGCGCCGTGAGATCCGTGGCTTTTTTGTTGCTGATCGTCGCTAGATCAAGGACTTGCAGCGCCCGCGCATTTCGCATCCGGGGCCCGAGGGAGCTACACTCGATGGATGCGCGCCGCTGTTCTGGCCGTCCTCGGCGCGCTGAGCTCCTGCAAGGGCTCCTCGTCGACGCCCGCCGGCGCGACCCCTCCACCGACCACGCAGGTCCCCGCGAGCGCGGCGGCTGCCACGCCGCCCATGCCGTCGAAGGCGATGGTCGAGGGTGGATCGCTGCGCCCGCACAAGGAAGAGCCGGTCGTCGATTGCCCGGCCGTGATCGCCGATACCGTGGATGACGAGGGTCGGGTCTCCCTGCTGCTCGACGAGGCCAACCGGCAGATCGAGAAGTCCGCGTATGGAGCTGCGTGGACCTGTGCGGATCGTGCTGCCGATCTCACACCGACCTCGGTCGAGGCGCATCACCTTCGGGGCGCTGCGCTCGCCGCGCTCGGCCGCGATGCCGACGCGCAGATGGCGTACTCGCTGGCGCTCGCGCTCGATCCTGATGATCCGGAGACCTTGCGTGCGGTCGCGGACTTCTTCATCAACGGCAAGGGCGAGCGCGGCCGCGATGCGCTGCGCCTCGGCCTCGAGCTCGCGCAGCGGGGAAGTCGCCGCGCGCAGGCTCGCCGTCGTCGCAATCCGCCGCTCGCCGCGGATCTCGCCGTGCTCGAGGCGCAGGCCCTCAACGATCTCGGCCGCAGCGACGAGGCCCTGAGCCGGGTCGATGCGGCGCTGCGGATCGCTTCCGGCCGCGGCGATGCGCTGCACGAGAAGGGCGTGGCGCTGTTCGATCTGTCGCGGTTCGCCGACGCCAAGGCCGCGTTCAGCAAGGCGCTCGCGATCCAGCCCGACGACGCCTATACCCACCAGATGCTCGGCCTGACCCTCGAGCAGCTCGGTGAGGCAAAGGCCGCCGACGCCGAGCTCGGACGTGCGCTGGCGCTGGCTCCCAGCGAGCTCTCGGCGCCGATCCTGATCTCCGTCGACGAGTTCCAGAAGGAGGTCGACGCCGTGGTCTCTGGGCTGCCGGGCGAGCGCAAATCGCGCGTGCAGTCGATCCGGATCGAGATCTCGGATCTCCCCGATCACACCGATCTCGCCGCGGTCAAGCCGCCGTTCCCGCCGACGATCCTCGGGCTGTATCGAGGACCGGTCGGTCATGCGCCGCATCTGCCGCCGCAGGCTGGCGAGGAAGCGCCGTCGATCGTGCTCTATCGCAAGAACCTCGCGCGCGCCGTGAAGACCCGCCGCGAGCTGTCCGAGCAGATCCGCGACACGCTGCTCCACGAGGTTGGCCACCTCGAGGGCCTCGACGAGGACGACCTCCGACGCCGTGGCATGGAGTAGCCGCCGGGCGTGGGGTAGGATGCGTCCATGTCGGATGGACAGGGGCTGGCGCCACAGGCGGCGCAGACGAGCCCGACTGCTGTCCAGTCTCTGGAGCAGGCGCTCCAGCGCGAGCAGAAGAAGGTCGCGTTGGTCCAGGAAGTCAGCCGGGCGCTGAGCGAGACCGGCGATCTCGATCAGCTCCTGATCCTGATCATGGCCAAGGTCTGCGAGCTGATGGAGGCCGAGCGGTCGACGCTCTACCTGGTCACCGAGGATGGCCGGCAGCTGTGGTCGAAGGTCAGCCAGGGCGGCGAGCGGGTCGAGATCCGGCTCGAGGTCGGGGAGGGGATCGCCGGCTGGGTCGCCCAGACGCGCGAGATCGTCAACATCCCCGACGCGTACGCGGATCAGCGGTTCCAGCCCGCGGTCGATCTGAAGTCGGGCTATCGCACGCGTTCGATCCTCTCGGTGCCGATGCTCGGTGCGCTCGGCGGGCTGGTCGGCGTACTCCAGGTCCTGAACAAGCAGGACGGTCCGTTCCAGCGCTCCGACGAGGAGCTGCTGCTCGCGCTCGCCTCGCAGGCGGCGATCGCGATCGAGAATGCGCGGCTCTATCACTCGCTGGTCTCCCAGAATCAGGAGCTGCAGCGCGCGCGCCGCGATCTCGAGCGTCGCAGCCGCGAGCTCAATGCGCTGTACGAGGTCGAGAAGGAGTTATCGGCCGCGCTCGATCTCGATGATCTGCTCTCGCGCATCCTCGCCCAGGCGATCACCGTGCTCGGCGGCGGGGCCGGTTCGATCGCGCTGGTCGATCCCGATGGCTCGCTGCGGTTTCGCACGGTCCAGGGTCCGGCGGCGCCGAAGCTGATCGAGCGCACGCTGCCGCACGGCACCGGGCTCCTCGGCTGGTCGATCGCGCACCGCACGCCGATCATCGTCGACGATCCGGCGAAGGATCCGCGTCACGCGAGCGAGATCGCGCTCGAGGCAGGGGTCCGGCCGCAGCACCTGATGATCGCGCCGCTGGTCGATGGCGAGGACGTGATCGGAGGCATCGAGATCATCGATCAGCGCCGCTCCGCGCGCGACGGCGATGGGCCGTGGGGCGAGGAAGATCTGAAGCTGCTCGTGCTGGTCGCGGCGCAGGCTGCGGGCGCGATCGCCATGGCGCGCCGGCGCAGCGAGGCGAGCAACCGCGATCGCCTGGCGTCGATCGGCCGCATGCTGGCCGGCCTGCTCCACGATCTGAAGACGCCGATGACGATCATCTCCGGCTACGCGCAGCTGATGGCCGCCGCCGACGAAGCGGATACCCGGGAGAAGTACGTCGAGCAGATCCAGCGCCAGTTCGATCTGATGGCCGGCATGACCCGCGAGGTGCTCGCGTTCGCGCGCGGGGATACCGACCTCGTGGTCCGCAAGGTCTACCTCAACAAGTTCGCCGAGGACCTCACCACCCAGCTGCGCGCGGCGATCGCCGGCCGCGGGATCGAGCTCACCGTCGAAGGTGCGTACGATGGCATCGCGTTCTTCGACGAGCAGAAGCTGATCCGGGTGTTCCATAACCTGACCAGCAACGCCGTCGAGGCGATGCCCGAGGGCGGGATCCTGCACGTGCGGATCGATCGCGAGGGCGATCAGCTGGTGTTCAGCGTCAAGGACACCGGTCCCGGCATCCCGGCGACCGTGCATGCGCGGCTGTTCGAGCTGTTCGCGACCGGCCGCAAGGGCGGCACCGGACTCGGACTCGCGATCGTCAAGCGCATCGTCTCGGATCACCACGGTCAGGTCACCTGCGAGACCGGCTCCACCGGCACCACGTTCGTGATCCGGCTACCGCTCCAGCGCACCGCCGACGGTGAGTAGGCGGCGGTCCGGTCCGCGGTAGGCTCCGGGTCATGCTCGCGCTCGTCGGGATCGACAAGGCCTTCGGGCCGTGGCGCGCCCTCACCGGAGTGTCGCTCCGTGTCGCCGCCGGGGAAGCCGTGCTGCTCGTCGGTCGCAACGGTGCGGGCAAGACCACGCTGCTGCGGATCGCCACGGGCTTCCTCGACCCCGACGCCGGTGAGGTCACGATCGATGGCATCGCGATGACGCGCGATCGCGCCCGCGCCCAGTCGCGACTCGGCTACTTGCCCGAGCAGGCGCCCGCAGCGCACGAGCTGACGGTGGCGGAGCACCTGCGGTTGCGCGCGCACCAGAAGGGCCTGCCCGATGTGACCGCCGGGGTCGCCGCCAGCCTCGCCGCCGTCGCGATCACGGCCGAGGCCGATCGTGCGATCGGGACGCTCTCGAAGGGCTTCCGCCAGCGGGTCGGGCTCGCCGATGCCTTGCTCGGTGCACCGCCGCTGCTGATCCTCGACGAGCCGACGAGCGGGATGGATCCGATCCAGACCAGGCAGCTGTGCGAGCGCCTGATCGCCGCGGCGAAGCAGCGCAGCTGCGGCGTGCTGGTCTCGAGCCATGCCGTCGCCGATCTCGAGACGCTCGCGGACCGCGTGGTGGTGCTGAACCGCGGCGCAATCGTCGCCGACGGCACGCCCGCCGCGCTGTGCGCGCAGACCGGCAAGGATCGCCTCGAGTTCGCGGTGATCGATCTGCTCGGGGACGCTTCGTGAGAGCTCCGCGCGCGGCGTACTGGGTGTGGCGCCGCGAGCTCCACGTCATGCTGCGTGCCCCGATCCTCTACGTCGTCGGCGGGGTGTTCCTCGTCGTGCAGGGCATCGCGTTCGCCGGCCTGGTCGGCACGTTGTCGGATCCGCGCCGGCCCGCGCCGCTCGGTGCATTACTCGAGGGTCAGCTCGCGGGGACGCTACTGACCTGGGTGCTCGAGCTGGTGGTGCTGACCTTGCTCGGCATGCGCGCGATCGCCGAGGATCGCCGGTCCGGGGGCTGGGAGCTGCTGCTCACGGCGCAGGTCGGGGAGGGCGCGGCCGTGGTCGGCAAGTGGCTCGCCGCCGCCACGCTGTACGCGCTGCTGTGGATCCCCACGCTCGCGTATCTCGGCGTCGTCGCCTGGTTCCGCGCCGATGATGGCGGGTGGGATCTCGCGACGATCGTCACCGGCTATGCGGGCGCGATCGCGATCGGCGCCGCGCTGCTCGCATGGGCGATCGCCGCGAGCGCTGCGATGACCTCCACGCTCGGCGCCGGTGCGCTCGGCTTCGCGCTGCTGATCACCATGTTTCTGGTCGGCGAGCTGCCGGCGCTCTGGCCCGCATTCCCCGTCGACCATCCCTCGCTGTCCGCGATCCTGGACGCCTGCTCGGTGCGCGGGACCGCCGGAGCGTTCGCGCGTGGAGAGCTCACGCTGGCCAGGGTGGTGCTCGTCGTCGGCCTCGCCGTGCTCGGACTATCGGCGGCGATCACGCTCGCCTGCGCAGGGCGCCGGCGCCGCCGCGAGATCCGGATCCGCGTCGCCGGCACGCTGCTGATCGCGGTGATCTGCGTGGCCACCGGCGGGCTGGCGCTGCGCCGCCCGGTCACCTGGGATGCGAGCACAGCCCGGCGCAACTCGCTCGATCCGGATACCCGCGCGGTGCTCGCTGCGGTTCCGGCCGGGGCCGCGCTGACGATCGTCCAGCCCACGCTCGGCGGGCTCGAGCCGATCTACGACGAGGTCGCGCGGGTCACCCGCCGGATGGCCGCGTCGTCGGGGCTCAGCGTGCGCACGGTCGATCCGGCGAATGCGCCGGGCGGGCTCGAGGCGGTCGCGCGGTCCGCGGGCGTGGCGCCCGGTGATCTCGCGCAGGGTGGCGCCGTGGTCGTCGATGTCGCGGGCCGGCGTCGAGTCGTCGACCTGCTCGCGATCGCCACCCTCGAGCGCGGTCCCGATGGCGCGCCGCGCGTCGAGCGCCTCGCGATCGAGCAGGCGATCGCCGGTGCGCTCGCAGCATTGACCTCGCCGGTGGCGATCGAGGTCTGCTTCACCACCGGTCACGGCGAGCTGCCGATCGACATCAAGGATCCGAAGGGCGCCGATTGGACCGTGGTCGCCGCCCGGCTGCGCGCGGAGGGCATGTCGATCGAGACCGTGGCGATCGATCATCTCGCAGGCTGCAGCGTGCTGGTGATCGCCGGACCGGCGACGGCACTCTCCGACGAGGAGGCGCTCGGCGTCCAGGCGTACCTGCGGGCGGGTGGCGCCCTGATCGCCGGCGCGGCGAGCCGCACCCTCGATGGTTCGCTCGGCCGGCTCGGCATCGAGACCGTGCTCGCCGCGAGCGGGCTATCGATCCCCGCGGCGATCGTCGTCGACCCATCGCTGACCGTGCGCGAGCTTCCCGGCGCGCTGCTGATCGTCGAGGGCTACGCCGAGCATCCGATCAACACCGGATTCCGTGCCGCCCGGCCAACGTTGTGGTTCCAGCCGCGCGCGGTGGTGACCGGCAACGGCGCGGTGCCACTGGTCAGCGCGAGCAAGGACAGCTGGGGCGAGCGCGATCTGCAGCATGCGCCGCCACAGCGCGATGGCGATGACCTCGCGGGCCCGGTCGCGGTCGCGGCGCTCGGCGCGTCGGGCCGCGTGGTCGCGATCGGCTCGGCGGAGTCGCTGTCCACGGCCGTGCTCTCCGGCGGTGCCTCGGCGGGAGACCTCTGGCTCGCCCATGCGATCCGGTTCGTGGCGGGCACTCGCGAGCCTGTCGTGGCGGTCGCCGCGACCGCACCGGATCAGGTGCGTCTGGTGATGACGAGCGAACAGCGCAGCTTCGTGATCGCGCTGTGCGTGGGCGTGATCCCGCTGGCCTGGGTGCTGATCGGCGGTGCGTTGGTGTGGTGGCGGCGGAGGCGCGCGACGTGATCGCCACCCGGCGCGGCCTCGCGATTCTGCTCGCGCTCGCGACCCTGCTCGCGATCGTGCTGGTGCTCGATCTCCGTCGCGGGCCACCGGTCGCCATCGATCGCGCGCTGGTGCCCGGCCTCGATCCCGCGCGGATCACCATTCTCACCTGGGGTGGCCGACCGGAGGTGACGGTGACCCGGCATGACGAGACCTGGACGTGGGCCTCGGCGGGCACCACGGCGCGCGCCGAGCCTCGCGTGATCCGCGATGTGATGTCGACCTTGCGGGCGGCGCGCTGGCATCGGCGCGGTGACGTCGCGGCGGCGGGCACCGTACACGCTCGGCTGTCGGTGACGACGGAAGCCACCGGCACCACGGTGATCGGCTTCGCTGCACCGCTCGCCGGCACCGAGCAGACGTGGCTGGTGATCGACGATCACGCCCTGCTCGTCGATTCGTGGGTGGGCCGCGCGCTCGATCCGGATCCGCTCGCGCTGCGGGTGCGCCGGCCCGTGGAAGCGGCCGCGCTGGCTCCGACGATCCAGCTCCGCACCCCCGACGATCGGATCCAGCTCGCGGGCCTGCGGCAGGTCGCCCCTCGGCGGATACGGGTGCGCGACGCGCTCGTAGCGAGGCTGCACCACGCTCTCGAGCGGCTCGAGATCGTCCGGCTGTCGCGCCGACCGCCCGATCAGGTCCCGTACATCCACGTCGACATGGTCCCGATGCTCCACCTCCAGCCAAGCTGTCCCGAGGATCCGGCGCTCGCGTGGCTCGCCTCGGACGTCGGCGATGGCTGCATCGAGCGCGCGGCCTACGACGAGCTGGCCGCGGTGCTCGCGACCTTGCTCGGGCCCGCCGAGCAGGTGATCGAACCCCGCCCGATGCCAGACCGGCTCGATCGGATCGTGCTCGGAGAGCGGAGCGTGCTGCGCCTCGACCGCGGCCCGACGATCGACGACCAGCCCGCCGATCCCAGCGCGGTCGCCGAGCTGCTCGCGGCGCTCTCCGCGCCCGCCGAGCCGGTGATGGTTGCCGATGGCGCGCCGATGCACGGCACGGTGCAGCTGACTGTTCACGGCGACGAGATCGTCGTGCTCGAGCTGCTTGGCAATCAAGTCGTGCGCCGCGAGCACGAACCGGTGGGCCTTCGCCTCACTCCAGCTGCGTACGCGGTGCTGACCCGCAGCACGGCAGAGCTCGCGGATCGCTCGGTGTGGAACGAGGAGCCGACCACGATCAGCGCGCTGGCGATCGACAAGCTGATCTACACGCGCGGCGCCGTGATCGGTGAGTGGAGTCGCACGCCGCAGGCAGCGGTCGATGGTGCCGAGGTCGAGGCGCTGGTCGCCGCGCTGGCATCACCGCGCCGCGCGCCCCAGGCTCGACCGTTCACGCCGGTCCACCTGGTCACGATGACCGTGACCAGTCCCACCGGTGCTCCGACCCACCGCGAACTGATCGTTGGCACGCCCCGGCCCGATGGCTGCGTCGCCACGAGCGCGAAGGGCACCGTGCTCTTGGCGGCAGCGCAGTGCGCCGCGATCGACCGGCTCGCCCGTTGAAATTGCAAGCGCGGGTCGAGGTCGAGGTCGAGGTCGAGGTCGAGGTCGAGGTCGAGGTCGAGGTCGAGGTCGAGATCGACCAGCGCGCGCGAGCTCAGCCCTTGCCGCCCTTCGCCTTTTTCATCATCTCGGTCGGCGACTCCTTGGTGCCGGCCGGAGGTGGTCCGCCTGCCGCACCGGGTGCCGGTGCATTCGGATCGGGCGGTGGGGTCTCCCAGGTCTTGGTGATGTTCTTCATCGACTTGTAGACGAGGAGACCATCGGAGTTCCGCTCGCTGTGCGGCGACGCCATCTTCCAGGTGCCGTGAATCTCGACCTGATCGCCGACCGCGTACGGCGGGCAGACCATCTTCTTCGGGTCCTTCTCGGTCGGCTCGCAGCGATCGGGATACATCGCGAGCGTGCGGTCCTGCTTCTTGATCCGCTCGAGCTCGAGCTTGTTGTAAGGGCGCGGCACGTCCACCACCCACAGGCTCTTCTCGGCCGGGGTGTCGGCGGTGTCACCGATGTAGAACTTCGCGCGCTCGCACTTGGTCGGATCGTCGTCGATCATCTTCTGGACGTCCTTGTCGGTCATCCCAGGCTGACGAACGGCGGTGGCGCAATCGTACGCCCACGTCACGATCCCCTTGACGGTCATCTCGCTATCGAGGAGCTTGCGGCCCTTGACGCGGAGCTCCTTCACGGAATGTGAACCGTCGGTGTTCGCCGCCGGCAACTCGAAGGCCGGAACCGCGGGCAGCGAGAGCTTGACGTCGCTCTTCTTCACCTCGGCTTCCGGACCCTTCAACTTGTCCTTCTCGCACGCCCCGATCGCGAGAGAGACGAGAGAGGCAAATAGGACTGTGCGCAGGCCGGAAGTGTGCGGCATGGTTTGGGTCATAACATGGTGACAGGGGTCACTCAAGTCACCGCCCTCGCGACACTGGTCCTGGCACTCGGTTGCTGCGACTCGCCAGCGCGGGTCAAGCCGTGGCGACACGCCCCGGATCCGACCTCCGAGGCCGCCAGCGCTCCGAGCTCTCCGGCGCTCGCGGATATCTCGGCTGCGGCGGAGGTTCGTGCCGCCCGCGGTCACACCCTGCGGATCCACGTCGACGCCGATCCCGGCCGGCTGAACCCGCTGGTGTCGCCGACGGTGTGGGGCCGCCGGATCACCCAGGGGACGATCTTCGAGCCGCTGATCCGCTACCTGCCCCCGGAGCCGGGTCACACCGCCGGGCGCTATGCCCCGCGGCTGGCGCAATCATGGCGGGTCATGCCGGGTGGCCAGGAGATCCGGATCGAGCTGGCGCCGGGCGTCACGTTCTCCGACGGCCACCCGATGACCAGCTCGGACGTCCAGTTCACGCTCGATGCGGTCCGCGACCCACGCAAGGGAATCGATCACCTGCGGTCGATGCTCGCCGACGTGTTCGCGGTGGAGCTGATCACGTCCCACGAGGTGCGCCTCGTCCTCAATCGCCCGAGCGGTTGGGTGCTGCGCGCGCTCGCGGAGATTCCGATCCTGCCGATGCACATCTACGAGGGCAGCCTGCTCGCCGGCGGGCATCTGATCGGCACCGGGCCCTACAAGCTGGTCTCGAACAAGAACGGCGTGGTCCACCTGACCCGCAACGATCGCTACTGGGGCGGCAAGCAGAGCGTCGCGATCGCCGATCTCGAGTTCGTACATCAGGCGGATGCCGCGATCGCGCTCAAGGATGCCAAGCGCGGCGACCTCGATATCGTGCCCGCGCTGGTCCCGGCGCACTGGCCGGAGCAGGCCTCTGCGCCGGGCATCGCGGCGTCGTTTCGCGCGCTCGAGCTCGGCGGCCCGCGGCTGCGCTACCTCGCGTTCAACGCGTCGCGCGCGCCGCTCGATGACGCCAAGGTGCGCCACGCGCTCGCGCTGCTGATCGATCGGCGATCGATCGCCAAGCGCGTATTCGATGGCCTGTCACGTCCCGCGCTGTGGCCGATCTGGCCCGGGGGCCCGGCGAGCGGCCTCGAGATCGCGATCCCCGAGTTCGATCCGGGCGCCGCGGCCACGCTGCTCGACGCCGCGGGCTGGATGGATACCGACAAGGACGGCATCCGCGACCGCGACGGTAAGCAGCTACGGCTCGTCATGATCGGTGGCGAGAAGCCTGCGCCCAAGGACGCATCGGCTCCACCCGAAAAGCTGCCGCGCGACTACTTCATCGATGCCGCGCGCCGGATCGGCGTCGTGATCGAGGTCAAGACCGGCGGCGACTCGTGGGTCGGAAAGCACGTCGAGGAGGGCAGCTACGATCTCGCCGAGATGGCGTGGTCGGGGATGGTCGATATGGATCTGACGCCGCTCCTCGGCAGCAAGGATCCACAGCATGCACCCTCGCCGCGGATCGACCGCGTGCTCGACGCGCTCGCCGCCGCGTGGGACCCCGAGGAGCGCGGTAAGCTCGCGGGCGAGCTCGCGGCCGCACTCGGAGAGACCTGGACGCTCGCCGGCATCGTGGCCGAAGCCCCGCAGGGGCTGGTCCACCGCCGGGTCAAGAACGTCCGCGTCTGGGACGGCTGGATCGATGTCGCGGCGCTCGGCTTCGAGGACAAGCCGTGAGCGGCTCGGGATAGCGTGAGCTGCGGTCTGCGCCAAGTTGTGGCCGGCAACGGCTGTGATTGCGAGGTAGGCTGCGCAGGTGGCGTCGGTCGCTAGCTCCAAGACCTCCGGCCTTCGCGCCGCGCTCGATGCCGTGTTCGCGGCGCTGCCCGATCGGCTGCGCGATCGCGGGCGAGGGCAGGGTGCGGCGGCGTGCCGCGCGATCAGCGAGGTCTATGACGGCGCGCTCGCCGAGCTGTTCACCCGGGCGGCCGATGGGGCCGAGGTCGCGCTGGTCGCGACCGGCGGCTGGGCGCGCCGCGAGCTCGCGCCGTTCTCGGATATCGACTTCATCGTGCTCCACGACCGCGACGAGGCCACCGCGAAGCGGGTGTCCGATGCGCTGCTGTATCCGCTGTGGGACGAGAAGCTCGCGATCGGTCATGCGATCCGCGAGCCCCGCGCCGTTGCTCGGTTCGCGAAGGATGACCTCGCCACCGCCACGGCGCTGCTCGATGCCCGGCACATCGCTGGCGATCCACGGCTGACCACCGAGCTGATGCGCGCCACGCTCGGTGCGCTGTCGCCGGGTGGCAATCCCAACGATCTGATCACCGCGCTCGCCGCCGAGAAGAAGGCGCGCCACGATCGGTTCGGCGCGTCGCTCTATCTGCTCGAGCCGAACCTCAAGCAGGGCATCGGTGCGCTCCGCGATCTCGCCACCGCGCTGTGGTGCGCACAGGTCCGCTGGCGGCCGCCGCGCCCCGGCGAGGAGCCCGAGGACGCCGAGCGCCGGATCGCCGCGCTGGTCGACATGGGCCACCTCAATCGCCGCCAGGCGCAGATCCTCTCGGGCGCGCGCGACTTCGAGCTGCGGATCCGTGCGCTCGTGCAGCTCACGGCGAACCGCCGGTTCGATCAGCTGACGTTCGAGATCCAGGAGGCGATCGCACCCGCGCTGTATCCGGATGCGCAGCCGCACGAGGGCGACGTGCGCTCGGCCGTGGCGCCGGCGGTCGAGGCGTTGATGCGCGACTACTACCTGCACGCGCGCGGCGTCGTGCAGGTCGCCGATCGGCTGCTCGAGAGCGCCCGCGTGCCTGCGCGGCGGCGCCCACGGATCGCGCAGATCGATGCCGCGTTCATCACGTTCAACGGCGAGCTCGCGATCAAGGATCCGCGACTGTTCATCGACCGGCCGAGCGAGATGGTGCGGCTGTTTCGCGTGGCGGTCGCCGAGCAGCTGCCGGTCTATGGCCATACCCTCGAGCTCGCGGCGGAGACCATCGAGCGCGATCCAGCGCCGCTCGCCGGCGATCCGCTCGCGCACCGGCTGTTCCTCGATGCGCTCGTCGATCTGCGCGATGCCGCGCAGCCGAGCGCGCTCGAGGTCATGAACCAGCTCGGCATCCTCTCCGTGATGATGCCGGAGTGGGCGCCGTGCGTCGGCCGCGTCCAGCACGACCTCTATCACGTGTACACGGTCGATCAGCACCAGCTCTACGCGCTCGCGATGCAGAAGCGGATCGCGCGCGGCGAGCTGGCTGCCGAGCACCCGCTGGCGACCGAGCTGTGGAAGCACATCGCACGCCCGGCACCGCTGCTCCTCGGCACGCTGCTCCACGATGTCGGCAAGCCGCTCGGGAAAGGGCACGCCGAGAAGGGCGCGGTGGTCACCGAGGAGATTGCGAAGCGGCTGGGGCTGAACGATTCGGATGCCGCGCTCTCCGAGTTTTTGGTCCGCCAGCATTTGACGATGTCGCATCTCTCGCAGCGCCGCGATCTCGCGGACCCCGAGGTGATCGCGCGATTCGCCGAGCGGATCGGCGACGACGAGCACCTCGTCCAGCTCTATCTGGTCACGCTGTGCGACACCGCGATGACCGCCCCCGACAACCTGTCGGCATGGAAGGACGGCCTGCTACGCGATCTGATCCTGCGCACCCGTGCGCACTTCCGCGGCGAGTCCGATGATGCGGCCGCCGATCAGGATCGCCAGTTCAAGGCGAAGATCCTCCAGGTCGCGGCGGTGTCCGATGACGAACGGCCCGCGATCACGCCGATCGTGGATGGCATCGATCCGCGGCTGTTCAACCAGCTGACACCGCGTCAGGCGGCCCGCCACGTCAAGCTCGTCACCGCGGCACGCGCGCATCCCTCGCAGGTCGCGCTCGAGGTCCGCTGCTATCCGCTGAAGGGCCACTCCGAGCTCGCCGTGGTCACGCCGGATGCGCCCGGTGTGCTGGCCGCGATCGCCGGCGCGCTGACCGCGAACCGGGTCGATGTCCTCGGCGCCGTGCTCGGCCACGTCGACCTACCCGAGGGCAGCGTGCGGCGGCTGGTCACCGACATGTTCTACGTGCGCGACCTCAAGGGCGAGGCGATCGCCGAAGATGATCCGCGGTGGCTCAAGCTCACCGCTGACCTCCGGGAGCTGCTCGCCGGCGGTCATCCCGATCCCGAGAAGGTGGCGACCTTGATCGCACGGCGCCGCCCTCGCTCGACGATGCCCAAGCGCGTGACACCGGGCGTGATCACCGAGATCAAGCTACACGATGACTCCACGCAGGCGACGATCGTCGAGGTGGCGACCCGCGATCGGGTCGGCGTGCTGTACGCGATCACCCAGACCCTCGCGGATCTCGGCCTCGACATCTCGCTGGCGAAGGTCGCCACCGAGGGTGAGAAGGTCGCTGACGTGTTCTACGTGACGCGCGCCGGCAAGCGGATCACCGACGACGTCGAGCGCAGGGTGATCCTTCAGCGGCTGCGGCTCGCCGTCGAGAGTCCCGGGCTCACCGGGTCATGAGCGCGCTCGACCTGCCGCCCGGCATCGGCCTGCTCGGCACCGCGCTCGGCACGTTCGACGCACCGAGGTCCTCGCGCCGGCGGGCCGCGATCTCGCTCGCGATCGTGGTCGTGCTGCTCGCGATCACCTGGTACCTGGTGTCGAAGCATCCATGGCGCTATCACGCGAGCACGCAGGTCGTGCTGCCGGTCGCGTTCGCGTTGTTCAGCGGGCTCGCGCTCGCGGTGCGGAGCGCGCGGCTGGCGGTGACCCGCGATGGCGTGCGCTGGGGGTGGGCCAGCCTGGGTTTCACGCAGTCCGCCGCGCGGATCGCCTGCGCTCACGTGTTCTCCGACGGCGTTGCGCTCGAGGCATACCGCGGCTCGCGGTGGTTTCTCGCGGCGCGCGACTGGGATCGCTTCGAGGCGCTGGTCCGTCAGCTACGGCGCGCCGAGCTGCCGCTCCGCGACCACGAGGGCAAGGCACCACTGCGCCAGCGGATGCAGAGCTACGGCCGGTTCCTAGACGGGCTGGTCATCGCGAGCGTGCTCGGTGCGCTCGCCGTGGCGCTGTGGGCTGCCTGACTCAGTTCCAGCACGCGAACTGCGGATCCGCACCGGGGCTCGCGATCCGCCACTGACAGCTGTGGCGCGCGAAGCACGCCTTCAGCGGCTCGCACTCGGTGATCGCGCTGCACTCGGCCAGCGATCGCTTGATCTGCGCGGCGTAGCTCGTGGTGTCCCCGGGCTGCAGCTCGCCGCCGAGGCTGATGTAGCAGAACTCGTCGGCCGACGCGCGCATCACGCGGCCGAGCTCGGCGCCGGTGCATCGCTCGTAGCGGTCGAACATCGCATCGCACTGCTTCTCGTCTGCGGTCTTGCAGCTCGCGACCACGAGCGCGATCAAAGCGAGGCAGCGGAGCACGCGACACCGTACACCGTGGGCTCGGTGCTGCACATCGCTTCCGCGAGCGTCCAGACGAGCGAGCGGCAGTAGGGAAAACCAGCGTCGGGACCGCGGTCGTGTCCCGGATCGACGTGCCGCCGAGTCGCAGAGGTCGCAGAGCCGAAACGGTCTGGACGCGTCACGAACGCTGGTGGCGATCACGAACGTCCGAGCAAGCCACCCGATCGATCTCTCGCGAGCTCTCGACGTCGCGTGCGACGGGCTCGATCATGTTTCTGCTCTGCGCTCTCTGCGGCTCTGCGGCGTGGTTCCGGACCTGAGTAGCGCCACGGAGCCAGCGCGGTTGACCGACGCGGCGGCGGGCGCACGCCTGCGAACGGTTCAGCGCAGGCCGGTAAGCTCCGCGAGCTCCGCCGCCGTGACGTCGCGCCGCCCACCAGCCTCGGCGGCGCGCACGAGCTGCATCAGTGCGGCATTGACCGGCGCGGTGCGGCCGAGCCGGGCGGCGAGCGCCACGACCTCGCCCTGCAGCTGATCAACCTCGGTCGGCCGCCGGGCCTCGAGGTCATCCCACATCGAGGATCGCGCGTGCGGATCGATCGCGAGCATGCGCCGCGCGGCGAACGTGAACAGACGGTCCGGAAGCTCGAGCACGCGCGGCATCCAGCGCGGCGGAGCGGGCGTGAGCTTCGCGACCGGCTGACCGGCGAGCGCGCACATCGCGAGCGCCTCGCGCTGGGCCGCCGCGAGCACGCGACGGTAACCGCGCTGCGCGAGCTCGGCCGCGAGCGGGACCCCCGACAGCGCGTTGATCGCGTTGTTGAGGTTCATGATCAGCTTGGCCCACTGCACCGCGGGCATGTCGGCACGTGCCTCGATTGCCAGCCCCGCGGCGCGCGCCGCGACGAGTAGCGGCTCGGCACCGGATGCGTCTTCGATCATCAGCGTGCCGCTGGTGCCTCGGTGGTAGGCGCCGCGATCGCGCCGCACGACGTTCCACGGCACCATGCCGGCGAGCACGCGACGACCGGGCAGAGCGGCGCGCAAGATCTCGGCGTTGCGCACGCCGTTCTGCAAGCTCACGACCGTGGCACCCGTCGGTAGCACGTTCGCGAGCGTCTCAGCGACCTCGGCGGTCTGCGCCGACTTCACGGTGACGAGCGTGATCGCTGCGCCCGCCGCGGCCGCGGGATCGGTGGTGGCGGCGACGCTCACCGTGCGGGTCGGGCCATCGAGCTCCGAGGTCGTGAGGCCGGTCGCGAGCTCGTCCATCACCCGTGCGCGTCCGATCAGCGTGACCTGCGCGCCGCCCGCCGCGAGCCGCCCGCCCATCCAGCAGCCGATCGCGCCGGCACCGAACACCGCGATCACAGCGCGAGCTCGACGATCGTGTTGGTCTCGAAGTTCGAGTAGCGCCCCCATGTCGGTCGCATGCGCACGTAGGTCAGGGCCGGCCAGTCACGGAGCCGGTCGCGCCCATCGGGATACGCCGCGAAGTAGCAGGCCCGCAGCCGGTCGAGATCGTCGCCGGCCGGGAGGTCGGCCTGGCCCTCGACCTGCATCGTGGCCGCATCGGGCCACACGACGAGCGCGCACCGCGGATCGGCTACGAGGTTTCCGTACTTGCGCGATGTCGTCACGGTGTCGACACGATCTCAAGATCATCGGACACCGCGTATCCGACCACCGCGGCCTGAGGTCGGCCGTCCGGGTGCACCGAGGCTTCGACGCACAGCTTGTGCTTACGAAGGAGCGCGATCAGATCGCTGCGCGTCATGCCGGGACGGTACAGCGCAGCCTGCGCTCGCGCTCACCACCTCGTGACGGATTCTCGTCGGTTAGCGCGGCATGCGCGCTGCAGTCTCGAGAGACCATGAGCACCGCACTCGTCAAACGAGATCCCCAGCGTGGCAAGGCCGGTTACGCGATCGCATGGTTGCTGGGCATCCCGCTGCCGATCCTTGCGATCGTCTACTTGGTCACTCGCTGCTAGCTGTAAGCGCGGGAGGGTGGCCCACGTTGAACAGTCCGACGGTGTCGCTCGCTTCGAGTGGCCCGAGGAGGCTGTCGTGTTGCATCGCATCTGCGTCGAACTGTCCGTGATCTGTCTGCTGGCCGTCGCTGCCTGTGGTGCGAGCAAGATGAAGATGGCCTCCGCGGCGATGGCTGCAGGAGAATCGTCGTCGATGCCGCAGGCACCACCGCCCTTAACGCAGTCGCTGTTCGACCGAAGCCCGCAGGGCGCGCTGACCGAGGAAGCACTGCAGAACATCCTCGCTGCACCGATCGAGCTCGAGCTGCCTGCGCGGGTCGGCGTGCTGCCGATCATGACGGCCACCGACTGGCGCGGACCCGGTCCCGACCGTCGCGTGCCGGCGGGCGTGGCGCCGCTCGTCAGGAAGCTGCGCGAGGACGCTGCGTTCTCGCTCGTCACCCAGACGATGGTGATTCCATCGGGCGCGCTCGGCATGGAGGCGCTGCGCGAGATCGCCGCTCGCTATCGGCTGCGCTATCTGCTGCTCTATCGCGAGGTGCTCGCGAAGGACGCGCAGCTCAATCCGTGGGCGTGGGGCTACGCGACGCTGGTCGGTGCGTTGTTCCTCCCCGGCAATTGCCAGAAGGTCTACGGCTACACCGAGGTCAGCATGTTCGACGTCAAGACCGGCCTCCTGATGTTCACCACGCGCCGCGCGATCACCGCCTCCCAGACGACCAATCCGTGGCACCAGCGCGCGAAGCTCGATCAGCTGGCAGCGAACGCCGTCGCGAAGTTCGCACCCGAGCTCGCGCTCGATGCGCTCGCGGACCTGCGCCGGTTTGCCTCCGCGGCGGAGTCCGAGAACCTCCGTCGCCGGGGCGGCGTTCCCGGCGATCAGATGGTGTCGATGCCGCGTCCCGGACCGACCGTCGCGAACTGAGGCGGCGAACCGTTCGTGCACCTGCGCGCGCGGGATGCGCTACGGCAGTGCGCCCTGCTGGATCCACTTGAGGAACAGCTTGTAGTCGGGGTCGTTGGCGTCGACGAACGTCGCGTTCGGGTGGTTGTAAGGCGCGGGCTCGTACAGCGGCTTGGTGAGGAACAGCGACAGCGCCGGCGTCGTCAGGTCGAGGACGCCCGCGAGCGCCTTCATGTTGGTGAGCGTCAACGTCGGGGGATCGTCGAACTTCAGCACGCCACCCGCCGGCCCGCCGAGGGTGTGGCAGTTCGCGCAGCCGAGACCGCCGGCCGCGGCCTTCTGTAGTTTTGGGTAAATGTCGGTGGTGAACTTGGGGTTCGTGATCATCGTACCACCGCCGCCGCCGCCGCCGGCCGGAGCGCCGCCTGCGATCGCGAGCGTGGCGCCGTCGGCGGTGAACGACACCGGAGTCTCCGCGATCTGCGTGCCGCCTTGGCCGTTCGGATACGTGACCTTCAGCGTGTAGCTGCCCGCGGGGACGTCGAGCATCGCGACCCGCGAGCGGCCACCGACCGCGGTCGCCGTGAGCAGCGCGGGATCGACATCACCGGCAGTTCCGAAGAAGTAGGTGCCGGCCACGATCACCGGAGCGTTCGCGGAGTCGACCAGCACGACCGCGGTCGGCGCGATGCCCTCGAGCGGCGTGCCGTTGTTGCGGCGCAGCTCCGCGGCGAGGAACGCCTTGCCCGCGGTCACCGGCTTGTTCGCGGTGGCGTACTGGCGATTGATGTCGGCGGCCGTCGCCACGTAGAGGTCCTGCACGACGGGGACGCCCGCGATGGTCACCGGCGGGTTGCGCGTCGGGCGATACAGCGTCCGCGAGACGGTGAAGTAGACCTTGCTGCCGGTCGGCAGCCCGTCGAGCTCGTAGCGCCCACCGGCGACGCTGGTCACCATCATCGGCGGAGTGACACCATCGCTGGTGATCGCGGCCATCTCCATCGGAGTCGCCGCCGTGAAGTAGTCCATCGTCTTGCCGCTCAGGCGCAGGCCGACCGGTTCGGGCGCGGCGTCCACGCCGGCATCGACCTGGGCGTCATCACCAGCGGGCCCCGATGGAGCCTTGCCTGCACAGCCGGTGAGGGCCAATCCGAAACACGTCAGCGAAGAAATGAGTTGGTGCATGTGCTCTCCCGGAGACACCGGTGAACTCAATATGTGTGCCACCACACCGGTTCACAATCCGGTCAGTTAGCTACGCACCTCCGGGGAATGGATCCACCGTTCGTGGGGGCGCAGGCCCCGGTGGTGTGCTTGCCGTGGTCAGACCCCAGGAGTAGGGTGCGCCATGCTAGAGGACCAGCTCAGGGAGGCGCTCACCTTTGACGACGTCCTGCTGGTGCCAGCGCACAGCGAGGTGATCCCACGCGATGTCGATGTGAGCACGCAACTCACGCCCTCGATCGCGTTGCGGATGCCGCTCGTCAGCTCCGCGATGGACACCGTCACCGAGGCTGCCACCGCGATCCGCATGGCGCGCGAAGGTGGGATCGGGTTCATTCACAAGAACCTGACGATCGAGGAGCAGGCGCGCGAGGTGAATCGCGTGAAGAAGGCGCAGTCGGGGATTGTCGTCGATCCGTTGACGATCGCGCCGTCGCGCACGCTCGAGGATGCGCTCGCGATCATGCGGCACAACCGGATCAGCGGCCTGCCGGTCGTCGATGCCGACAAGCGCCCGCTCGGGATCCTGACCAACCGCGACGTGCGGTTCGAGCGCCGGCTGGACCTGCAGGTCGGCGAGCTGATGACCAAGAACCCGGTGATGGTGAAGGGCGGCGTCCAGCTCGAGGAGGCCAAGGAGCTGCTTCACAAGCACCGGATCGAGAAGCTGCTCGTCGTCGATGGCGAGGGCCGGCTGACCGGCCTCATCACGATCCGCGACATCGAGCAGGCCGAGATGCATCCCGCCGCGGCGGTGGACGAGAAGGGCCGGCTGCGCGTCGGTGCGGCGGTCGGCGTCGGCGGTGATCGCGAGGCGCGGATCGAGGCGCTGCTGGCCGCCGGCTGTGACGTGATCTGCGTCGACACCGCGCACGGCCACTCGCAGGGCGTGCTCGAGGCGGTGCGCGAGGTCCGGAAGAAGTTCCCGAAGCTGCAGCTGGTCGCCGGCAACGTCGCCACCGGCGAGGCCACCAAGGCGCTGATCGAGTGCGGCGTCAATGCCGTGAAGGTCGGCGTCGGTCCGGGCTCGATCTGCACCACGCGGATCGTCGCGGGTGTGGGCGTGCCGCAGCTGACCGCCGTCGGTGATGCGGTGGCCGCGGCCAAGGGCTCGGGCGTCGCGATCATCTCCGACGGCGGCATCAAGTTCTCGGGCGATGTCGCCAAGGCGCTCGCCGCCGGCGCTGACACCGTGATGATCGGCTCGCTGTTCGCGGGCACCGACGAGGCGCCGGGTGAGGTCATCCTGTACCAGGGCCGCTCGTACAAGAGCTACCGTGGAATGGGCTCGATCGGCGCGATGAAGGAAGGCTCGAAGGACCGCTACTTCCAGGGCGATATCGAGGCCCCGCAGAAGCTCGTGCCCGAGGGCATCGAAGGTCGGGTTCCGTACAAGGGCTCGCTGCGCGAGTCGATCTATCAGCTCGTCGGTGGCCTGCGCGCCTCGATGGGCTACCTCGGGTGCGCGACCATCGCGGAGATGCACGCCAAGGCTCGGTTCGTGAAGATCTCGTCGTCGGGGCTGCGCGAGAGCCACGTCCACGACGTGATCATCACCAAGGAAGCGCCGAATTACCGCGCGGAGTAAACGCCCCTCTATGGATTCTCGTCATCAGCTGATCCTGGTCCTCGACTTCGGTTCCCAGTACACGCAGCTGATCGCGCGCCGGATCCGCGAGCAGGGCGTCTACTGCGAGATCCATCCGTACACGATCGCCATCGATCCCGAGCTGAAGGCGATCCGGGCGATGAAGCCGCTCGGCATCGTGCTGTCCGGCGGTCCGTCATCGGTGTACGAGGACGGCGCTCCCACGATCGCGCCATCGCTGTACGAGCTGGCAGTGCCGGTCCTCGGCATCTGCTACGGCGCGCAGCTCACCGCGAAGCTGCTCGGCGGCGATGTGCGCCCGGCCGACAAGCGCGAGTACGGCCGCGCCACCGTCCGCGTGAAGCAGGCGGACGGCGTGTTCAAGAGCGTGACCGCGGGCGACGAGCTGTCGGTGTGGGCGTCCCACGGCGATCACGTGGAGGGCGTACCGATGGGGTTTGCCCACACCGCCGAGTCCGATAACTGCAAGTACTCCGGCTTCGCCAACGCCGCGAAGCGGATCCACTGCGTGCAGTTCCATCCCGAGGTGGTGCACACGCCGCGCGGCGCGGAGCTCCTCGGCAACTTTTTATTCGGCATCTGCGATGCGACGGGTGACTGGTCGATGGCGTCGTTCGTCGACGAGGCGGTCGCGCGGATCCGCCATCAGGTCGGCGCCGGGCGCGTGATCTGCGGACTGTCCGGCGGCGTCGACTCGAGCGTCGCCGCGGCGCTGCTCCACAAAGCGATCGGCTCCCAGCTGACCTGCGTGTTCGTCGACAACGGCCTGCTCCGCAAGAACGAGCGCGGCTACGTCGATACGATCTTCCGCGATCACTTCAAGGTCGACCTTCGCGTGATCGACGCCGAGGCGCGGTTCCTCGACAAGCTCGCCGATAACACCGACCCCGAGCAGAAGCGCAAGATCATCGGCTACGAGTTCATCGCCGTGTTCGAGGAGGAGGCCAAGACGGTCTCCGGCGCCGAGTTCCTCGCGCAAGGCACCCTGTACCCGGACGTGATCGAGAGCGTCTCGTTCAAGGGACCGTCGGCGGTGATCAAGTCGCACCACAATGTCGGCGGGCTGCCCGAGCGGATGAAGCTGTCGCTGGTCGAGCCATTGCGCGAGCTGTTCAAGGACGAGGTCCGCCAGCTCGGTCTCGAGCTCGGGTTGCCCCGGCACATGGTGTGGCGCCAGCCGTTCCCCGGCCCGGGGCTCGCCGTCCGCTGCCTCGGCCCACTGACCAAGCAGCGGCTCGATGTGCTGCGCAACGCGGATGCGATCATCGAGGAAGAGATCGTCGCGGCCGGGCTGTACGAGCAGATCTGGCAGTCGTTCGGCGTGCTGCTACCGGTCAAGTCGGTCGGCGTGATGGGCGATGCGCGCACCTACGAGGAGACGCTTGCGCTGCGCGCCGTGACCTCGAAGGACGGCATGACGGCGGACTGGGTGCACCTGCCGTACGAGCTGCTCGGCCGGATCTCGTCGCGCGTGATCAACGAGGTCCGCGGCATCAACCGCGTGGTCTACGACATCACGAGCAAGCCGCCCGGCACGATCGAATGGGAGTAGCGCTCCGTACGCTGGGCTGGCTCGGGCTGGTCCTGGTCCCATCCTTCGCACACGCGGACGTCGACTGGGCGACCGGCATGGTCACCGCACCGGGCATCGGACTCGCGGACCGCCAGGCACCCAATCCGGCGGTCGCGCGCGCGCCGTCGCGACGCCGCGCCGAGGATGCGGCTCGCAGCGCGCTCGCGGCACAGCTCCCGGCGCTGCCCCTGGCGGCGGGTGGCACGCTCGCGGATCGGCTCGCGGATCCCGCCGTGAAGGCGCGGCTCGATGCCGCGGTCGCCAGCGCGATCGGCCTCACCGCCGAGCCCGAGACCGATGGCTCGTGGCGCGTGACGATGGGCGTGCCGATCGAGGCGGTCCGGCAGGCGCTCGACGGACCGCGCGCGGTTCCGGCCGGTGGGGATGCCGGACCGGCGGTGATCATCATCGACGGCGTCACCGCGAGCCCGGCGGTCGGCACCCGGATCGGCTCGCTGTCTGCTGCCACGGTCTGGGTCAAGGGCGTCCCGGTGTGGGCCAAGGGGGCGCCGCGGATCAAGGCAAAGGCTACCCGGGCCGGCGCGATCGAGGCCGATACCGGCAAGGCCACCGCGGCCACGCTGTTCGTGCTGGTCGCGAGGACCTAGGTCACGCGCGCCACGGGCGGCTGCCTGGACATCGCCTCGTCGGCAAGCCGCCGCACGCTGCTCAGCAGATAGGCGGTGACCCCCAGGCTCACCACGGCGCTGACGAGGCCCTCGCGACCGAAATTGCTGCCGAGGACGGCGCCGATCAGGATCGCGTCCACCACGAGCACGGCGATCGCGCCGAGCAGTAGTTGCTTGATCCGGGTCGCGCCGGTTGGCAGCGCCGACTTGAGCTTGATGCCCGCTGCGATGAAGCCGACGCCGAGCACGAGTCGCGCGACGATCGGGAACCAGATCGCGAGCGCCCAGCTCGCGGGCAGCGAACCGAGCTTGCTCGCGGCATCGATGTCACGAAACGCGAGCAGCGCACTGATTGTTCCCGCGATCAAGAAGTACGCCCGCAGCGAACCTTCGGTCTCTCTCATCGCCATGCGGCCGCTATATCATGCCGGTCGCAACGCGCGTCGCAGTGGGCAGCCGCGACCGGATTGCCGCTGGTCCGGTTGTCCGTCCGGATCGGCCGTCGCATGGACGCACCGGACATCCTGCTCGTGTGATCTCGCCCGGTTGCGGTGGCGCGCGGGTTGCTCGTCGACGAGGGATGGCTGGTGACGGTTCCAGCGCTCGGTTACCCTGGAGGTATGGTGAGTCAGTTCACGGCGAAGGTCTCGCGCGGACAGATCGTGATCCGCGATGTCGACTTACCGGAGGGCACCGCCGTACGCGTGACCGTCCAGCCGGACACCGCGCCCGCCTTGTTCAGCACCGAGGTCGAACGCGATATCCGTGCGTCCCTCGGGTTAGCCGACCGCGGGGAGACGATCAGCGGTGAGGAGCACCTCGTCCGGATACTGCGCGTGCGGTTCTCGATCCTCCTGTGTGCCCTGATGGCGCTCGCCGTGCCCGCGCACGCCGAGGATGTCGCCACCTACGATACCGATGGAGATGCCCAGCTGTCGGGCGCCGATCCGCGGGTCGCCGCGCTCGACGAGGCGTTCGCCAAGGCGATCAACCTCGCGCTGATCGACGTGGTGGCTCCCGATGTGCGGAGCGCGAAGCGAGCGGAGCTCGATCGCGAGATCGTCGCCCATTCGCGGCTGTGGGTCGCGAAGTTCACCGTCACCAAGGACACGACTGGAGACGATCGCCGGCAACTGAAGGTCACCGTGCGTGTCGATCGAGACAAGGTGCGGAGCAAGCTGGCCGAGCTGAACATCGCCGTGATGACCGCGGGCGAGGCGTCCAAGGGGCGCAGCGTCACGATCCTGCTGCGGGTGACCGATGGCGCCAGCGTGCGTGCGAGCTATGGCGCCACCGCGGAGAAGGAGCTGCCCGGCCTCGGGGCGCTCGCGAGTGCGCTGCGCACCGGCGGGATGAGCATCAAGCGCGCGCCCGCGTCGGGCCCTGCCGCGAAGCCCACCGGCGATCTGCCCCTCGATGACAACGAGGCCGATGCGCTCGGTGGGGACGCGAAGGTCGAGCTCGCCGCGATCGCGGGCGTCACGGTCGGTCCCCCGGCGATCGTGCGCGGCCTGCCGACGACGGCCGTCCTGGCCGTCGCGCACGTGCGCATCCTCGAGCGCCGGGGCCGCAAGGTGGTGGGGCAGGGCACGGCGTCGGTCGCCGCGCGTGGAACCGATCCGGCGGTGGTCGCGCATGCGGTCGAGCACGCGCTGGTCGGCGCGTCGCTCGATGTGCTGCCGCCCGCGCGCCAGGCGCTGGCCCAGGCCACCGGGTTCTCGGGCGACGACACGCCACTCGGCGAGCCCGGCGTCGTGCTCGTGCGGCTGGCACCGAGGACTCCGTGGGGGCTGGTCGCCGCCGAGCAGAAGTACCTGGCGGGTGCGAAGGGCGTGCAGCGCGCCGTGCTCCGCCGGTTGTCGCCGGGCGGCTGGGTGATCGGGGTGACCACCACCGAATCCGTGGATCGGATCGCGCAGCTCGCGAAGAAGTCGCCGACTGCTGACACCTCGGCGAAGGTCCGGGTGGCGGGAGATCTCGTCGAGCTCGGCCTGGCGGGACTGCCGTGAAGGTGCTCCTGGGAGCTGTCGCGCTGCTCGCTGGCTGTGGCCCGAAACCAGGGCCGAACGGCGTGTCGTCGTCGGATGCGATCGTTCACGTCAAGAGCAATGTCCGCGACGCGCAGGTGTTCGTCGACGGCAGGTTCCTCGCACCGCTCACCGCGCTCGGCGGCGGCGTGGCGATCGAGCCCGGCGTGCACCGGTTCGAGCTGCGCCACGACGACTACTTCTCGAGTTACCTCGAGCTGACGCTGGGGCGCTCGGAGCGCCGGAAGGTCTCGATGGACCTGGCTCCGGTCCTCCCGTAGCCCGGCGATCCCGTGGTACGCCCGGCGCGGGTGCAAGCTCCGATCAGTAACGAGCCCAAGAACCTGGCGCAGATCCTCTCGATGCTGCGCTGGCTGCTGATCATGATCTTCGTGGTCATGGGCTGGATGGTGCTGAGCTACCTCGCGGGGGTGCTCGGGCCAATCCTTGCGGCGCTCGGCATCGCGTACCTGCTGAATCCGGTGCTCGAGTGGATGGTCAAGCAGGGCATGAGCCGTTCGGTCGCAGCGGGCCTCCTGCTCGTGGGCTTCCTCGCGCTCGTGATCACCGCGATCGTGTTCGCCGCGCCGGCGATCGCTGACCAGCTGACGGAGTTCGTCCAGGATCTCCCGCGGATGGTCGATAACCTCAGCGTCTGGGCCCGCAAACAGTTCGGGGTCGAGATCCCGAGCGAGTGGCGCAACTACGTGCGCAGCGACCACTTGAAGGACACGCTGGGTGCGTCGTCCGGGCCGCTCGCGAGGATCGCCTCGGCGGCCGTCGGCGGGGTGTTCAGCGTGCTGGGTGTGATGGCCGAGGCTCTGCTGGTGCCGGTGTTCTCGTTCTACTTCCTCGTGGACTGGCGCAACCTGATGCGGCGCATCGATCACATGATTCCGCCGCGTCGCCGTGCCGATGCGCGCGAGGTGGTCCGCGAGATCGATCGGGTGGTCGCCGGCTGGGTTCGCGGCCAGGCGATCGTCACCTCGATCCTCGCCACGCTCTACGCGGTCGCGTTCTCGGCCGTCGGCATGCCGCTGTCGGTGCCGATCGGGATGCTGGTCGGTGCACTCACCGTGATCCCGTTCATCGGCACGTTCGTCGGTGCCGCCATCGCCGCCACGGTCACGCTCGCCGACGGCGGTAGCCTGCAGACCCTCAGCCTGGTCGGCGCTGTGATCCTCGTGCTCCACGTGCTCGAGGCCGGGGTGCTGACCCCGAAGATCGTCGGTCACCGCGTCGGCCTTTCCGAGTCCGGTGCGCTGCTCGCCGTGGTCGCGGGCGGCAAGCTGCTCGGCTTTGTCGGCGTGGTGCTCGCGGTGCCGCTGGCCGCGACGTTCGCGGTGCTCGTGCGCTACGGAGTGAAATACTACGAACACACCTCGTTCTTCGGCCACGAGTCCGATGCCGACGTGGTGATCACGCCTGCGATGGCGATGATCATGCCCGGCGTGGTGCGCGGTGCGAAGGTCGTCCACACCGTGGCCGAGCAGATGGAGACCCGCACGATCCTCGAGCACGAGATCGACGAGCGGGCAGGGCCGGTCGAGCCCGACTGGCAGTTCGAACCAGAGCTCGGTCCGTCGGGCAGGACCGGGAACCCGCCCGACGTCGAGCCCCAGGAGTAGCGCTCCCTCGCGCGTAGCGTATGCTGCCCGGCATGCCTCGCTGGCTCGTGATCACGCTCGCGCTCGTCGCGGGTTGTCGCGATCCGGGAATTACCGAGCTCGAGAGCTCGCGCGACACGATCTGTCACTGCAAGACGGCGGCGTGCGCGGACGAGGCGATGAAGCGGGTCCCCACGCGCCAGGCTCCGAACAACCACCGGGCGCAGACGATCGCGCGCGAGATGATGGATTGCCTCGCGAAGCTCTACGAGGCCGAGCGACCCACGACCGGCCCCGACGATCCGCCGGCCCCGTAGCTACAGCAGGCGGATGTTGCCGCGGAGCACCAGCAGCAGCTCGCCCTGGACGCTCTGGTAGTGCGTCGAGAGATCATTGGCGACGGCCCCGCCCCCGTTCTTGATGAAGTAGCCCCACGACACCGGCAGCAGCACGCCGATGTCGAGGATCTTGTTGAGGTGCTTGCCGAACCCGACCTTGCCCTCGATCAGGAAGCCCTTGTCGGTGACCTCATCGTTCGACAGCGGCGGATCGACCTGCTGGCCGGTTCCGATCCCGAACAACACGTTGGCGGAGATCTCGGCGTAGGTACCCGTCCCGGCCTGCTTGTCCTCCTTGGTCGGGTTGCCCAGATCGACCTCGAACCGCATCCCCGCGCCGAACTGGGTCCAGGTCGCGAGCCGGCTGCCGTTGGTGAACTGGTGATGCTGGATCACCGCATCGAACACGAGGAACTGGGCGCCGACCGCCGCACCGTAGGCACCGTGGGGCGTCTGCGCGAAGAACGCGGCGCTCTGATTCGCGGCATCGCCGCTCAGGCGCTTGCCGAACGCGCCGCCACCCTCTGCCTCGACGAACAACTTGAAGACATCGGCGCGCGCGGCCACCGGCACCGCGGTGATCGAGGCCGCCGCGAACAACGAGATCAGGCGCATTGGGGCATTGTCGCCGATTTTTCCGCCCGGCAGTCGTGTCGGGGCTCACACAGATGGTGTGATCTACGGTGTCGTGGCGCGTTCGCCGCCGGTGTGGAGCTTGCGGGCCGCGGGGCGCACCACGTCGAGCATCGCGTCGGGCTCGATCAGCGTCCGCACCCGGCCGAGTACGTTGCCGCTGGTGTCGAGGAAGATCACGGCGGGCAGCGTCTTGGCGCCGTAGTTCGCCTGGTGCTCCTTGTCCTCGCTGGTATCGTTGGAGACGTCGATCTTCAGCGGGACGAAGCTAGCGGTGATCGCGTCGTAGACGTCGCTGTCTCCGAACGTCAGCTCCATCTCCTCGCACGGCGTGCACCAGTCCGCGGCGAAGTCGACCATCACGCCCTTGCCCTGCGAGCGCGCCTGCGCGAACGCGGCCTTCTCGTCGTGGAGCCAGGGCAGGTGCTGCTTGGGCGTCAGCTTCCAGGTCCACAGGCCGAGGCCGCCGGCGAGGACGAGCGCGACTCCGAGGCCCTTGCGCAGCTTCTCGGTCAGCGAGCCGTGGAACGAGAGGTGAAGCGCGCCGATCACGAAGCCGATCGGGATCAGGGCGAGCGAGACCCACAGAAACCAGCTCTCGGGTGACGCGATCGTCCGCATCCACGGCAGCAGCGGCCGCAGGAAGTAGATCGCGCCGAACAGCAGCAGCATGCCGCCGAGCGACTTGACCGCATCCATCCAGCGGCCGCTCTTGGGCAGCGACATCGCCGCCGCCGCGAGCACCCAGAACAGGACGCCCATGCCGAGCGCGTAGACAAACAGCAGCGAGCCGCCGCCGACGACATCGCGGGTGGTAGCTACAAATGCGAGCAGGCCGGCGAGGAACGGGCCAGTGCACGGCGCGGCGATGAAGCCGCCGACGAGGCCCATCGCGAACGCACCGCCGAATCCTTTACCACCGACCTGATTCAGCTTCGCCTGCCACGACGCCGGCAGGTTGAGCTCGAACGCGCCGAACAGCGAGCACGCCATCGCCACGAACATCGCGCAGATCGGGATCACGACGAACGGATTGGAGAGCAGCGCGCCCGCGCTGCCACCGAGCATCGCGAACGTCACGCCGAGCACCGCATAGGTAAGCCCCATGCCGACGACGTACGCGGTGGCGAGCAGCAGCCGGCGACTTCGCGAGACATCCTTGCCGCGCGCGCCGAAGATCCCGAGCGTGATCGGGATCATTGGATAGACGCACGGCGTGAGCGAGGTCAGAAAACCCGCGGCGAACGACCCGAGGTACATCCACACCCAGCCGCGCGCCTGGTAGTCGTCGAAGTTGCCGTCCGCACCTGCGAACGCGAGACCGGGTATGAGCAGGATGGCCGCAACGACCAGGAACGCGGCGAGGGGGACGGTACGGCGCATGACAGGGCTGGACTATAGACCGGACCGGGCGTGGTGAGCATTCCGCCGGTTCCTGACCATTTCGCTCCGTGCGCGGGCGTTGTAGGGTCCCGCCGTGACCGACTGGTTCGACGAGCACATCCCGCTCCACGTCCGGCACCTCGACGTCTACCAGCCCGGTAAGCCGATCGAGGAGCTCGAGCGCGAGCTCGGGATCAGCGGAGCGATCAAGGTCGCCTCCAACGAGAACCCGCTCGGCGCGTCGCCGAAAGCGCTGGCCGCGCTGCCGGCAGCTCTCGCGCAGCTTCACCTGTATCCCGACGCGGGTGGGTTCGCGCTGCGCCGGGCCATCGGGGCGAAGCTCGGGCTCGGCATCAACCAGGTCGCGCTCGGAAACGGCTCGAACGATCTGCTGTACCAGCTCGTGTTGGCGACCTGCGAGCCGACGGACGAGGTGCTGTCGCACGCGTTCGCGTTCCTGTCGTACCGGCTCGCCGCACAGGTCGCCGGTCGGCCATTCGTCGCGGCGCCGACGACGAAGGACCTGTCATGTGATGTCGACGCCCTGATCGGGGCGATCACGCCGCGCACCAAGCTGATCGTACTCGGGACCCCGAACAATCCGACCGGTTCGGTGATCACGCGCGGTGGTGCCGCGAAGGTACTCGCCGCGCTTCCGGCGCGTGCCTTGCTCGTGATCGACGAGGCCTACGTCGAGTACGCCGCGCAGTGGCCCGAGGTCGATCGGGTCGATGGCCTGACGCTGATGCGCCAGGATCGCCGCGTGGTGGTGCTGCGCACGTTCTCGAAGATCTACGGGCTCGCGGGGATCCGGATCGGGTTTGCCGCCGGTGACCAGGCGGTGCTCGACGTGCTCGGCCGGGTCGGGCGCACCTTTCACGTGTCGAGCCTCGCGCAGACGGCCGCGATCGCCGCACTCGAGGACACCGAGCACCTCGCTGCGAGCGCGAAGCACGCGCGTGGTCAGCTCGAGCGCATGCAGGCCGAGATCAAGGGACCCGGCGTGAAGGTCTATCCGTCGCTCGCAAACTTCGCGCTGATCGACTGCGGCCGGCCGTCGCCGCCGATCTACGACGCGCTACTGCGCCGCGGTGTGATCGTCCGTCCGATGGCGGCGTGGGGGTTGCCGAACGCGATCCGGGTGTCGGTGTGCCGGGACTCCGAGCTCGCTCGCGTGATCTCGACGATCAACGACGTGCTGGCGGGCTGACCCGTGCGCCGCGCCGGGCTCGTGATGATGGTCGCGGTGCTCGGATGCGGGCGGGGCGGAGCGAAGCTGCCGAAGACCTCGGCGGCGGTGCGCCCGGCGGTCACCACGGTCGGCGATCGGATCCTGCCGCTGCTCCCCGAGGGCGCGCAGGTCGTGGTCGAGCTCGATCTCGCGCGGCTGCGCAACAACCCGGTGGTCGGCAAGCTGGTCACCGATCTGCTGACCGGGCCGGCGATGCCGCTCGGGATCAGCGCGGACATCCGGCTGTCACCGCTCGCGCACGTCGAAACCTTGGTGCTCGCCTCGTACGGGCTCGGAACCTCGAACGCGGCGACCGTCACCATTCTCGCGACCGACGACAAGGTCCCCAACGGCGTGGTGCTCGGAAATGGCCTGGTCGCACTGGGACCGGTGGAGTGGACCGCGCAGCTTGAGGCGCGCGCCGCGCTGTCGGGGCTTGGCACCGAAACCAACGCACCGCCGATCCTCGCGTCGAAGGAGCTGCTCGCGCTGCGCGATCATGCGATGCCGCAGGGTGCACCGGGAGCCGCGCTGCGGATCACCGCGCGGCTCTCGTTCGATGCGCGGGTGGCGCTCGCACGACAGGCAGGGCTCGAGGCACCTCCGGCGCGGATCTCGATCTGGGCCGATGTCGTCGACGATCTCGCGATCATCATCGATGCCGATGCCGTCGATCCGGGCGACGCCAGGTCGAAGCATCCGACGCGCAAGCTCGAGACCGGCGTGCGCGGCGTGCTGGCGGGCCTGGCGGGCGAGCCATCGATCCGCGCGCTCGGCTTGCCATCGAGCCTGTCGGGGGCGCGGATCGTCGCGCAGGGCAGCTGGGTGCGGACGATCATCGCGGTGGGGCCCACGCATCTCCAGCGCGTGGTCCAGCGCGCCGCCGCGCTACTCGCGACGGCAATGACCGAGGGAACAAAATGAAGCTCTACGTCGAACCGGCCACCCGCACGCTGACCGGCACCGTCACGATCCCCGGGGACAAATCGATCGGCCACCGGTCGCTGCTGTTCTCGCTGCTGTCCGCGACGCCGGTGCGGGTCACCGGTCTCGGCGATGGCGCGGACAACGGCCGCTCCGCGAAGGCGATCACCGCCCTGGGGGCGACGATCGTACGCGACGCTGGCAGCCTCGTGATCACCGGTACCGGCCTCGATGGCCTGCGCGCGCCGCGGGAGCCGATCGACTGCGGCAACTCCGGCACGACGATTCGCCTGCTATGCGGCCTGCTCGCAGGTCAGCCGTTCGCGACCACGCTGTTCGGCGACGAGTCGCTCAGCAAGCGCCCGATGCGCCGCGTGATCGAGCCGCTTGCCGCGATGCGCGCATCGATCACGGGGCATGGCACTGGGGCCGATGTCACGCCGCCGCTCACCGTGGGCCCGGCGACCGGCCGGCTGGCGCCGCTCGACTACGTGCTGCCGATGGCGTCGGCGCAGGTCAAGACCGCGCTCCTGCTCGCGGGCCTGTACGCCGATGGCGACACCGCGGTCACCGAGCCGGGCCCGAGCCGCGATCACTCCGAGCGGATGCTCGCGTACCTCGGTGCACCGCTCACGGTCAGTGGCCGCCGCACCGTGGTGTCGACGCGCGGCTGGGATCGCCGGCTCGCGTGCGATGGCTTCGTGGTGCCGTCCGATCCGTCGAGCGCGGCGTTCCTCGTCGCGGCCGCCCTGCTGGTCGGTGGCGAGGTGCGATTGCCGGGCATCTGCATCAACCCCACGCGTACGGGGTTTCTCGATGCGATCACCGCGATGGGTGGGCACGTCGGGATCGAGGACGCGCGCGCCGCCGGCCCCGAGACGATTGCGGATCTCGTGATCTCCGGCCCGCCGCAGGAGCTGCACGCGATCACGCTCGGCGGAGATCTCGCGGTGCGCTCGATCGACGAGCTGCCGATCCTCGCCGTGCTCGCCGCGCGCGCCCGCGGCACCACCGTGGTGCGCGACGCCGAGGAGCTGCGGGTCAAGGAGTCCGACCGCGTCGAGAGCACGTGCGCGATGCTCCGCGCGTTCGGGATCCACTGCGAGGCGCGGCCCGATGGCTTCGCCGTGGAGGGCCGGCCGGATCAGCCGTTCGCCGCGGGCCGGGTCCATGCCGATGGCGATCACCGGATCGCGATGGCGGCGGCGGTGGCGGGCCTGGTCGCCGATGGTCAGACGGAGATCGACGATGCCGACAACGTGGCGACCTCGTATCCGGGCTTCGCGTCGGCGCTCGCGGATCTCGGCGCGACGGTCGCCGCGATCGGCTAGTGCGACGAGGACGCCGTCTCGGTGCGCGCCGGGTGTGGCGCGCGCGACGTCGCGATCTCGATCACCTGCGGATCCGTGCGCTTGCCACTCCAGTAGATGACCTCGCCGTAGCGCATCAGGTCCGAAGGCGTGATCACGCGCTCGCGACGGCCGCTGCGTGCCTCGGTCTGCGAGGCCCAGTACACGAGCTCCGAGCAGTAGAACTTCTCGGGCGCATCGACACCGAACATGCCGCCGATGTCGTAGGGCGCGCCGATCTTGCTCCGCGCGCGGGACAGCGCTTCCGCCTGGTCGGCCGCGGTCATGCCGGTGGGGCGCACGATGATCATGAAGTGATTGCGCGCGATCAGCTGGGACAGCGGGATCTCGCGGACGCCCGAGCCGATGACCTCGATTACCGTATCGTGCTTCGCGTCGTAGATCGATGCATGCGAGACGTCCTCGCCGAGCGTGGTCGCCGTGATGGCATCTGCCATCGCGTAGTACGAGCGGGACAGCAGCCAGTCGCCATCGCGACCCTTGTCGTGGATCTCCTTTGCCCACAGTGCGGTCACCGCGGTGTCGGCCGCCTGGTCGTCGGGCCGCGACACCAGGAACGATTTCGGCTCGTGTGCGCAGCCAGGTGCCGCAGCGAACGCGGCGAGTACCAGCAAGCTACTGAGTCGGATCATTGCTGCGGAATAGTCCACGCTGCGTGCCACCCAGAGACGCGAATGAAACCGAGGGGTTGCCGCTCGGACGGGTGCCAGGTCGAGGTGCTTCGGTAAGGCTTCCCCACTCTTTGGCGGTGAGGTTCGAACAAACCGTGGCCTCCGTGCGTCCACTCGTGCGAAAAGGACGGCCCGATGCGTAGTTACCTCGCGTTCCTCGCCCTTGCGCTCAGCGCAACGACCGCCGTTGCGGATGGCTCTGGCCAGCCGCGCGACTTCGCCACCGAGGTCAAGACGCTGTTCCGGATCGGCGCGTGCGGCAACGACGAGCCGGTCGCCGACAAGCTACCGAAGAAGGCGATCCTCGCGCACTGCAAGGACATGGCGGAGCTCTACGCGTCGTATCGGCGCGCGTGGGCCGACAAGGCGGGTGCGTTCATCCAGCAGCTGAAGCCGGCGGACCTACCGAAGACCGTGGTCTATCCGTTCGGTGGCGGCGATCTGACTTCGGCGCTCGTCGTGTTCCCCGACGCGACCGAGATCACGACGATCTCGCTCGAGGCCGCCGGCGACGTGCGGACGGTGAGCTCGATCACCAACCGCCAGCTCGTCACCGATCTCGACACCATCGGCGGAGACATCCGCCGGCTGTATCGCTCGGCGCACTCCACCACCAAGAGCTTGCAGGCCGCCTCGCACTCCGAGCTGCCGGGCTCGCTGATGTTCGCGCTCGCCGGTCTCGCGGTGCACAACATGGAGCCGGTCTCGCTGCGCTACTTTGATATCGAGCCCGACGGCAAGCTGACCTACCTCTCGAACGAGGAGCTCGATGCGCGTGCGGCCGAGCTCGCGGCGTCGAAGAAGGACAAGGCCAAAAAGCCGACCAGGCACTTCTGGTTCGAGCAGGACTCCGCGTTCGCGAACGTCGAGATCCAGTATCACCCGCGGGGTGACACGACCGGACCCGTGCGCACCTACCGCCACATCGTGATGAACCTCGACGATGCGCACCTCACCGCGGATGGCCGTGTGCTCGCGCACCTGCGCCTGAAGGGCAAGGTCGCCGTGATGACCAAGGCCGCGAGCTTCCTGCTCTGGTACGACGACTTCACCCAGATTCGTGACTACCTGCTGACCCACATCGCCTGGATGATCTCCGATGCCTCGGGCATCCCGCCGAGCTACGCCAACCCCGCGGGCTTCGAGCAGGTCACCTACGGCGAGTTCACCGGCCCGTACTTCGTGATCGACAACAAGAACACCCGTGGCGAGTTCGTGAAGCTGTGGCGCACCAACCCGCACAAGGACCTGCCGTTCCGCTTCGGCTACCCGGATGCCGAGAAGCACAACCACCTGATGATCACGCGGCCCAAGGGTGCATCTGCGCCCTGAGCACGGCGACGGCGGGATCGTGGTGGTCGATCGGTTCGAGACCGCACACGGCGTATGTGCGATCGTCGAGCTGACCGACGACCGGGTGGCCACCGCGCTCGCGCAGCTCCCGGAGGCCGAGCAGGCGCTCGCCGCGTCGATGTCCAGCTCCCGCCGCCGCGAGCTGGTCGCCGGCCGGGCTGCGCTGCACACCACGCTCGCACAGCTCGCCCCCGAACTCGCCCTCACGCCGATCCTCGCCGACGATCGCGGCGCTCCGGTCCTGCCGGCCGGCTGGTACGGATCGATCAGCCACAAGGGCACGCGCGCGGCCGCCCTCGTCGCGCCCGCCGGCGAGGCGCGCGTCGGCATCGATCTCGAGCGCGCTGCGGCACCCCGCCAGGACATCGCGCGCTGGATCCTGACCCGCCGCGAGCAGGAGACCCTCGCTGATCGCGGCCGCGGCGCGACCCTGCGGTTCTCGATCAAGGAGGCGATCTACAAGGCGATCGATCCGTTCGTGCGCCGCTACGTGGCGTTCACCGAGGTCGAGCTCGAGGTCGCCGACGGCATCGCCCACGTCACCAGCGAGCTACCGCTTGCGATCGAGGCCACCTGGCGCGAGCACGCCGGATTCTGGCTGGCCACGGCGCGTGCCGTTCGGACGGGGGACGGTTTCAACTTGCGCTACTTGCGATCCGAAACCTCGTGATTTGACACGGACGACTGGGGACGGTTTCAACGTGCGCTACGTCGGAGAACGCTCGCCTTCCAAACCCGCGCCCGGGGAGCATTCGCGTGCTGGGAGCGACGGCCCCGAGCAGGTTCGGCAAATTCACGCCCCACGTTGCGTAAGTTGAAACCGTCCCCAGACACCCGAGCAGTTTCCGCATCTTGCGCACCGCAAGTTGCGCAAGTTGAAACCGTCCCCAGTCAGCGGCGGACGCGCGGGACGTCGCGGTCGAGGACGGTCTTACGCTCGTCGCGACCCGCCGCCCTGATCGCTTCGTCGGCCACCACGCGCACGTGATCGGACAGCATCTCGGCGACCGCATCGGAGCAGTTCATGCCCGAGCGATCCTTGATGTACTTCTTCAGCTTCGAGACGACGATCAGCAGGTCGCGATCGGTGAGCTCGGTGAAGGTGACGTTGCCCTCGGTGTGGGTCGATGGACCCGCATCCACGGCGCGGCGTGTGGTGACCTGCACCGGCGAGCTGGCCTGCGGCATCGGACGCGGAGCGGGGTTGCTCGTGGCGCCCGACATCGGGCGATCTGGCGTCGACATCATCGCGCGCGGCAGCGGGACGGCTGCCGAGGCGGCCTGCGTCTGCTGCCAGGTCTCCTTGCTCGGTGCGCGGACCTCGACGGCATAGGCATCGCGATGACGCACGGTCGAGAGGTGGCTGTCCCAGCACACGACCGAGCAGAAGTAGAGCGGCATCCGGCTGCGGTTGCAGGTGGAGACGCTGCACTCCCAGTACACGGCGCCGTACGCGATCTCGTTGCGGCACTCCGTGCACTTCATCCAGGCTTCGGCCATGGACGGAGACTACCTGATACGAGCGCTAGCGGCGCCGGCGACGCAGCAGCACGAGCACCCCGATGCCGAGCGGTAGCGAGCCGCCTGCACTGCGGCCACTGTCACAGCAGCCACCCGAGTCGAAGTCGTTGACGTCGCAGCCATCACCGGCTTCACCGTCGGTGATCTCGAGGGGGATCGAGTAAGACAGCGTGCGCGTCGCATCGTTGGCGTCGGTGATCGAGAGCGTGAACGAGTCCATCGCGACCATGCCGGGAACGGTGCACACCCGCAGGCGGCCATCGTCGTGGACCGCCGCCGTGGCGAACTTCGGCTGCGTGGTGATCGCGTAGGTGTGCTTCTCACTCTTCGGATCGTTGGCGTCGATGTGCGCCTCGATCAGGTGACCTCGCACGCCGGTCAGCGATTCCGGTACCGACGGCTCGGGTCCGCGCCCGACCTTCACGCCCGAGACCTTCTCGATCCAGCTCGCGATCTTCTCGGGCCGCACGTAGATGCCGCCCTCCGAGCACCAGAACATCGCGTTGTCGTACGAGCGCGAGGTCACCCCCGCGAGAAACGTCCCGAACGCGGTCGGGAGGTACAGCGGTCCGCCGGAATCGCCGGGGCAGGTATCGATGCCCATGCCGCCGGCCCCGAGCTCGCCTCGCGGCATCGCCGCAGCGACGCAGCCGTTGTCCTGGTTCAGCGTGCAGTCGGCGTCGGTGATCGCGGTCGTCGCTTCCTGGAGCTCGTTGATGTATTGCTCGTTCTGATCGAGCGGAACCGGCCCGCTGCGATCGACCGCGCCGTAGCCGACGATCGACACCGCCGCGCCGTTCTTGATCTCGACGCTCGCCCATCCCGTCGCCAGCCTCCGCGGATCCCGCGTGGAGTCGCGCTGGAGCACCAGGATCGACACGTCCATCGTGTTCTGCGAGTCGGGAAATTCGATCGTCTGCTTGACCGGAATCATCTCGCCGTCGGCCTGGCGAACCAGCGAGTTGGTGCCGATCAGCACGCTGTTGATCTCGCCCGCCGGGTCGTTGCAGTGACCCGCGGTGATCACGACGCTCGGCGCGATCAGGGTGCCCGTGCACTCCTGCCGTCCGCCGAGGAACACCGCGGCCACGTCGGGCCACTTTCCGGCGGGCGCATTGGTACCGCCGATGACCGGGGCACGACCCGGGTCGGCGATCGCCACCACGGGAACCAGGGAGAGTGAGAGCAAAACCACCGTAGCGCGCATCAAGAGCACTCTTGCACGAAGCCGCGGCGAGAGTCAGTGAGGATCTGCGCCTCGGCTGCTAAGCTCGCGACGTGCCACGCCGGACCGCCCTGCTGATGTTCCTGGCGGCGTGCTCGGGCCCTGCAAGTCGCCCGAACAAGCCGACCCGACCCGCCTCCGACGTCGACCCGGATGGCCCGCATCGCGCCGCCGTGGCCGCGCAGATCAAGCCGTTCATCGATGCCGACCTCGTCAACGGTCTCGTCGTCGGCCTCTACGATGGTGGCAAGCTCGAAATCTACGGCTTCGGCAAGGGGCCCGATGGCGTGGGCAAACCACCGGATGGCAAGACGCTCTTCGAGATCGGATCGATCACGAAGGTCTACACCTCGCTGCTGCTCGCCGATGCGGTGCAGCGCCGCGAGGTCACCCTTGACACCCCGGTGGCCGAGCTGCTGCCACCCGGCATCACGGTACCGACCAAGGACAAGGTCACGATCACGCTGAAGCACCTCGCGCTCCACGCATCCGGGTTGCCGCGCCTGCCGCCGAGCCTCGTCCAGGAGCCGCGCCCCGATCCGTACGCGGGCTATGGCGAGGAGCAGCTGTATCGCGATCTGCTCGCGACCGACCTCGAGGTCGCGCCCGGCACGCGCATCGTCTACTCGAACTATGGCGCCGGTGTGCTCGGCGTCGCGCTCGGTCGCAAGATCGGCGGCGGCTATGCCACGGCGCTGCGCGAGCGCGTGCTCGCGCCGCTCGGACTGACCGATACGTTCCTCGGATTTCCCGCAGGCACCGAGAGCCGGCGAGCTGCGGGTACCAACGAGGATCTTCAGCCGACGCCGCCGTGGACGTTCGACGCGCTGGCCGGCGCCGGTGCGCTGGTGTCCGACGTGCGCGATCAGCTGCACCTGATCGATGCAGAGCTCGACGCGTACGCCGGCGGCAAGGCAGCCCTGCGAGGGCCGATGCGTCTGACGCAGGAGGATCAGCTCGAAAGCCAGGGCCCGAACACCGGCCTCGGCTGGCAGATCGACAAGGATGGTCGGTACTGGCACAACGGGGGCACCGGCGGCTTCCATAGCTTCATCGGCTTTGATCCCAAGTCGCGCCGCGGCATCGTCATCCTGGCGTCCACGTCCACGTCCCTGATCGATCGCCTCGCCGACGCCATGTACAAGGTCCTCGAGGGCGAGCCGCCGGTGCCCGCCACGTTCCCCACGGCGGAGCAGCTGCTGCCGTTCGTCGGGACCTATGACTTCTCTGGTAGCAAGCTCGTGGTCACCGCCGCCGGCAAGCGGCTCTACATCGAGGGCCCCGGCGAGCCGAAGCACCGGATGGTACCGCTGTCGGCGACCGAGTTCTTCATCGAGCCGATCCAGGCCGCCGCGATCTTCCAGAAGGATGGCGACAAGGTCGCCCGCCTGGTGTTCGCGCTCGGAGATCACACGATGACCGCGACCCGCGTCGAGAACTGACGGCCGCTACGGGCAGGGGCCCGGCGTCGGCCGCGTGGTGCTCTCGAGCCACGTCTGCGCGCACGCCGTGGCGTCGTAGCCGGTGACCCTCTTGATCGTCTCGAGCATCTCGGCCATGTGCGCCGTCTTGCCCGCGTGGGCCAGGTAGAACTCGTGCAGCACTCGGTCGAGCTTCTGGGCGCCGACCTTCAGCGCGACCGCGCGATAGAAGAACGCGCCGCGTATGTAGGGCGCATTGGTGAACAGGTTGTCCTTGATGATATCGACCGAGTTGCAGCTGTGCGGCCAGACCTTGGCGGTGCCGGGGATTCCCGCGAGCGAGCTCGCGTAGCCCTGCCACGCCTGCGCCCCGGCGGTGGGCGCCACCACATCGAGCGCGCGGCCCGCGAGATAGCTGACGGTGCCCTCGGAGAGCACGAAGTCCTCCCAGCATTCAATCCGGATCCCGTCGCCGAACCAGCCGTGCGCCGCCTCGTGGACGTTGGTGACCTGGTCGTCGAGCGACCCCGCGGACACGTGCCACAGCGGGTGATGCTCCATGCCGCCGTACGCGCCCGGGCCCCACTTCACCGATACGCGGGGATCGCCGTCGGAAACACGGCCAGCTTCCCCGCGGGGACGCCGGTCACCGACAGCGTCATCGCGAGGCCATCGCGCGGCTCGCTGTGGCACGGAAATAGGTTCCCGCAGTAGTACGGCCAGAGGAACGTGTAGCCCGCAGCGGACGCACCCGCGAAGCCCATATGGTTCTTGTAGTGGAACGCGATCTCGATCGTCGCCGGCGCATCACCCGCGGCGACCGCGACGTCGATCGTCTTCGCCGCGGTGTTCGAGGTGAACGGCACCGACACCGTGTCGATCATCAGGTCGCCGACCTCGAGCGTGGCCCCTTCGGACGCGCTCGGCTCGAACGTGATCGACGACGTCGCCGCCAGCGTGGTGACGTCGAACGACAGCCGGGTCGCCGAGATCCCGCGCATCGGATTCGCGGTCGGGACGGCCGGCCCGCGATCGGCTGGTGCATCGGGCGCGATGGAGGCGGTGCGGCCGCCGCACGCCGCGGTGACAGCGACGAGCAGGAGGGCAGGGCGGGTCACGGCGCGGACCATGCCGGTCCGTGCGCCGCCGATCAAGCAGTTAGTAGCGCGGGACGGTGGGATCGACGTCGCGCGACCACGCCTCGATGCCACCCTCGAGGTTGTATAGGTTCGTGAAGCCTTCCTTCAGGAAATGCTCGGCGGCGGCGCGACTGCGCGTGCCGTGATGGCAGTGGAAGGCGAGAGGCGTGGTCTTCGGCAGCTTCTCGATCTCGGCCATCGCCGCGTCGTCGAGCAGCTTCGATCCCTGGATCTGGGCGGTGGCGCGCTCCTTCTCGGTGCGTACGTCCCACAGCGAGACCTTGCCCTCGTCGAGCAGCGCCTTCAGCGCCTTGGGCGCGATCGACCGGACCGCCGCAGGACGGTTCGGATTCTCGATCTTGAAGCCGCCACCATCCGCGCCCGCGACGAAGTCGACCGTGACGCCGGCGGCGCGACCCGCGCTCGCACGATCGAGCTGTACCGTGACACCGTTGGTCTCGATCGTGACGTGGCTCGCTTCCTTGGGGCCGAGGTCGAGCTGGTGCTCCCAGCTCGGGGTGATCGTCAAGTGGATCACATCGCCGGGACCTCCATCCTTGAGCGCTGCCGACAGCTCGGTCGCTGCGCGCGGGGACACAGTCAACGTCGGCGCCTTGGCCGGTGCGACGAGATCCCCGAGCTTCTTCTCCAGCTCGCCGGCCTCGTGCATCTGCCGTACGATGTCGGCGCCGCCGACGAACTCGCCCTTGATGAACAGCTGCGGGAACGTCGGCCAGTCCGAGTACTCCTTCATCCCGGTGCGGATATCCACATCGCTGAGGATGTTGACGGTCGCGTACTTGGGTACCAAGGTGTTGAGGATGTTCACGACCGACGCCGAGAACCCGCACTGTGGGAAGCTCCGGGTCCCCTTCATGAACAGGACCACCGGGTCCGACTGGACGATGCTGTCGATCTTCTTCTTGATGGCGGGGTCGAGGCTCATGGAGTTGCCCCGTGTCTAGCACGATCGGGCAGGCTCCGAAGCTGGTAGTTCGGGCGGTTCCTTCGGTGGCGGACCTGCCGGCGGCCGCCTGGGACGCGCTCGATCACGGCCCCTCGCCGTTCCTTCGCCACGGGTTCTTGCGGGCCCTCGAGGAGTCGGGGTCGATCGATGCGATCAACTCGAAGCAACGCACGCGCCGCTCGGGATGGAGCTCGGTGTACCTGCTCGCCGAGCTCGATGGCCGGCTGGTGGGCGCGGTCCCCACGTTCGTCAAGGCGCACAGCTACGGCGAGTACATCTTCGACTGGGGCTGGGCCAACGCCGCGGCACGCGCGGGCCTCGAGTACTACCCGAAGCTCGTGATCGCGGCTCCGGCGACACCCGCGACCGGCAATCGGATCTTGCTGGCACCGGATCTGGGGCCGCTCGCCGGTGCGATCCGCGAGGCATTGATCGGCGGCGTGCGTGCGGTGGCCGAGGACACCGGCTGCTCGTCGATCCACTGGCTGTTCTGTACGCGCGAGGAGCAGCAGGAGCTGACTCGACTCGGGTTCTTCCCCCGGGCGAGCTATCAGTTCCACTGGCACAACGCCGGCTACCAGGCGTTCGACGACTTTCTCGGCGCGATGACCTCGCGCAAGCGCAAGCAGCTGCGCAAGGAGCGGTCGCGCGCGCAGGCGGCGATCGGCGGGCTGCGCTGGCTCTCTGGCCGCGAGCTCGATCAGCGCGCACTCGATGACCTCGACAGGTTTTATCGCCAGACCACCGACAACCACGGCGGCCGCGATTACCTCCGCCCGCGGTTCTTCCACCTGCTCGCCGAGTCGCTGCCTGATGCGATGCAGATGGTCGAGGTCACCCAGGACGGTCAGCGGATCGCGGGCGCGCTGTTCCTCGAGACCGACCGTGCGCTCTACGGTCGCTACTGGGGCACCGACGTTCGCATCGATCTGCTCCACTTCGAGACGGCGTACTACGCCGGCATCGATCGCGCGATCGCCAGGCAGTTGCCGCTGTTCGAGGCCGGCGCGCAGGGCGAGCACAAGCTGCTCCGCGGGTTCGCGCCGTCGCCAACCTACTCGGCGCACTGGATCCGTCACCCCGGGCTGTCGGCCGCGGTCGAGGACCATGCACAGCGCGAGGCGGTCGCGGTCGCTCACGAGATCACCGAGCTCGCGAAGGCGGGCCCCTACAAGGTCGCCGGAGGCGAACAGCCTCCCGAGTCGTAGAGGCGACCGAACTGCAATGCTAGCTTCGTTGCATGGCCGACCACGACTCGCGCGCGGGGGAGCGCTACGCGAACCATGCGATCCTCGACTACGTCAACCGCACGCACGCCGCGCACGATGCGGGGCTCGCGCGCGCGTTCGCGGTGCCCGAGGGGATCCCCGCGATCCAGGTGGGCCCGAGTGACGGCAAGCTGATCCAGCTGCTGCTGAAGCTCGCGGGCGCGAAGAAGGTGATCGAGGTCGGCACGCTGATCGGCTACTCCGCGATCCACATCGCCCGCGCGCTCCCTGCGGATGGTCACCTCTGGACGATCGAGTACGAACAGAAGCACGCCGAGCTCGCGGAGGCCAACCTCGCTGCCGCGGGCGTCGCCGATCGAGTGACGGTCCTGGTGGGCACGGGCATCGAGATGCTACCGATGCTGACCGACAAGGCACCGGTCGACGCCGTGTTCATCGACGCCGACAAGGTCAACTATCACGTCTACGGGCGCTGGGCCGTGGATCACCTGCGGCCGGGCGGCCTCGTGCTCGCCGACAACGCATATCTGTTCGGCGCGCTGCTCGAGGATTCGGATCGCGGCCGCGCGATGCGGGCGTTTCACGAGCTGGTCGCGGCGAGCTGCGATTCGGTCTGCGCGCCGACCCCCGACGGTCTGGTCGTCGGCATCAAGCGCTGAGCCCTCACATCCAGCCGGCGAGGGATGACAGCGCGAGCAGGATGCCGAGCGTCGCGCCGATCAGCTTGTGACCCTTGGTCGTGAGCCGCAGCGCAGGCCGACCGAGTGGATCGCAGGGCGGCGCCTTCGGTACGCCAAGCCAGCGCGGCCTGGGAGCGGCTGGGGCCACCGCGGCGCGAGCCACGGTCAGCAAGTGGACGACCTCGGCGAGCTGCGGCCGCTTGCTGGGATCCTTCGCGAGCATCGCGAGCAGGAGCTGCGCGAGCGCCGGCGGCGTGTCGCTCCACAGCGTGGTCGGCGCTGGCGGCTGCTCGTGCAGGTGCAGTCGGATCAAGGCGAAGTCATCGCGCGCCACGAACGGTGGGCAGCCGAACAGCAGCTGATAGGCGAGCACCGCGAGCGAGTAGACATCGGCCGCCGGCGTCAGCAGCTCACCCCGGATCTGCTCGGGGGCCACGTAGCTGAGCGTGCCGGCGATCATGCCGCGCAGTGGATCGTGTTCGCCGATGACGTGGGCAACGCCCCAGTCGACGAGCTTCACGTGATGACCTCCGGCACACGGCGCCTCGAGCAGGAACACGTTGTCGAGCTTGAGGTCCCGATGCACGACCCCAGCGGCATGCGCGCTGGTGAGCACATCGCAGAGCTCGAGCAGCACATCGATCGATGCAGGCTTCGACAGCGGCCCACCATCGAGCTGCTCGCCGAGAGTGGTTCCGGTCAGCCGCTCCATCACGAGGTACGGCCGGCCATCGTGGGTGCCGGTGGCGAACACGTCGGGCACGCACGGATGGTCGACGAGATTTACGATCCGCGCCTCGCGCAGAAACGTGTCGGCGGTGAACTGAGGACCGAGGACCGACTTGTGTGCGAGCTTGAGGGCGGCGCGCTTGCCGAACTTGGTGTGAGTGACCGCGTACACCGCGGCCATCCCGCCGCGACCGAGCTCGCTCTCCACTCGCCACACGCCGGCGCGATCTCCGGGAACCAGCGTCGCCGGCCGCGAGCGCCGCACGCTCGTCAGCTTCGTCGTGCTCGCTCGGCGACGCCGCGATTCAGGGACTGCGCCCGGCGCGATTGCAACGATCGTCGAGGTCCCCGCCATGCGTCGCATCCGCTGCACGCTGCGGACCAGCATCTGGCTGACGGAAGTTCGCGGTTCTCGAATCTACTCCGCGCGCGAACGCGCGCCCGTGTCGGGTCAGCACGTGCGCCGGTAACCCCTCACGCGTCACTTGAACTTGGCCCCGACCGTGGTCGACGTGTCCGCCGTGAACATGCAGGTGGTCGACTGGCCGGCGCAGTTCGGTGTGGTCCAGCGGTCAAATGGCTTGTCGCCCTGCATCGCGACCGCGTTGATGACGACCGGTCCCTTGGGTACCGAGGTCACGCAGTCGTTTGGCCCGGTGCCGCCGCACATGCCGGCGCCAACCACCTCGACGCGGCCAGGACCGTCGACGGTGAGGTGAATCATCACGCGCGGCGCGGCGTCGACCGCGGCATCGACACCTCCCGGACCGCACGTGCCGGCGACGCCTGCGATCGCGCAGAACCCGTCGCTGCCGCAGACCTGGCCACCGGCGCAATCCGTGGCAGCCGAGCAGGTCACGGTGCAGTCGCGGACCTCCGGCGCATAGCACCCGGAGAGGATCGCGAGGATCAGCAGCAGCTGATGGAGGCGCACGAGCATCCTCATGTCAGTGCCTGAACTTCGCCGCGACGGTGGTGGACAGCGCGACCGGGGTGAACGTGCAGGTCGCGGTTTGCCCTCCGCACGCGACCGAGGTCCACTTCTCGAACTCGTCGTCCTCGGTGCCCGTGGCGACGATCTGGCGGGCAAGCCCGACCGGCACCACGAACGTGCACTGATGGGCGGGTGCGGGGACGTTGCACGCCCCGACGTTCGCGATCGATACCGATCCGCGTCCCATGATCTGAACGACGAGGCTCACCGATGCGGGACCATCGGGCGAGGCGTCATCGTGCGCTGGAGCATCGGTGAAGGCGTCGGCAGGGGCGGCCGTGCCGCCATCGGGGGACGTACAGCGGCCGCGACCGGAGGCGCCGCGCACCAGCGGTCGTCACCGCAGAGCTGACCCGGTCCACAGTCGGTGGCCGACGCGCACGAGACCGCGCAGTCCCGCAGGTCCGGGCCGTAGCGGCCGCACACGACCAACGTCGAGACCAGGAGAACGTTCAGAATCGCCATGCCACGTTGACCTGGGCTCCGTTCCTGGACGGCGCGACGGACATCGGCCGCAGCTGCTCGGTCCGCTTGCCGAGGATGTACAGCGTGAGCCCGCTGGCGATCGCGAGCCCACCGCCGAACCCGAAGATCCGCGCGTAGGTAGCGCTGCGCTGGCCGTGCGCATCGATGTCCGCGAGGTCCTTCCACTTCGAACCATGGGCGTACCCGCTCTCGACCGTCGCCGAGGCATCGTGAGCCTCGTAGGCGAAGTACGCGGCGATCGCGACCGCGACGCCACCTCCGAGGGTGAGGCCGATGCCCACGTTCTTCTCGAGCTGGCCACGTCGCGTGGGGCCCGCCATCGAGAACAGCGAACCGCTCGCGCGGTCGGTCTGGATCGTCATCGTCATCGTCGGGGCGGGCGAGCTCGCATCCTGCGGGATGTTCAGCGCGGACTTGTGGGTGCAGCGCTCCACCGTCGCGAGGTGGCCCTCCGCGATCGTGCGTCGTTCGGGGGTCGGGCCGCTCGCGATATAGCGGCGGTACATCATCGCGGCGTCATCGCAGTTGCCCTGCAGCCGATACGCCTGCGCCAGGTTGAACAGCAGCCCCGGGCTGGGCGCCATGACGTACGCTTCCTTGAACGCGATGATCGCGTTGCCGTAATCGCCGGCGTTGTGAAATGCGCGGCCCCGCTCCGCGAGCGCGCGCGCCTTGGGCGGCACCACCTCGGGCGCCGGTGGATCCTGCGCCCACGCCGAGACGGGAGCCGCCGCGACGACGGAGGCCAAGATGAAGGCGCGCGCCTTCACCGGTAGGCATCGATCGTGCCGTTGGGATCGATCGGAGCGGCGGCCCGGCGCGGCGCCGCCGGAACCTTGCGGTACGATGCAGACGATGAGGCATGAACGCGGTTGACGCGCGGCGTGGCCGGCGCCGAGCGCGCCGGCTCGGTGGGCCCGCGCGACGCGGCGGTCGGAGAGATCAAACCGGGGCCGGAGCGAGCAGCGAGCACGGCGCCCGTCGGTGCGGAATCACGCACCGCGAGTGCGTCAGAGGTCTGCGTGAGATCCGCGGAGGACCGCCGGATCTCGGATTGCGTCGCGGCAGATGCAGCCTGAGTATCGCCACTCCGCGTCAGCACGAACATCAGGGCGCCGGCTACCAGCGCCGCGGCTCCGACCGCCCACTGCCACCGCTTGGCCCGCGTCTCGGGGCGCCAGTCGACCGAGTCTGACGGCATCGTCGGGGCGAGCCCAGCAGATGGCGGGCGGATGAGCGTACGCGGCGGCGGTTCGAGGACGATGACGTCGATGGCGCTCGTCAGCCGCGCCTGGCGGCGGCGGTCGAGCTCGCCGCGAACCGCGTCGAGCTGGCGCGCGACGTCGACCATCGTCGGCCGGTTGTCCGGGCTCTTCGCGAGCATCCGGAGGATGAGCTCTTCGAGCTGCGGCGGGATATCGGGCCACAGCTCGCGCGGCGCCGGCGGAATTGCCTTGAGGTGCATCACCATGACCTCGGCCGACGTTTCGGCCTCGAACGGCAGCTGCTCGAGGAACATCTCGTAGGCCATGACACCGAGCGAGTACACGTCGCTCTGCGCGGACACCGTCGCGCCACGCGCCTGCTCAGGTGATAGATACTGCGGCGTGCCGACCAGCTGACCTTCGATCGTATGGCGTACGTCGTGGTTGATGACCTTGGCGATGCCCCAGTCCAGGACCTTCACCTTCGGTGAGCTCGGGTCCTCGGCGTTGTCGACGAGGAACACGTTGTCGAGCTTGAGGTCGCGGTGGACGATGTTCGCGGCGTGCGCGGCGATCAGCGCGTCGCAGACCTGTAACAGGATCGAGATCGCGCGATCGGGCAGGATCTTGCCCTCATCGGCGCGGGCACTGAGGGGCTGCCCCTCGAGACGCTCCATGACGATGTAGGGACGACCATCCGGAAGCGAGCCGGTCTCGAAGATGTCGACGATATTCGGGTGGCCCACAGTGTTGACCACCTTGGCCTCGAGCATGACTCGCTCGATATTGAACCCGGGAGTGAGCAGGCGGCGGTGAACGACCTTGAGCGCCGCTCGCTTGCCGATTTCCTCGTGCACAACAGCATACACCGCGCCCATTCCACCGCGGCCGAGCTCGCGCTCGACCAGCCACGGGCCTGCCTTCGACCCCGGCGGGAGGACGTCGGGCCCGAACGAGTCTGGCAGCAGTGCTCCTCCGGCTGTGCTCACTGCAGTCTTCATAGGTCCGGGCAGACTCAAGTGCACCGGGTGTGCCGCCAGGACACTCGCCAGATCTCGAGGAAGACAGGGACTTCTGCTTCGATCGCGTGTTCCCCGCGCGCGGCGTGGCGCTCGCGCACAGTCCTTGACGTGGAGACGTGAGCCATCCGACGATCGCGGCATGCCCATCGTGACGCGAAGCGAGCTGGAAGCGTCACTGTCCGAACTCTGCACACACGTCGCCGATCCACGTGTAGGTATCCTCGGTCCCGACTCGATCGCGTGGAAGCTCGGTGGCGATCTCGGCGTGTTCATCGGAGGGGGCCGAGCCGCGTTGCTCCAGCTCGCGCACCCGATGGTCGCGCACGCGATCGACCACCATTCAAAAACCCGTACCGATGTGACGGGGCGATTTCAGCGCACGTTCAAGAACGTGTTCGCGATGGTGTTCGGTCATCTCGACGAAGCGTTGAGCTCCGCGCGGCGCGTTCATGCGATCCATTCGCGGATCACCGGGAAGCTCTCGGGTGCGATTGGCGCGTGGCCCGCGGGTACGCACTATCACGCGAACGATGCAGACGCGCTGCGCTGGGTTCACGGGACGCTCGTCGACACCACCATCGTGGTGCGTGAACGACTCGATGGTCCGCTACCGATCGCGATCAAGGATCGCTACGTGATCGAGCTCAATCGGTTCGCCGCGCTGTTCGGGATCCCGAGGTCGCTGTTGCCCGATGGCTGGGCCGCGCACGCGCGTTACATGGACGAGATGCTCGACTCTGATCGGTTGGTGGTCACCGACTGC
>JAYUVX010000137.1:0-5861 GCA_043753855.1 Myxococcales bacterium | reverse complement strand
CACCCGCTCCCGGTTCCGGCGCGGTCACGCTGAAGGACGTCAACCGAGCGGTGATGCGACGTGATGGCAAGGCTTGCCGTGCCGCGCTCGCGAAGCTGGCGGATCCGCCGCCGCCGGACTTCCGCATCGCCAGCGCGCACGCGGTGTGTGAGATGGTCGCGGGCAACTGCGAGGGTGGCAAGCGCGAGGAGCGCGCCCTGCGGATCCGCGAGGGCGGCGATCCGGACACCGCCAACATGACGGCCGACCTCTACTGCTCGGTCAACGATCCGGATCCCGCGACCCGGCTACGCCGGCTCTCGCATCAACTGTCGCAGTTTTCGTGGTTCGAATGTAGCTACTACCTGGCCGCGGCACGCGCCTCCGGCAAGGTCGTCGCGAACGACCGCGAACGCATGCAGGTGGGGAGCGCGCTCGCGACGATCGCGAAGTGCTACAGCGATCACGATGACTGCCCGACCGCTCGCCGGCTGCTCTCCGAGGCGCAAGGGTTCATTCCTGCGCTCGGGGTCAGCGAGCTCAACGGGGCCTGTCGCTGACCTGACCGTTGCCCGCTGAAGCGCCCGCGTGCACCGGGCCGGACGCTCGCGTGCGCGCGCAGCCCGCACCCACACGGGCTCGAGAGCTGTTTCAACGTAGGCATATCCTCCGCGAGCTACGCGGCCGCACGCGTGCGACTGCAGCTGCGCCCCGTGCGTCCGGATCTGCAAGGAGCGGACACCGGCGGCGTTAACACCTTTGGTCGCCTCGTCCGTCTCGAACTCCCATGCGCGCATCCCCGACCCTCGCTGCCTCGATCGGCCTCGTCATCCTCGCGGTCGCCGCTCCCGTCCGGGCGCACGCGGAGGCCCTCGCTCCCGACACGGTCCAGGCCACCTCCCGACTACCGGAGGATCCGCCCGCGCATTCGGACACGACGAGGGATAACCAGCTCGCCGATTGCTGCCACTTTGATCGCGACGACCGCGATCGCTACGCGCGCTGGAGACTTTCCAGTGGTGTCGGCATCCGGTTCGGCAGCTTCACCGTCAACGGCCACTCCACGGGTGCGGCGATCCCATTCCACGTCGACCTTGGCTTCCGCAGCCGCCGCACCTTCCTGTTCGGAAGTTACGACGTGTTCTCGATCCACGCGAGCGTCCCCGCCTTCGATCCCCTGACCACGACCGCGCGTAACTCCACGATCACGCAGCTCGGCGATGGCAGCGGCCTCGTGCATCGGCTCGGCGCGAACGCGCGCTACACGCTCGCGCGGTTCGGCGAGCACGATGGGGGCTTTGATCTGTGGACCGAGGCCGGCATCGGGGTGCAACACGTGCGCTGGGACGCCGGGGGGATCTGGACCCGGCCCGACCTCGCGCTCGGCCTCGGCGCCACGATGCTTTATCTCGGCAAGTACCAGCACGCGGGCTTCTCGATCGGCCTCCGCGTCATGCTCGCCCCGCGCAACGACACCGCCGGTGCACCGGCCATGTGCGGCGGCCCGTGCGACGAAGCCACGCCGCCGAGCAGAGTCGACCGCAGCTTCATGTTCGACATGACGCTGCCGTTCGGCTGGTGATCACCGATCCGCTGCAGCTCGCAACAGATTCGAAGCGGCGACTCGGGGCCACGAACCCGAGGGACCGGAGCCGGAGGATCGTGTCTTCCACGGCGGCTGGCCCACCGATCGCCAGCTGTCGACCGCCGTGCTGGCCGATGGTTTCGCCGCAACCCAGGTTCCATCCGCTGACGTTCACCCGTTGATCGCCACGGTGGGGCTTCCGATTCCATGAAGTGCTCGCGCGCTGGTGCTCTCCATACACCGTCGTAATGCGCGCCCCAAAGACCGCTCATGAGCGCTCGCAGCGCAGCTCGGGACTCGGGTCCTCGAACGCAAGGCCCGCCGCGATCTGTGGCGGCTGAAGGTGTCGCGACGACGGCATGGATCCCCGCCCTCGGCCCAGCGCAGCGTCAGAGCGCTTCGATTCTTAACCGCCCGCGATCCATGGTCTCAGCCTCCCTCCCCGCAGTAACCGTCCGGCACGGGCTGTCGCAGGACGCTCCCGTCCCCCACGAAACCGACGACGGTTCTTCGCTCGCAGCGGCCCGATCAGAACCGCCGCGAATCGACGCGTGCGCGGGCTCCGCGTCAGAACACCTGCGAGCTACACGCCAAGCCTCCGTCGAAGACACCAGATCCGGGATTCCGACCCGCATCTCGAGCTTCCGCGAGCACTCGCTCTTCGTGCTGCAGCATCGCGACGGTTGCTGTCGCGGGGCGACGTTCGTGGCACGGCGACGACGCTGCGGGTCCACGAGATCGAGTCCACCCCACCGGACGGAGTCGCCGGGGCGACGCCGCGCACACGTCATCTGGATCCTCGATGATCTCGCTACGAGTTTCCGCGACCGTCGTCGTACCAGGCCTCGTGCAGCGACATCTGCTGGCACTTCAAGCACTGGGTCTCCGTCCACTTCGCATCGCAACCGGGGCACAGGCCACGGGTGTCGAACGTGTTCCACACGTGACCGCACACGCACTGCCAGCGGTCGTGCTTGCCCGGCCGCCACGCGCACTTGGGGCAGCGGGTCTCGCGCTCGCGATTCTTGATCGAAGCGCCCGCGCCCTTCTCGGTCTCGTGAAACGCGAACAAGCGGGGCACGGGTGAAAGCTAGCAGACGTCGCCTCGACGTCGATGTTTGCTCCGGAACCTACGATCGGCTGCTGCCGTGTATGACGTCGCCATCGCATCTTCGGTGCTCCAGACCACCCGTCCTCCGGGCGCCTCGAGACTTGTCCAGCGAGCTCGAAGATTAGTTTCGACATCGCCGGAGCTCACCAGCAGACCGCGCCTGGCCACCGCACTTCATACCCACGTGGGTACCGCAAGCGTACCCCCACCATCCGTACGGCCGCTTCATACCCACGTGGGTACCGCAAACCCACCCCCACCATCCCTACGGCCGCTTCGTACCCACGTGGGTACTCTCACGCCCGGGCGGCGGACTTCTTCGCGGGCGACGAGATCGTTCGCGACGCCTCGGCCAGCAACTCGGCCGCGTGGGCCTTCGCCTTCGACGTGGCGTGACCACCGAGCATGCGTGCGAGCTCGTCCTTGCGCGCCGCGGCGGTGAGCCGCCGTACGTGGGTCTCGGTGCGGCCGCCGACCTCGGACTTCTCGACGTGGAAATGGTGGTCCGCGTAGGCGGCGATCTGCGGCAAGTGGGTCACGCACAGGACCTGGCGCCCGGTCTCGAGCGAGGCGACCGCACGGATCTGCGAGGCGACGACCTGCGCGGTGGCCCCCCCGATGCCCGCATCGACTTCGTCGAAGACGTACGTCGCGACCTCGTCGGCGCGGCGCAGCGAGAGCTTCAGCGCGAGCATGATCCGCGACAGCTCACCGCCCGACGCCACCTTGGTCAGCGGCCGGGTGTCCTCGCCCTTGTTGGACGCGAGCATCAGCTCCACGCGATCGGCGCCTGCGGGGCCGAGCACGCGATCCTCGATCACCACGGTGAGCCGCGCGGATCCCATGCCGAGCTCGGTCAGCGCGGCGCCGACCTCCTTCTCGAGCCTGCGTGCGGCCTTCTTGCGGCTCGCGGTCAGCGCGGCAGCAGCGGCGATCGCGGCGGCCTCGGCGCGCGTGCGAGCGGCGGTGAGCTCGGCGAGTCGTGCATCGCGACCGGTCAGCGCATCGAGCTCAGTGCGCAGCTCGCTGGCCTTGGCGATCACTTGATCGAGCGTGCCCGCATGCTTGCGGGTGAGCCGGCGGATCAGCGCGATCCGCTCGTCGAGCCAGGCAAGGCGTTCCGGATCGCCCTCGAGCTTGTCAGCGTACGTGCGCAGCAAATCCGCCGCGTCATCGATCAGGGTCTCGATCTCCACGAGCTGGCGCGAGACCGGCTCGAGCGTGACATCGGTCTTCAGCGCGCGCTCGATCTCGCGAGCCGCCGCGGCGACACGATCGCGTGCGCTGTCATCGCCTCCATAGAGCACCTCCTCGGCAGCGCGGGCGGCGCCCTGCAGCAGATCGACCGAGGCCAGCCGCACCCGCTCGAGCTCGATCGAGACATCCTCGCCGGGCTGCAGCGCCGCCGCATCGAGCTCCTCGAGCTGGAACTTCAGGTAGTCGACCCGGGCCTCGCGCTGGCGCTCGTCACCGCCCAGCGCCGTCAGCTCGTCGCTGCAGCGCCGCAGCTCCGCCCACGCCTCGGTCATCGTGGCGACCAGGGCGGATGCCCCGCCGCCATGCAGCGCGAACGCATCGAGCAGGTCGAGGTGGCGCGCCGCATCGACCAGGCCCTGATGCTGATGCTGCCCTGACAGATCGATCAACAGCGCACCAAGCTCGGCGAGCCGCGCCGCGGTGGTCAGCGCTCCGTTGACGTACGTGCGGCTGCGGCCCCCGCGCTGGATCACGCGCCGGATGAACACCTCGTCCCCCGCTCCCTCCGACAGCGGCAGACCCGCGCCCTCGATCACGGCGGTGACGTGTGCCCGAAGATCCTCGGGAACATCGACGATCGCTTCGACGACCGCCTCGTCCGCACCGTGGCGCGGGATATCCGCCGACGCCCGGCCGCCGCGCAGCAGATTGACGGCCTCGACGATCAGCGACTTGCCCGCGCCGGTCTCGCCGGTCAGCACGTTCATCCCGGGGCCGAGGTGGATCTCCACATCCGACAGGATCGCGAAGTTGGTCACGCGAAGATGGCGCAGCATCAGGCTCCTCCCCTGGCGCCACGATCATTGCGCGCGCCCCAGTGCAGCTTGTCTCTCATCACGTCGAAGAAGCTCTTGTCTCCGGCGTACATCAGCAGCGGCGCTTTGGCCGCTGTTATCTCGACGATGTCCCCGGCGAGGAACGAATGCCCCCACTGCGCATCGACGGTGATCAGGACGCCGCGAACATCTGCACCGAGCTGCAGGCGGATCGTGGCGCTCGCGCCGATCACCAGCGGCCGGTTGGTCAGCGCGTGCGCGCAGATCGGCGTCAGCATCATCGCCGCGAGGCCGTGACCACCGGGCACCACGATCGGTCCGCCCGCGGCCATGTTGTACGCAGTGGACCCGGTGGGCGTGGCGACGATCAGCCCGTCCGCACGATACGACGCGACGAACTCGTCATCGACGAACGCATCGATCTCGACGAGCCGCGCCATCGCGCCCTGGTGGAGCACCGCATCGTTCAGCGCATAGCGAACGATGGGCTCGGCACCGGCGCGCTTGAACGTGACGGCGAGCCGCATCCGCTTGGTCTGCGGCAGCTTGCCCTCGAGCGCTGCGGTGATCCCGACCCTGGCCTCGCTCGGCGCGAACCCGGCGAGAAATCCGAGCTGGCCGAGGTTCACGCCGAGGACCGGACGCCCGCGATCGGAGACCAGGCGCGCGGCCCGCAACATCGTGCCATCGCCTCCCAGCGCTACTGCGAGGTCCACCGATGCGCCGAGCTCGTTCTCCGGCACCACCTCGGCGCCCGACGGGTTGATCTGATCTTCCGTGGTAACCACGGGCACATGGCCAAGTTGCCGGAGCCACGGCACGAGCTCTTCGAGCAGCGCGCCGGCTTCCGTCTTGTCGGGCTTGAGGATGAAACCAACTCTCACAGCCCGTTCGTATCACGGCACCATGACACTGAACGAATTCCCAGTAGGAGCATGCCGGCCTTGCCGAATGCCGACGACCTCTATATGGTCCGCGTCCCGCGAGGCCTGGCTTGACAGCTGTTTCGCAACCTTGTACTTGATCCACCCTTCCGAGCAACGCCCATGATGAACGCGACGCAAAAAAGCTCCTGGCTCACCAAAGAGGCCGGCGAGGCATCCCGCGAGTGGTACGTGATCGACGCGACTGGCCACACGCTGGGTCGTCTCGC
>JAYUVX010000136.1:0-17569 GCA_043753855.1 Myxococcales bacterium | reverse complement strand
AGGTCGGTGCGATGCAGACCGATGATGCCGCGGTCGCCGACGGCATGGTCCGCCCGATGCTGGCGCCGATCCTCAAGGCATTCCGCCTCGAGTCGAGTGCCCTTGCACTCCGCAAGCTCAGCGTCGACGAGAACGGTCATCGCCACCTGCGCTACACGCAGACCTTCAACGGTCTACCGGTGGTCGGTGGCGACCTCGTGGTTCACGTCGACGTCAAGGGCGCGATCTACTCGATCAACGGCACCGCGCGCGGCGACATCGCGACCAGCCTCGGTCAGTCTCCGATCTCGCAGACTGCTGCGACCTCCGCGATTCGCGGCGATGCACGGTTCACCGGCCTCACCGTCACGCAGCAGCGGCCGGTCTATCTGCAGTCGAGCGACGGTGTGATGCACAAGACGTACGAGGCAACCGCGGAGGGCATGCGTGGTCAGAACCCCGCTCGCGACAAGATCTACGTCGATCAGGACTCGGGCCAGATCGTGGCGGTCCACCCGCAGATCTTCTTCGCGGAGAGCCGCAAGGTGTACACCGCCGGCAATGGCTCGACCACGCCGGGAACGCTCAAGCGCAGCGAAGGTCAGGGCGCGACGTCCGATGTCGATGTCAACGCCGCCTACGACAACACCGGCAACACGTACGAGGCATACAAGGGGTTCTGGAACCGCGACTCCTACGACAACAACGGCGGCCCGCTCCTCAGTACGGTTCATTACTCGACGAACTACTGCAACGCGTACTGGAACGGCACGCAGATGGTCTACGGCGATGGCTCGGCGTCGCAGGGATGCGGTCCGCTGGCGCGCTCGATGGACGTCACCGCGCACGAGCTGACGCACGGTGTGACGCAAAACGAATCGAACCTCGCGTACAGCGGCGAGTCGGGCGGACTCAACGAGGCGATGTCTGACATCTTCGGCGCGTTCGCAGAGGCGTGGGTCGATGGCGGCAAGACGGGCACGCTCGCCCTGTCGGCGAACACCTGGCTGGTCGGCGAGGACGTCGTCTCGGGTGGTCTGCGCAACATGTGCGATCCGGCCTCCGATGGTTCGTCGAAGGACATTTACACGAGCAGTGTCGGATCCGTCGACGTGCACTACAGCTCGGGCGTCGCGAACCTCGCCTTCTGCCTGCTCAGCAAGGGTGGCACGCATCCGCGCAACAAGACGACTGTCATGGTGCCCGGCATCGGCATGGACAAGGCGATCCGCATCTTCTACAAGGCGAACACGGACATCCTGACGTCGAACGCGACCTTCGCAGCGGCGCGCACTGCAATGGAGCAGGCGGCGACCGCGCTCGGGTATGACCAGGCCACCAAGGACGCGGTCGGTTGTGCGTGGGCGGCGGTGGCGGTCGGCTCCGCGCCGGCGAACTGCGGCGGCGGCGGCGGCGGTGGTGGTGGTGGTGGTGGTGGTGGTGGCACGCCGGGCGCGCTGACCAACGGCACGGCGGTCCCCGGCATCAGCGGCGCGACCGGAAGCCAGCAGACCTGGACGCTCGCGGTCCCCGCGGGCCAGACCACGCTGACCTTCACGATCACCGGCGGCACCGGCGACGCGGATATGTACGTCTCGGCGGGCAGCGCGCCGACGACGACCACCTACCAGTGCCGCCCGTACAAGAACGGCAACGAGGAGACCTGCACGTTCACGCCGCCGAGCGCCGGCACCTACTACGTGTTGCTCAACGGCTACGCGGCGTACTCGGGCGTCTCGCTGAAGGGCACGTACTCGGCGACCGGGGGCGGGGGCGGCGGCGGTACGGGCGACCCGTACCTGACCAACGGCGCGGCGGTGACCGGCGTCTCCGGTGCCGCGAACAGCGCAGCCTACTGGCGCGTGGCCACGCCGGCCGGCAAGACGCTGACCGTGCAGGTCAGCGGCGGTAGCGGCGATGCCGACCTCTATACCCGCGCCGGCGCACGGCCGACCACGGCGAGCTACGCGTGCCGCCCGTACCTCAACAGCAGCACGGAGAGCTGCACGCAGGCCAACACGGTGGCCGGTGACTACTACGTCATGGTCCGCGGCTACACGGCATTCTCCGGGGTGACGCTGATCGCCAGCTACTGAGCGCCGGGACGAGTTGTGCGACGTGGGGCCCATTCGGGCCCCATTTCGCGTTAGCGTCCAGCCGATGCGGAACCGTATGGGTCACCTCCTCGCGAGCGTTGGATTCGGGCTTCTCGCCACGGCGTGTGGTGGCGGCGGTGCCGGAAAGATCATGGCGGATACCCCGGCGCTTCCCTACCAGGCGCCCGATATCAACGAGATCACCGGCATCGATCCCGATGAGGAGCCCGCCGCGGAGCCCGAGGCCGCCGCTCCGGCTCCGGCGCCCACGCCTGCTCCGGCCCCGGCTGCCGCGACGCCCGCACCGAAGGCCACGCCGGCACCGAAGCCGCCCGCGCCCAAGGTAACGCCGAAGGCCACGCCCGCTCCAAAGACCGCGCCCGCGAAGCAGGGCTGAGATCAACTGCGCAGACCGTGCTTGCGCATGATCACGAGCAGGTACGGCCGATCGATGCGCGCGACGAGGCCTTGTCGTCGGTGCGCGCGAGCCGTCCTGCGCACTGTGCTTCGGCGGTGACCGTGGCGCGGCGCGCCGGGCCTGGCAACTGATGATACCGTCCGGGCGATGAGCTCGCTCGATCTCGCCCTGCAGCGGGCGCTTGCCGTCCGGTTGAATCTGCAGATCAGCCTGTCACAGCTGCCGATCATCGAGGAGTGGATGGACATCCATCTCGATCGCTGGCTCGAGCACAATCCGATGCCGACGGACATGCCGAATGGCGAGACCGTCAGCTACCTCGCGATGTTCGGCAGCGACCTGCGCCGCGTGTGGTGGGGCGCGTGGGGCGATCCGGGCGGCTTCGTCCCGAAGATGGCGGACTACTTCAAGCTCTGCAACATCGCCAAGAGCGACGCGGCACTGCTCGACGGCATCGGCGAGCAGCTCGAGCCTCGACTCGTGGGCTCGTGGATCGGTGTGTGGAACACCAAGGTCACCACCGGCTGGCACTTCTGGGATCCGCAACCGTGGTCGAAGATCGAGACCTTGTTCGGGACCCACGAGGCGAAGTACCAGATCAAGAAGCTCGTCGAGAGTCACAAGATCGAGCGGATCGATCGGTTCACCCAGGCGATCGGCGATAGTGCGTTCAGCGAGCTCGAGTTCGCGATGCCAGGCGATTCCGTCGAGGAGCAGGTCGAAGCGCTGAACGGCGCGTTCGTGCAGCTCACCGGTGCGCCACTCGCGACCGCCCTGCTCGAGCGGTTCCGCGCGGTGACGATGCCGCAGTTCTCGCTCGCGGTCCGGATCCGCGGCGGTGCGATCTCGCGGGTCGGTGCGCTCGCGCCCGGGATCGCGATGGGTGACATCGAGCGGCTGTGCGCCGACGCGAAGGTCAGCGTGGATCCCAAGCTCAACAACCTGGTCAGCGCGCTCGGCGGGGGCATCGCGCGGGTCGAGTACGGGCGCGCCGGGGATCGTGCCGGGATCGATGTGTATCTCGAGCCCGGCGAGTCGGCGTCGAGGTCAGCGCCTTCCGCACCCGCGTCACAACCGAACTGATCCGTGCCGCGCGCCGACTATCTCCTCGTCGGCGACGACGCGCTGATCGCGCAGTGCGAGGTCGATCGCTATCGAGCGTCGGGGCCCGGCGGCCAGCACCGCAACAAGACCGAGAGCGCGGTACGGCTCCGGCACAAGCTGAGCGGCGTGTCGGCGATCGGCGAGGACAGCCGATCGCAATCCGAGAACAAGCTCCACGCGGTTCGCCGGCTGCGCTCCGCGATCGCACTCGAGCTGCGCGAGCCGGTGCAGCTCGAGCGCTTCGTTGCCTCCCGCCGGCTCGCGGCGATGGTCGCGGGCGGGACCGCACCGCTCGGCGCCAAGACCAAGCTCACGGGCGAATACTGGGCCGGGATCGCGGAGCTACTCGACCTGCTGGTGGCTGGATCACTCGAGATCGCGACCACGGCCCAGCGCCTCGGGATCACGACCGGCGCGCTCTCGAAGCTGCTGTTGCATGACGATCAGGTGGCCCGCGTGGTCAACGACCTGCGACGCGGCAAGGGCATGCGGCCGCTGCGCTGATCAGTGCATCACCTTGTGCGGCAGCACCGCGCGCAGGCGCATGCCGCCCGGAATCACCTCGCCATCGAGCCAGACCACCGCGCCCTTCTTGAGCTCGATCGCATCGCTGTGACGGGTGTCGCCGAACGCGAGCCAGGCGACCAGCTCGCTGAGCCACGGCTGATGGCCGACGACGGCGGTCGACGTGCTGCCATCGGCGAGCATCGTCAACAGCTCCGCGCGCGGATGCTGACACAGCAGCTCGGTCGTGATCGGAGGCTCGTCGCTGAGTGACTTGAGGAGCTTGGCGGTCTGCGTCGCGCGCGCCCACGGACTGGTGAGCACGCGTGCGAACGAGACCTCGAGCGCTCGCAACCGCTTCACCGTCTCCTTCAGCTTCTTCCGACCATCGGACGTGAGCTCGCGGTCCGCGTCGTCCTGGCCGAGCTCGGCATCCTCGGCGATCCCGTGACGGATGACGAACAGGTGCATACCTCGCACTCTACCGCCCGCTCGCCACGATTGACACCGGCGGCGGCCCGTGCGAAGCCCGCCGCCATGAAGACTGCCCTCTCGATCGCCTTCGTCCTCCTCGCAGCATGCGGCGGCAAGAAGTCCGCTCCCGCTACCTCACCAACGCCGGCAGCCGGCGGTGAGCACGCCAACATGATGCCCGAAGTGGCGAAGTTCCACGACGTGCTCGCGCCGCGCTGGCACGCCGAGAAGGGCGCGAAGCGGATGGCGGACACCTGCGGTGCGATCGCCGAGCTCCAGGCCGACGCCGACGCGCTCGCCAAGGCCGCGCCGCCGATGGGCGCGGATGCGGCGGCGTGGACCGGGAAGACCAAGGAGCTGACCGATGCGGTCGGCGCGCTCGACGGCACCTGCAACGGCAAGGACCCCACCACGTTCGAGCCGGCCTTCGAGCGCGTGCACAACGGCTTCCACGCCGTCATGGAGGCCAGCGGTGGCCACAAGGAAGGCATGGAACACGACGAGCACGGCGAGCACGCGGACCACAAGATGTAGGGAGCCAGCCCCAGCTCGAGTGCTGGGACAGAGCTGGGTTCGCGGATGCGCGTGGTAGATACAGCGCATGACGAAGGACTCGCTGTGGCGGTTCGGCGATGACTATGCAGGCAGGCCGATCGATCCGGCGGACTGCGATCCGGACCCGATCGTGGCGTTCCGCGCGTGGTTCGATGCGGCGGTCGCGATGAACCTGCCCACCGTGAACGCGATGACGCTCGCGACGATCGACGAGCGCGGTCGTCCCGCGGCACGGATCGTCCTCCTCAAAGAGGTCGATGCTCGCGGCTTTGTGTTCTTCACCAACTACGACAGCCGCAAGGGTCACGACCTCGCGTCGCATCCCCACGCCGCGCTGATCGTGTTCTGGGAGCCCCTCCATCGCCAGGTCCGGATCGAAGGCAGCATCGAGCAGGTGGATCCCGCGGAGTCCGATGCCTATTTCGCCTCGCGCCCGCGCGGCAGCCAGCTCGGCGCGATCGCCTCGCCGCAATCGCAGCCGATTTCCTCGCGCAGCGTCCTCGAGGATCGCATCCAGGCGCTCGAGGCCACGCTCGGTGACGCCGTGCCGCCCCGGCCGTCGAACTGGGGCGGCTACCGCGTCATCCCGGACATGATCGAGCTGTGGCAGGGCCAGCCGTCGCGACTTCACGACCGCGTGCGCTATCGCCGGATCGACGGCAGTTGGCAGCGCGACCGCCTCGCGCCGTGACGCAGCGGCCAGAAACCAGCCGGGGCATCATCGGGGGCCAGCGGACTAGCGGGACAGTCCGCACCCGGCCGCGACCTCGTCACGATACGCGAGCCACGCGGCGAGGGTCGTTTCCATCGCCGCGAGCACTCCGGCGTGCTCGGAGCCAGGCACGTGGTCGAGGATCATCCGCCACGCCGCTGCGCGATGGCTGCCTTCGACCTTGCGATGCGCCCTGGTCAACGCGAGGGCATCGAGCGGGAGGTTGTAGTGCACCACCAGCGGATGCTGCTCGAGCGGCGGGGCAGGGCGCTTCGGTGCCTCGGGATCGAGCTCGCCGCGCTCGTGATCGGTGCCCTCGAGGAAGATCGTGGTGACCGCGCACGCCTGGGCCCAGCCGCGCGTCTGCGTGTAGAGGTCGAGCGTGTCGCGAAACTGCCTCGCCGCGGCACCGAGCTCGACGCGCGTGAACCGGCAGAGATCCATGCCGAGGCCGCGCGGATACTCGAGGAACAGCTCGGGGTGCGGGCGACCCGCGATCACGCCGCCGGTCTCCTCCTCGTAGAGATTCTCCGCGAGGTCGCGTCGCACCTCGGCGATCGGACACTGCACGAAGGCCCACCCGATCATCACGGGGAAGTCGCGGACGTAGGTCTCGTACTCCTGCTCGAAGTGGTAATGCAGCCGCTCGCGCGGAACCTTGCCCGACGTGAACCCTGCCCACGCCCAGTGCTTCTTGCGCTCCATGAGCTGGAGCAACGCCTCGCGAAACTCGCTCACACACGAAGTGTAGAGTGCCGCGGCGCGGTGGCCAGTTTCCTATGGGGTAGGCACGAGTGCGCCGGCGAGATCGAGGTGCAACGAGGCGTTGCCGGCACCCACCGTGACGCGCGGCACGGCCGAACGGATCACCAGCTCTACGGGAAGTCCCGACGCAGCGAGGTGCCGCTCCACGAACAGATCATCGAGCAGCTTCGTGAACGTGTGGGTCAGCGCACCGTGGAAGTCGGCGCCGCGCCCGCGGATCGCGGTCACCAGGTCGGCGTAGCACGGCACCAGCGTGGTCGGCGTTCGCTCGCACGACAGCTCGAGCGCTCCGAGGTCGACGCCGGTCGCCGTGATCCTGGTGGTCGCGAACGTGAAGTCGAGCCCTCCCCACACGCGCGCGATCGTCGACGCGGTGCCATCGGTGATCGTCACCCGCGCATCCGCGGAGAGCCGCAAACGGTCGTTCTCCGGCGCGATCACCGGAGGCAGCGCGAGCGTCACCGGCGACATCCGGATGGTCAAAAACTCCTGGACGATCGGATCCGCGTTGAACCGCCGATCGAGTCCCGCCTCGGCCAGCTGGCGATCGAGGAACCCCGTGCGCCACAGCTCGTAGAGCAGCGCGTTGAGCGCATCGAGATCGAGGTCGAGCGCGAGGGTCGCCGTGGGAGCGATCGGCGCGTGCGCGGCGCGGCCCCGCTTCGGCGGCAGCACCTTGCCCGAGGTCGTGATCTCCACCGCGAACGGCAGCGCACCCGAGGTTCCTTCGAGGATTTCGGCGGGCTCGCCGCAGTAACGGAAGCGCAGCGTGCCACCACCCGGCAGATCGAACGGCGGTGGTGGCGACAGCGCGGTCAGCAGCGAGCCGTCGATCTGCCGGCGGGCCAGCCGGGTCGCGAGCTTGCCGCCGCCGAGCCTGTCGCTGACGAACTGCGCCAGGCGATTGTCGAACGACAGGTCCGCGCGGGTGACCACGCGGAACCCAAGCTCGCTGGTCGCTCGGGCCGGGATCAGCGCGATCACGATCGGCACAGCGACGCGATCGAACAGGATCCGCGCCGTGACCCGCACGTAGCCGTCGGGTGCAAGGCCGATCACCGCGCGATCCTCGGGATGCCACTCGAGCCTCGCCCAGCGCAGCGACATCCCGTCGATCCGCGTGAAGTCGCCGACCGGAAACACGTTCTCACCGCCGAGCTCGGCCTCGAGCAAGGTCTTCATGTGCCCGGCGATCGTGCCGGCGCCGGCCTTGCCATCATCGAGCAATCGCTGCGAGACCACCACGCGTCCGCTGCAGCCCTCGGCCGCCGGATCCTGGAACGGCCCCACCAGCTGCGCCGTCCCGACCGAGCGCTCGAAGCCGCCGCGATACGCCACGGTCCACCGCTTGCGATGCAGCCCCGGGCCCAGCGGCGCGTCATCGTCGAGCTCGGATACCACCCGATCCGCGAGCTCGGGCGGCGTCACGCCGGCGATCGCGAGTACGGGCGAGACCTGGGCGGCGGAGACCTCGACCGAGAGCTCGGTACCGTGACAGCGCGTCGCGAGCACCGCAAAGCCGACCGCGTGCGCGAGGACCACGACCAGCCCGACGCTCGTGGTGGTCTTCATCCACGTACCTTCACGAACCAAACACCACGACGACGGTGAACAATTCCCACGCGACGACCCACAGCGTGCACGCCACGACGCTGGCGGTCATGCCGCGGGTCACTGCATCCGCCTCGGGCTTGGGGGCGCCGCCCTTCGCCACGACATCACTCGCGATGCCCCACGCGTACATCCACACCAGAAATCCCGCGCGCAGTGCGTACGCGATGCGCTCCGGGCGCGGATCGAATAGATCGCCGGTGAGCAGCTCCCAGGCGTGCGGGACGCCATACGAGCGACACACGAGCAGCCCACCCGCGATCATGCCGAGCGCGAACAGCGCGGCAACTGCGAGGTAGCACACCGCGATCGCGAGCCACGCCGGCGCCCACAGATAGGCCTTGCGATCGACACCGAGCGCATCGAGCGCGAGGGTCTGCTTGGTCAGGCCCATCGAGCCGAGCCACGCGTTGGTGGCGCTCCCCGATGCGGCGACGAACAGCAGCGCCGATAGCGCGGGCGCGAGGGCGACGACATAGCTGCCGCCAATCTGGCGCAGCAATGCGTCCGGCTTGACGCCCGCACCGCCGACGCGGCTGATCACGTAGAGCACCGTGTAGCCGATCAGCGTCGATACGATCAGATAGAACGGCAGCGGGCGCAGGAGCGTCTGCGCAACGACCCGGCGCGCGACGATCGCGAAGTCGCGCGGATGCTTGACCAGCTGGCCGGGTAGCCGGGCCAGCGAGACCATCGCCACGCGGAATGGCGCGATCAGCGGATCGATCACCCGCCCGAGCTTCGTCAACATGCCGCGCGGCTTCGGCGGCCCATCCGGCGGCTTGCGATCGCCGTGCTGCTCGAGATGATCCACCAGCGCTGCCTCGAGCTCGACCAGCCACTTGCCGCGCTCGCCCTCGGCGTGGCCGGGATCCTCGAGCGCACCGGGCCAGCGATCCGCGAACATCTGCTCGAGCCGGCGGTTCTCGAGCGACAGCAGGTACAGCTTGTCGGCCACCCCCGCCGCGAGCGCGACATCGTGGGTGACCACGATCGCCGAGATGCCCAGCGCCTTGACCTGCTCGCGGATCAGCCGCGCGAGTACGCGCACGCGGTGCGGATCGAGACCGACCGAGGGCTCGTCGAGGAACAGCAGCTTGCGCCGGCTCGCGAGCACGCGCGCCACCGCCACGCGCTGGGCCTGTCCCCCCGAGAGCCCGGTGACCGGCGTGCCGGGCTCGGCGAGCTTGGGATCGAGGCCCACGCGCTCAAGCCACTCGGCAGCCTCGCCCTCCTTCGGCGTCGTGTCACCTTCGGCGTGGCGCAGCGCAAGCTCGAGGTTCCCGCGCACGTCGAGATGATCGAACAGCGCGCCACGCTGCGGCACGAGCCCGAGTTGACCGCGATCGAGATCGAGCTGCGCGGTCACCACATCGAAGCCCGCGGCATCGAGCTCCTCGCGCTCGAACAGCACGCGGGCGAACGTGGACTTGCCAGCGCCGGATCCACCGAGCAGCACGATCACCTCGCCGGGTGCGACCGCGAGATCGACACCATCGATCAGCACGCGCCCGTCGGGGAGCGCGACGCGTAAGCCCTTGACGGCCAGCACCACGGGATCACCGTAACCGCGCGGATCACTGGAAGTCCAATCGACGGGCCAGCGCCCGGGATCGATCGAGGACATCGCCTACATCGGGCAGGTTGCACGCGATCGCGCAAGTCGGCGCAGCTGTTCGTCAAGCAAAATCACGACGATTGGCGGAACCGAACGCGGGGACCGCTGTCTCAGTTCTTGACCGCACGATACGTCGTCGTTCGGTCTCCCTCGGCGAGTAAGGAGCCGTGACGTCGTGCGTGCGAGTGCACGCGAGATGGTCGCGGACCAGCCGGAGCCAGGTGCGCGAGCACCGATGACGGAGGTCCATCCATGTCCAAGCTCATCCTCACGTTCCGCATCATCCACAACGGCAAGCCGATTCGCGAGGAGAAGCTCGGCCAGACTGTCATCAAGATCGGCAAGGTCGCTTCTGCGCACCTGAAGCTCGATGACGAATCCGTCAGCCGCATGCACGCGATCATCGAGGTGCTCGGCACCGACATCAGCCTGATCGATCTCGGATCGACGCGCGGCACGTTCGTCAACGGCACGAAGATCAACAAGACCAAGCTGGAGACCGGCGACGTCATCACGGTTGGTGACACGCAGCTCGAGCTGTCGGTCGCGCAGGTCGCGGTGGTTGCAGCGCCGATGCCGGTCGTCACCCAGACGCTGCCGCCGCCGGTTCCGACCGCAGCGCCGCGCAACATCGTCCCGATGCCGACCTATGCGTCGACCGAGGCCGACGACGCTGGTGGTGCGCGCGCCATCGAGGTCGCCACGATGCTCGGCGACTCCGTCGTCGACGTGAAGCACTGCATGGACCCGCGCAGCGGCAAGGTCACCTCGAAGACCTGGTGCTTCGTCGCTGCCGGTCTCGTATGCCTCGCCACCTCGGCGACGGCGTTCGCAGTGTCGGTGAACGAGGCTGCGCGCAACCAGGGCGCCCTCGACTACTGGACCCACGTCCAGAAGCGCCCGGCGCACGCGTTCCGCCCGAGCACCAGCGGTCCGGGCCTCGACTACCTGGCGTTCGGCGGCCTCGCGTTCGGTCTGCTCGGCGTCACCGCAGGGCTCGCGCGCGCTCACCGCGAGCGCAAGAGCCCGTTCTACCGGATCGGCACCGCACCGGGCGTCGAACAGCCGCTTCCGGCCGCGCCGGCCGCTGACTTCCCGATGGTGGCGCCGAGTGGCGACGAGTTCGTGTTCAACTTCGGCGCGGGCATGGATGGGGAGCTGACCGTCCATGGCCAGAGCACTCCGCTCGGCGAGCTCGCCGCGAGTGGTCGCGCGCGTCCGTCGGCATCGATGCCGGGCGTCACCGAGGTTCCGATCCCGGGCAATGCGCGGATCCGCGTTCGCTCGGGCCTGACCACCTTCCTGGTGTCCGCCGTCGCGCGGCCGAACCAGCAGGCGTTTCCGAGGTTCGCCGCGATCGAAGGCCGCACGCTCAAGTACCTCGCGGGCTCGATCGCGGTGCATGCCGGCCTGCTGCTGTTCCTCCAGACGCTTCCCGCCGAGGGCGCGGGCGTCAACATCGATCTCGCCGCGAACGAGACGACCACCACGAAGTCGACCACCACCGACAAGGAGGAGGTGCCGCCCGAGCAGGTCGATCCCGACGCCGGCGACAACGGGCAGCAGGAAGGTCCCGGCGCGACGATGGCACTGCCCTCCGGCACGGCCGGCAAGCCGACCACCGAGCGCCTCGCCGGTGGCACGCAGGTCAAGAACACCAACCGCGAACCGGCGCTGACCAAGCAGCAGGTCCTCGAGCAGGCGCGCAACAGCGGCTTCCTCGGTTCGGACTCGGCGCTGTTCGAGGGCGTGACCTCGCTGTCGGCGACGCAGGACTTCTCGAGCGGCTTCAACGATGCGAACAGCTACGGCCCCGAGTTCGGCGCCGACGGTAACGGCCGCGGCACGTTCGGTGGTGGTCGCACCGGTCTCGACGTCGGTGGCGGCTGCAGCCTGCCTCCGTGCGGACTGATCGGCGCGGGCAAGTACGGCACGATCGGGAACGGCAGCAAGGCCGGAGACGGCTGGGGCGGCCCGGGCAACGGCCACGGTGGTCAGCGCAACCACAACGTCGTGAACCCCGACGGCATCATCGGCCGCCCGACGCTCGACGGTGACCTCGATAAGGCGACGATCAAGCGGTACATCAAGCGCTCGGTCGATAAGATCTCGTACTGCTACGAGAAGCAGCTGCTCGCGAACCCGAACATCGGCGGCACGATCAACGTGGCGTTCTACATCGACCCCAACGGCAACGTGAAGAGCTCGCAGGGCCAGGGCTTCGATGCAACCGTCTCGAGCTGCGTCTCCGGCGTCATCGCGCAGATCAGCTTCCCCAAGCCGAAGAACGGTGGCGGCGTGCAGGTGAACTACCCGTTCAACTTCCGCCCGGCCGGTCAGTAATTGAACCTCGGCGAGGCTCCTCGCCCGACCCGCGGCGAGCATGACCTTGGTCGTGCTGGCCGCGTGGCCCGTTTCGGGATCGTGCTCGTGCTCGCCGCGCAGCCCGCGTTTGCAGGATCTCGCGAGGACTGCGCGCTCAGCGACGCCGGCTGCTTCCGGCGCACGGCGCGGCACGTCGGGAGGCTCCCGGGGGCTCGGGCCGCGAGGCTGATCGCGATCACGGTCACGGGGGGCGGCTTGCCACGGCCCGTCGTGAGGCGGATGCTGTCGAGTCGCACGGGCGTGCTCGGTGCCTGTGCGGTGGTCGGGCATGACGTGCATGCGCACGTGGTCGTGGCGCCGTCGGGAACCGTGCTCGTCGCGACAGCGGACGCCGGAAGCTGTGCGACCGATGTGCTACGTACAACCCGATTCCCGGCGAGCACCGTGGTCACGGCGATCGATCTCACGCTGCGCTGGTAGCCGCGATCACATCGGCTTCGGCGTCACCGACCCGACCGGAGACTCCGGCGTCGGCACCGGCGGATGCTCGGGCGCGCCGGCCATCGGCGGAGGATTCGCGAGGCAGCCGACGAGGTCGGGGCTCTGCGTCCAGCCGCACTGCCCATCGCTCTGCCGCTCGCAGGTGGCGGTCCGGTAGCACGCGTACTCCGGCTTGTACTCGCAGGTGCTCATCACCTGCTTACCGGGCTCCGCGCAATCGGTGCCGCTGCAGCCGCCCTTCTCGCACGCACCGGTGACTGGAACCGGCGCGGTCGTCGTCGGTGGGGAGCTCTTGCTGCCACATGCGGCAAGGAGGACGACCAGCATCGCGAGCTTGCTCATGCCGATACCGTTGCACGCACGAACCGCGACGCTCTCGCGATCTAACGCGCTCTCACCGAGCGTCAGCGCACACTACCGGCGCAGCGACAGCGCCCACTTGTTGAACACCGGCTGGAACTTCTCGAGCGACTGACCGAGGATGGCCTCGAGCGACGTGACGCCGGTGTGATCCTTGCTCGCGACGAACGCCTTGTAGAACGCGCGCAGCTTGCCGTGGTCCTGCAGATACTGGCAGAGGAACCGAGCGTACGCGTACGCGTCGTACTCCGCTTCATAGAAGCCATCGCGCGACGTGGTGAGCAGCTCGTTCAGCGGCGGCAGCTTGTTCGCGCGGATCATCGAGGTCAGGCCGGGCAACCGCCAGTTCGTGGTGCCCCACATGTGGCCTTCGCGCTCGCGCGGCTGCTCGTAGAGTGAAGCAAGTCCCTCGTTGAACCACGACGGCGCGTCGGGGAAGTTCGCCTCGATGTACGGGTGGACGAGCTCGTGCGATAGCGTGCCGGCGCCCGGGCCGATGTTCATCACCAGCGCGTTGTCGTCGGACGAGTAGTAGCCGTACGGTGTGGTGGGCTCGTCATCGAAGAACTTCTTCGCGCCCGCCTTGTAGGTGGTGATGTTGCGGAACAGCCAGATCACGAGGATCTTGTCGGGCTGCTTGTCGAAGTAGTCGTTCTCGATCAGCTTGACCACCCAGTCGACGAAGTTGACCCGCGAGGCGACCAGCTTCGGCGACTCGTCGCCGACGATGACGAACGGCGCTTCGACCACGACCGTGAAGCCCTTGCCGGCGAGCTGCTCTCTGAGCTCGCCGGCGCGCGTCTCGAGTTGCTCGCGGGTCGGCGCGGCGAGCGCGGTGCTACCGACCACGAGGCATGCGGTGACCAGTGGAGCGATCCTCATGACCAACAAGACAGGTCTACCGACCCGCCAGTTGCAGTGCAACTCCGCGAAACCCGTACCCAAGGTCGTGCTCGGGGGTGGTGTTACGCGGTAACCCGGCGCCGCCTGCTAACGTAGCTGCATCGTGTCCACGCCTCGCGAGCGCCGCGGGATGGCTCCGTTCGAGATCGCGGCCGTGCTCGCGATCGCGGCGGTGCCGTGGCCGGAGCAGGTTCCGCTCGGGATCCCGCTGGTCCTCGTGGCGTCGATCTGCCGCTGGCTGCGCGGCAAAAGCTGGGACGAGGTGTGGACGGTGGGCGGCAACCGCGCGTTGATCGGCGCCGCGGCGGGGCTCGTGGCGCTCGCGATCGGACTCGTGCTCGGCACGCCGGTGGTCGAGGCGCTCGCGCGTCGCGGGGTGGAGTGGTCGCGGTTTCCGATCGTCCGCGGCAGCTTCTCGCAGCTGGCGGTGGTGCTCGTCATGGTCACGGTCGGAGCGGTCGCGGCCGAGCTCGCGTTTCGCGGCTGGCTGGTCGAGCGCGTGCTCGAGCTGTCGCCGGGGCCCGCGATCCTTCCGGTGATGTGCGGTGCGTTCGCCGAGGCGATCGTCACGCCCGGCGATCTGGCGGCGCGACTCGGCGCCGGTCTGTTCGGTGCGGGCCTCGGCTGGATGTACGTGGCGTCGGGGCGCAGCGTCGTGGCACCGATGCTCGCGCGGATCGCGTTCACCGGTGGAGCGGTGGTCCTCGAAGCACTGCGGGTGATCGGCTAGACTACTCGCGATGAGAGTACTCGCGATGGTCGGAGTGCTGTGCGCTGGTGCCGGCAGTGCTGCCGCGGATGACGCGTCCGAGGCTGATGCGATCGAACAGGTCGCACCACACTGCGAGCCCGCGCGTGCGCATTGCTTCGCGCTCCGGCTGCACGTGGCGCGCTCCGAGGACGGCACGACCGTGGTCGAGCCGGGCTGGATCGCTGCACAGATCGCGATGGCCAACCACCAGTTCGAGCCGCTCGACACCAGCTTTCAGATCGCCGGCGTCGACTTCCTGCCGCCTCCTGCTGCACGCATCGAGGATCGTGCTGAACGCAGCTCGTTCGCGAAGCTGACCCGCGGCACCGTCATCGACGTGTTCTTCACCGGCTACCTCGCCGATGTCGACATACCAGGCGCGTTCATCCGCGGCGTGACGTGGCACATCGGCGAGGATCGGAGATTGATCATCCTCTCCGCGGTCGCAGCCGAGCGCACACTCGCGCACGAGCTCGGCCACTTCTTCGGGCTCCCGCACTCGGCGTACGCGGTCTCGATCATGAACAAGGCGCCCCGCGACGAACCGCCTGTCGAGCAGCGCCGGTTCGCCGACGAGGAGATCGCGAAGCTGAAGCTCGGGCTGGTCCACCTGGTGCGCGCGAAGTTGATCGCGGAGGTCGCCCCGGGCGCCGTGAGCGCACCCGAGCCCCCAGGCGGAGTGCCGGGACACCGAACGCACCTCCTGCGCGGAAATCTCGCGAACGAACAGTGAGTTCCGCGCAACCCACGTGAGGAAACATCGGGGATGTGGCACGCACGTTGCCATGCAGTATCGACTCGCGGCGTTCGCGCTCGCCGCTGGCCTTGCCGGATGTGGGACCACCCCCGATGAACGACCGGTGACGTTCGAGGTGGTGACGCTCTCGGTGCTCGCACCGACCTGCGGCCAGGTGCAGTGTCATTCGACGTCGACCCACCTCGCCGGGCTCGGGTTCGACACCCTCGCCGCCTCGCGGGACTCGCTCCGCAGCACCGGCGCGCGCAAGCGGGTCCTCGAGCAGATCAAGAGTGGAGAGATGCCGCCCGATTCGCCGCTCGCTGACGAGGACAAGGATCTGTTCCAGGCGTGGTTCGATGCCGGGGCACCGGGGCTCTAACCATGAGCCGCGCAGTCCTCGTCTCTGTCCTCGCCTTCGCATGCGTGAGCGCGCTCGGCCACACCGCCGCCGCCTATCCGCAGTTCCAGCCGTCCCGCGACATCACCTGCACCGGCTGCCACATCGCGCCCGATGGCGGCGGCATCCTCAACGAGAACGGCATCGCGGTCGCGGAGCAGATCGCGTGGAAGCCCGGCGACGGCGAGTTCATGTACGGCATGAGCAAGCCGTCGTGGCTCGCGCTCGGCGGCGACGTGCGCACCGCCGGCGGTCTGGTGGCTCACAGCAAGGTCGATGGCGCGTTCTATCCGATGCAGGTCGAGCTGGCGGCGAATGCGACCACGCATGGGTTCACGCTGCACGCGATCGGAGGGCTCCGCCGGCCCGACGATCAGGGCAGCGCCGTCCACGTCCTGTGGTCGCGCGAGCACTATCTGATGTGGCAGCAGCAGCCAGAGGGCGGGCAGGGGCTCTACGTGCGGGTCGGCCGGATGATGCCGACGTTCGGGCTCCGGCTCGCCGAGCACGTCGTGTACACGCAGCGGTTCGGTGGACGTCCGCTGTACGCGGAGGCCTATGCCGCATCCGTCTCGTACGTCACGATCCCGGCCGAGGCGCACCTGACGGTGTTCCGTCACGACTCGCTCACCTCGTCGGTGGAGCACGGGGATGGTGGTGCGATCTATCTCGAGGGTCGGATCACCGGGCACCTGCAGTTCGGTGCGGAGGCCAAGTACTCCACCAGCGACGAGCTTCACCGCACGTTCGTCGGCGTGACCGGCAAGTACTTCCTCGAGGATCACGACATCCAGATCCTCGGCGAGGCGCAGCTGATCCGCGATCACATCGCCGCGGGTGCCGGCGACACCGCGAACCGGCTCGCCGCCTATGTCCTCGCGAGCCATCCGCTCGGCAAGGGCGTCACGCTCGATGGCGGTCTCGGCCACTACACGCAGGACACCCGGGTCAAGGGCCTCACGCGCGACTGCATCGATCTGAACGTCCACTGGTTCCAGACCTCGCACATCGAGTGGCTGTTCACCGGGCGCGTCGAGCTGCTCGATCTCGGCCGCGGTAACAATGGCGGCTACGCACTCGCGCAGCTCCACTACCGGCTGTAGTCACAGCTCGTGCGTCATCACCCGGCGCAGCGTGTCTGCGTCGAGGTTTCCGCCGGAGAGGATCACGGCCACGGTCTTGCCGGCGAGCACGCTGCGTAGCTGCGCGAGCCCTGCGAGGCCCGCCGCGCCTGCGCCCTCGGCGAGGTTGTGGGTGGTGCGTAGCAGCAGGCGGATCGCCTCGGCGATCTCTGCCTCGCTGACCGCGACGAAGCCGGCGAGCCCTTCCGCGAGCACCGGCCACGTGAGGTCGTAGGTGCCACGGGTCGCGAGCCCGTCGGCGAACGTGCTCGCCCGCTCGATCGACAGCCGCGTCTTCGCATGCCACGAGTCGTGGATCGCGGAGGCACCGGCGGCCTGCACGCCATACACGGCGACCTCGGGACGGAGCTGGCGCGTCGCGATCACGGCGCCCACCGCCTGCGATCCACCTCCGACCGCGACGACGATCGCATCGAGCGTCTTCGCTTGCTCGCAGATTTCCGCGGACAGCGTGGCCGCGCCCGCGATCACGGTCGCATCGTTGGTCGAGTGCGCCATCACCAGGCCGCGCTCGCGGACCAGGCGCTGCGCCACCTCGACCGCCTCGTCGTAATCGCGGCCGCCTTCGATCAGCTCGGCGCCGTGGCCGCGGATCGCCGCGTTCTTCTCGGGGTT
>JAYUVX010000135.1:0-5868 GCA_043753855.1 Myxococcales bacterium | reverse complement strand
ATCACGGCCCCGAGCCGGTCGCCATCGAGCTTCAGCCGCGCCGGATTGACGACCAGACGCGCGCTCACCTCGGCGATCGTGTCGACCTCGACGAGCCCGTTCTGCCGCAGGGTCTCCCCGGTCTGCGTGATATCGACGATGCGCTCGCACAGCCCCGTCAGCGGTCCGAGCTCGATCGCGCCCGACAGCTCGATGACCTCGGCCGTGATCCCCTTCGCCTGCAGGTAGTTACGCGTCGTGCGCGGATACTTGGTGGCCACGCGCAGGTGCGACAGCGTGCGCTCGTCGACCGGCTGGTCCGCGCGCTCCGCGACGATCATCCGGCAGCGCCCGATCGCGAGGTCGAGCGGCTCGTACAGATCGCGCCCCTCCTCGTTCAGCACGTCGCTGCCGACGACCCCGAAATCCGCGGCCCCGTACGCCACGTACGTCGCGATGTCCGAGTTGCGGAGCACGAGCACGCGCAGCGGCCCGCAGTCGAGCACGAGCTTGCGGGTCTCCGCGAACACCGGGGCGAGGCTGTAGCCGGCGCGCGCGAAGATCACGGCCGCCTCCTCGAGGATCCGTCCCTTCGGCAGGGCCAGGGTCATCGGGGCGATCGGCGTCGGCGTCATGCCTGCTCCCCTACTCCTTGACGCGCTTGATCTTCGCGCCGCAGCCAGAGAGCTTCTTCTCGATCGCCTCGTAGCCGCGATCGAGGTGATACACGCGCAGCACCTCGGTCGTGCCCGACGCGACGAGCCCGGCGAGCACGAGGCTCGCCGATGCGCGCAGGTCCGTCGCCATCACGGCCGCGCCGGTCAGCTTCGAGCCGCCGCGCACGATCGCCGTGTGCCCGCTGACCTGGATGTCCGCGCCCATGCGGCCGAGCTCTGGCACGTGCATGTAGCGGTTCTCGAAGATCATCTCCTTGATGATCGACTGCCCGTTCGCGAGGCACGCCATCACCATGAACTGCGCCTGCATGTCCGTGGGGAACCCCGGGTGCGGCTGCGTGACGATATCGACCGGCTTGATGTCGCCATTGCCGCGCACGCGCATGCCGCCCGCCTCCGCCGACACGTGCACGCCCGACGCGCGCAGCTTCGCGGTCACGGCCTCGAGGTGCTCGGGGCGCGCGCCCTCGAGGAGCACGTCGCCGTTCGTCATCGCGGCGGCGACGGCGAACGTGCCTGCCTCGATGCGGTCGGGGATGATCGAGTGCTCGATCGAGTGCAGCTCGTCGACGCCCTCGATGATGATCGTCGCGCTCCCCGCGCCCTGGATCTTCGCGCCCATCTTGTTCAGCACGAGCGCGAGCTCCTCGACCTCGGGCTCGCGCGCGGCGTTCTCGAGCACGGTGCGGCCCTTCGCGAGCGCGGCCGCCATCAGCAAGTTCTCGCAGCCCGTCACCGTCGGTACGTCGAGCATGATCGTGGCGCCCTGGAGGCGCTTGCACTCCACCTCGACGTACCCGTTCTCCAGCGTGACCTTCGCCCCCATGGCCTGCAGGCCCTTCAGGTGCTGATCGATCGGACGCGCGCCGATCGCGCAGCCGCCGGGCAGCGACACGCGGGCGCGGCCGTAGCGCGCGACGAGCGGGCCGAGCACGAGCACGCTCGCGCGCATCGTCTTCACCAGGTCGTAGGGCGCCTCGAGCTTGAGGTCCCCCGGCTTTGCGGGCGGCGCGATCGACATCGTGGTCGTGCCCTCGACCTGCCACCCGAGCATGCGGAGCAGCTTGCCCATCGTGCGCACGTCGGCGAGCTGCGGGACGTTCTTCCACGTCGTGGGGCCCGTGGGCAGCAGCGCCGCGGCGAGCAGTGGCAGCGCGGCGTTCTTGGCGCCGCTGACCTGGATGCGACCCTCGAGCCGAGCCCCCCCTTCGACGACGATCTTGTCCATGGCGTTCCCCTACCGCGTAACACGCGCGAGGATCGCGGTCTATTCCTTCGCCACGGACTGCGCGACGCGCTGCAGGGTCAGCGCGGCTCCGTGGGGTCGAAGTAGATCTCGTCGACACGAATCGCCGGACCGAGCGCGAGCGTCAATGACTCTCCCGCCCGGGCGCTGGTCGTGACCCACCTGCCATCGGCGGCACGCTGGACGACCTCGACGCGATGCTCGTCGTGAGCGACGAACACCACCTCGACGAGTGACGGAATCTGCTGGTAGGCAGCGAGCTTCGCGCCGCGATCGTACGTCTCCGTCGATGGGCTCAGGACCTCCACGATCAGGCACGGGTTCGTGACGGCGTACCGGTCGCGGGCGTGGAGCGTGGCTGGGCCGCACACCACGCTGATGTCGGGATACGTGTTCAGGTCCGCCGCCTCGATCCGGATCCGCCCATCACTGCTCTGGACGCGGCAGGGGCGACCACGCAACGCGGTCACGAGCAGCGCGGTCAGGTTCGCGACGCGAACACTGTGCTCGGGCGACGCACCGGACATCGCGACCACGTCACGACGCATCGCGCTGGGGGGCGGCGAGCCGCCAGCCATCAGGACGATGTCACCACGAACGTACTCGTGCTTGAGGTTCGCGTACTCCTCGAAGTCGAAGTACTCCTCCAGCGTGAATCGCGGTAGCTGCGACGGGATCGCCATCTCGGGCGAGCATACCGCACCGCCGCAAGTCGGGTGGACCGAGCTGACGGCGCGCGACCCGGCATCGGTTTCGCGCACGCGGATCGAGATCGAGGGTCACGTGCGCACGTCAGGCAGTTTGACCAACGGGCTCGGCTAGTGGCCTACTCGACGCGGTGACGTCGCCGAGCCTGGTGCAACCGTTCCTCGACGCCGCGCCGGCCCCCGTCAAGCCCACGCTCCAGGCGATCGGGAACCTCGAGCAGCGCCTGTGGTCTCTCGTCGCCGAGGGTCGCGCGATCTGGCCGCAGCTCGCTGTCGATGCCGTCGCCGTGGTCCGGTTCCTCGGGCGGCAGGTCACCCCCGAGATGGCGGAGTCCGCGCTCGATGGGCTCCGCCCCGCCGATCTCGTGCTCGCGTGCGCCTGTTCGCAGGGCAACGAGGCGGCGATCCTCGCATTCGAGCGCGACTACATCCGCGAGGTCGACATCGCGCTCGCCCGCATGCGCATCGGGGCGGCGCGGCTCGCGGACGTGAAGCAGCTCGTGCGGCAGCGACTGTTCGTCGGCGCCGGGGTCGGTCCGTTACGAAGCCCCGGCAAGATCAGCGAGTACGGTGGGCGCGGCGATCTCCGGCGGTGGGTACGCTCGGTGGCCGTCCGGACCTGCCTGAACGAGCTGCGGAAAGGCAAGCGCGAGATCCTCGTCGACGACGACCAGCTGATCGCCCAGCACGCGATCGCCGCCGACGATCCCGAGATCGACTACATGAAGCGGACGTACTCCGCCGAGTTCAAGACCGCGTTCTCCGCGGCGCTCGCAGGCCTCGGTCCTCGCGAGCAGACGCTCCTGCGCTACCACCACGTGGACGGCCTCAACATCGACGAGATCGGCGCCATCTACCGCGTCCATCGCGTCACCGCGTTCCGCTGGCTCGAGAAGGCGAAGGAAGAGCTCGTCAAGGTCACGCTCGAGACCCTGCGGGCGAAGCTCAAGCTGCCGGCAGCGGAGCTCGCGAGCGTGCTGCGGATGATCCGCAGCCAGATGAACCTGTCTCTCATCCGGCATCTCGGGGGGCCCTCCGATAACGTCGCCGACGACGCGATCGAGCTCGATCCGGCGGAGCTGGAAGACGAAGCCGACGCCGGGGAGTCGCCTTGAAGCGGTGGCGACCCGCGGAGCTCGCGATCGCGATCATCGTGATCGCGGTGGTCGCGATGCTGATCGTGCCGCTCCCGCGGCCGCTGCTCGATTTCCTGTTCGTGCTGAACATCGCGGGCGCGGTGGCGCTGCTGATGGCGGCGGTGTTCTCGCCGCGGCCGCTGCAGTTCGCGTCGTTCCCGACGATCCTGGTGGTCGCGACGCTGTTTCGCGTCGGGCTCGAGGTGTCGGCGACGCGGCTCATCCTCGCCGATGCCGACGCGGGCGCGGTCGTCGCGGCGTTTGGTGGCTCGGTGGTGGCAGGCAACCTCGTGGTCGGGCTCGTCGTGTTCGCGGTGATCACGGTGGTGCAGCTCGTGGTGGTGTCGCGCGGTGCCGAGCGCGTGGCCGAGGTCGCGGCGCGGTTCGCGCTCGACGCGATGCCGGGCAAGCAGTTGGCGATTGACGCGGATATGGCCGCAGGTGCCATCGACCATGCCGAGGCGCGGGCGCGACGGGAACGCGAACAGGCGGAAACCACCTTCTTTGGGTCACTCGACGGGGCGTCGAAGTTCGTCAAAGGCGACGCGGTAGCGGGCCTGCTGATCACCGCGCTGAACCTGATCGTCGGGCTTATCATGGGCATTTTTGTGCATGAAATGCCGATTGGCGATGCCTTTGAAACCTATGCTATTTTAACAGTTGGCGATGGGTTGGTCAGCCAGATCCCGGCGGTCATCATCTCCGTCGCGTCAGCCCTTTTGCTGGCGCGTGGCGGCGCCACGGGGGCGGCGGACATTGCGATTCTGGCGCAACTGGGCAAACACCCGGCGGCTTTGGCGACTGTGGCGATCCTGATGGCCCTCTTTGCCATTGTCCCGGGCCTGCCCTTCATCCCGTTCATCGCAGGCGCGGCGGTGCTGGGCTATGCCGCCTATCATGTCGCCAGAACCCGGGAAACCGCGCGGCGGGCCGAGCGGGTGCAGTCGGCGCGAAAAACCGCGGATCCGGTCCGTCAGTCGATGGGCGACCTGCTGGATCTGGATGATATTCATGTCGAGTTTGCCCCCGATCTGGTCGATATGGTGCTGGATCCCGGAACCGGACTTGACGCGCGCATTGCGAATATGCGCAGCCATGTCGCCACCAGTTTCGGCGTCCTATTGCCCGAAATCCGGCTGACCGACAACGCGGCCCTGCCCCCCGGCACCTATCTGATGCGGGTGCAAGGCGTCGAACAGGTCCGCGACAGGCTGCGTCCCGGACGGGTTCTGGCCCTGCTGTCGGGTCCCGAGACCAGCGGGATTGGCGGCGAGGACGTGAAAGAGCCGGTTTACGGTGCGCCCGCCCGCTGGATCGCGCCCGAAGAACAGGAGGCGGCGGCGCTGAATGGGTTCACCACCGTCTGGCCGGCAGAGGTTCTGGCGACGCACCTTCTCGAGGTTGTAAAGCGTAATTTCGCGCGGTTGCTAACCCACAAGGCGCTTCGTCGTCTGCTGGACGCGATGGTGAACCTTACCGATAGCACACGGTCCGAGGCGAACCGCAAGATGCTGGACGAGTTGATTCCGGACCGGGTGCCGGTCGATGTACTGCTGTCGGTTTTGCGCCTGCTGCTCGAGGAGCGTGTGTCGATCCGGAACATGCCCTTGATCCTGGAGGCGGTGGCCGAAGGGCGGCAGGTCTATCAGACGCCAGAGGGAATCGCCGAACATGTGCGCCAACGCCTTGGGTTTCAGTTGGTGGCCGAGATGCGGCGACCGGACGGGACGATTCCGCTGATCCAGCTTGCCCCGGAATGGGAGGATACGTTTACCACCTATCAGATCACGTCGGATCGGGGTGCCTCGGATGTGGCACTGCCGCCCGATGTTTTCAACCGGCTGGCAAGTTCTATTGCCGAAAAGATCGGGCGTGCATCCGAAAACGGGACCTATCCGGCGCTTGTCACCTCGATGCGGCGGCGGCGGTTTTTGCGGACGGTGATGACCGCCAAAGGCATTCCCAACCCGGTGATGTCGTTCGAGGAAATCGGCATTGATGCAAGGCCCGCGCTGGTCGGGCTGGTTCCCGCATGACCTATGATGCGTCCCAATTGCTGACTTTCGTGCAGGCGATGCTCTGGTCCGGCTTCGTCGTGTTCCTGCGGGTGGGTGCGATGCTTG
>JAYUVX010000134.1:0-17639 GCA_043753855.1 Myxococcales bacterium | reverse complement strand
GAGCGGCTCATGCTCCTGATCCCAGCATTCGATGCGGAGGTTCGTCGCCACGAAGTTTTCAGAAAAATCTTCGGTGCGATTTGAGGGGATAGCTCAGGCCAGCGGTAGCTATAGGTCGAGCTTCTCGCGCCAGGTCGCGGCGGCGCCCGCCTGGAACCGTACGTCCGCGAGAACTTCGCGCACGCAGCTCGCCGGTCCCGACGGCAGGTCGGTATCGATCACGTTGAGGAAGCCGACCGCGCCACTCGCGTCGATCGACAGCTCGACCTGCAGGTAGGTGCCGGTCAGGCCAGCCTTCGCGATCGAGCGCGTGCAGCGCGCGAGTGCCGCCTGATCGATCCCTGCGCGCAGCTGGCGCCGCCGCTCGCTGACGCCGGCACCGGGCACCACCTCGGCCGGCACATCGAGCCGTGCGTGCTTCGCGCCGGCTGCCGGAGCCGCGACATCGATCCAGCCGGCGCGGCGATACCGTCCCGCCGCGTCGGTGGCTTCCACGGTGTGGCGGCCCGTCATGACGCGAATCTGCAGCGGTGCGAGGCCGAGCTCGATGCCATCGACGCGGACCTCGTGCTGGCCGACCGCGGCGATCTCGAGCGGTGCGCTGCTGGTCGCGAGCGCATCGGGATTCCACAGCGGCAGCGTCATCGGCGTGGCAGCCGCCAGCGCGCCGAGCTCCTCGACCGAGAGCGGAATCACGCGTGACTCGCCGATCGCGGCGCCGGTGGCCACATGGACACTGCGGGCGTCTCCGACGAGGGCGGTGCCCTGCATGCGATCGCGGACGGCCACGAGACCGTGACGGCACTCGACCGTGGTGGCGCTCGCCTCGTGCTGGACGCGAAACTGCGTGCCGCGGACCTCGATCGCATGCTCTCCGGCGAGCACCACGAACCGCTGTCCCGCTGCTCGCGGCGCGACCTGGATGTCGATCGTGCCTTCGACCGCGAGCTCGATCATCTGTGCATCGAACCGGCGAACGTCGAGCGTGGAGTGAGGTCCGAGCGCAAACGCGCTCGCCTCGCCGAACTGGATATCAACGCGCCCATCACCGGTGGCGATCGCGGTGCCCGCAACGATCCGCCGGGCGAATGGATCGGCGGGCCGCACACCATCGATCAGGAGCTCGCCACGCCAGATCCGATTGATCAGGCCCGCGAGAGCCTTCGGCGGTGCGACCGGCGCAGCCTTGACCGAGACCAGCGGCTCGGTCGCCGGTGTGGTCTGGCTGAACGCGGGAGCAGAGGGTGCTTCGATCGTGCCGGTGATCAGCGCGAGGCCGGCAGCACCTGTCACCGCCAGCGCGGCCCACGCCGCCAGCGGGAACCGAGGTGGGGTCTGCACGCCTTGCTTGGCGCGCCGCTCCTTCGAGGTCGACCAGTGCACGCGTGCACGCAGCGTGTCCCAGGATAGCTCGGGTCCGGCCTGCTCGCGGATCACCGGGAACGTGTCGCTCGCGCGACGCACTCGATCGCGTGACCGCGCACACGCGGCGCAGCCCTTTGCGTGGCGCTGCATTGCCGTCCGTTCCGGTGCCGCGACGCGACCGGCCAGCGCATCCGCCCAGCGGTGCGGCTTGATGTGACGGCTCACGACTCGTCTCCTTCGTCGGCTGACACGGCGGCGCTCGCGTCGTTCTCCGGCTCGGCCGCGATCAGCCGATAGAACTCGCGACGCGCGTAGAACAGGCGGGTCCGTACGGTCACCGGATTGGACTCGACCAGGTAGGCAATCTCCTTGAGGTCCAGCCCTTCGATCTCGTGCAGGTAGAGGACGATCCGCTTCTTGGGCGCGAGCAGTTCGAGCGCGCGGTACACGCGAGCCTGATCCTGACGGCGCTCGAGCGTGCGATCGGGCTGCTCCGGCCGCTCGACCAGGCTCGGATCGACCACGGCGGCATCGAGATCTGCCACACCGATCGCGTTCGGCCGGCGCTTGCGCGTGCGGATCCTGCCAAGCGCGACATTCACGCAGATCCGGTAGAGCCAGGTCGAGAGCCGGGCGTCGCCGCGGAACTTCTCGAGACCGCGAAACGCGATCACGAACACCTCCTGGGCGAGGTCATCGAGATCGGTATTATCCCCGAGCACGCGGTACAGGTTCGCGGCGACCTGGCGGCGGAACCGGTGATAGAGCTCGTCGTGTGCGCCGCGGTCATCCGCACGACAGCGTGCGATCAGATCCGCCTCGTCGGCCGGATCCAGTGTCGCGCGGTCGTGGCCGCCCGTCTCGCGCTTCACCGGAACCAGCATAGCCTGTGTAGCGTTGGTGGCCGGGACCGGTCCGAACGTTCATGTGTGAGGTCGCTTACTTAGCCCCTCAGATCTCGAGCACGCGCACGGCCTTGGTCGAGCTCGCGTAAGCCAGGATGCGGCTATCCGCGGTCACCAGCACAGCCCCGAGCCGCCGCGCGGTCGCCGCGACGCTCGCAGACAGCGCATCGAGCGCATCGTGGATCCACTCGACGACACCACCGGCGATCCGAATCTTCCCGCGCTGTGCGCCCATCGCGACCTCCCACGAGCTGATCGCGGAGATGAACAGCTCGCGTCTCGATCCAGCGGCGACGATTCGGTTCTCGATACGCTTCGAGATCCGGACGCCCATGTGCGCCCAGATCAGTCATGGGTATCAAGAACCAGCATCCCAGTGCTCTCCAGACCCGAGCTCAAACAGGTCGTCATCCGGGCACAGGATCTGGACGGTGTTCCGGCCGCGTCCGAAGCCGCCCGGCTTTCCTCGGTCTGGCACCAGGCGGGCAAGCACCTTTCCGCGCTTCGTGATCACGACGGGCTCGCCGGTCTGCGCCACACGGTCGATGAGCTTCAGGCACGTGGCCTTGAACTTCATAGCGCTGATCTTCGCAGGACCAGCATGAGTGGTTCTCTGGGCCTCAGCAAGCGACGCGCTCACGGAGGGCTCGTGCCCGCGAACGTGGCCGCGACGGTCTGCGGCGCGCCGGTGTGGGTGGCCACGCCGTTCCAGCGTCCTCCGCGGATCGCATCCATGGTGCCGTCGTGGTCGAGATCGACCCCGATGGCGGCGCCGGTCAGGTCGAGCACCAGCGGCGCGGCGTCGATCGCGATCACGTGCTCGTCGAGCTCGGCGGCGACCGCGGTCATAGCCGCGATGCAGGCGCCGCGATAGAACAGCGGCGAGCCGACGCCAATCCGATCCGACACCATCGCTGCGAGCTGGGTGCAGTCGACCAGCGCTGCGAGCGCCTCGGCGACGTCGTGCGAGGCCGGATCGACGGTGGGCACCACGGCCAAACCGAGTCCCGCACGGACGAGGGCGCCGTACCGCAGCGCGAGCGCGTGGTGCGCGAACGCGAGCTGCCCGCTGCCATCGAGCACCACCCGTGTGGCGACCGAGACATCGGACAGGCCGTGATCCGCGAACGCGACGACCGCTGCCGGACCGACGTCGAACTGGATCCCCGCGATGGTCCGGATCGCCTCGCCGCTGGCAGCGATGTTCCAGACCTCGAGCAGCTGCGCGTGCGAGGCGATCCGCGCGAACCCGGTGGACAGCCGGTGGATGCCCGGCACGAAGCGTGGCGCGAACTCGTCGAGCCGGACATCGAGGTACGCCGCGACGAACGGGATCGCTACGCGCGCGATCGTCTTCGTGGCGCCATCGGGCAGCGTGGCGACCATCCGGTCGAGGATGAACTGACTCGGACCCGACGCCGCGCGATCGAGCGCATCGACCACCATCGCGGCGGCGTGCGGGGGCTCGAGATCAAGCGTGGTCCCGATGACGAATTCGCCCGACGGATCGCGTGGCACCGTGGTCACCGGCGGCGGCGACGCATCCGGCGCGATCGGATCTGGATCCGAGCTGCAGCCAATGGAGAGAACGAGGACCAGCGAGCTGACGATGAAGGTGCGCATGCAGCGAGCGCAGTGCAGCGGATGTGCCTCGATCCTGCGTAGTGATTTCGCGGACCTGCGCGGCCAGACTGTCCGTGTACGGCCGCCGGTCGGACGCTTCCGTCCGGGCGCCGGACTACCGCCGCGTTGGAAGCACGACGAAGTCGATGTCGTGGCCGAGGTCGCAGTGCAGCGAGTCCTCGTCGCCGGCCGCCTCGAACTTGCAGAACGCCTCGTCGGCGGCGCTGACCTGCTTGCCGCGCGTCGCGAACGTCAGGATCACGCGGTCACCATCCGAGCGCCACGCGCCCTTGAACGGCAGATCGAACGTCTGCCCGCCGCAGCGCGACTTGACGCGGATCCGCACCACCCGATCGCGCGTGGCCGTGAACCGGACCTCGGGCGTATCGCAGCTGGTACCGGTCTGCTCCCACTGTCCGCCGAACCCCATCAGCCGTTCGTACGGCGAGCTGCCCTTGTTGTCGAGACCGACCTTGCCACGGAACTGCGGATCGGCGCGCAGGGCGGCGAACGCGGGCTCGAACCGCGCCTCGATCAGGAACTCGATCGCATCCGGTCGCGCAGATGCCGCGAGCATCCCGAGCGTGGCGAGTGCCGCCGCCGTCTGCTTTGCCGCGGCCTGCACCATTGCGATCTGGTAGAGCGCCTCGCTGTGCGCGCTGTCGATCGCGACCACGGCCTTCCACGCGGCGAGCGCCTTGGTGGCCTTCGGTGCCTTGCGCGCGGCCGCGACCGCCTTGGTGAGCTTGGGATCGTCGGTCGGTGCCGGCGTGGTGGTCGGCGGCGTGACCGTCGGAGTGGGATCCTTCGGCACCGCCGCCTGCGATGGCTTGCCGAGATCGAACGCGACCACGTCGGTGAGCTCCTTGCCCATCCGCCGCGTGGTGAACGCCACGGCGACGCGATCGTCGTACTGGCTGGTGTAGACCTCGACGATCTTGCTGATCGGGTCCGGCGCATCCCAGGTCACGATCGGCTCGCCGCTGCCCCGGGTCACGGTCAGCGTGCGCCCGGCCGCGGACGCCGCGAACGTGGCTTTGTCGACGCCCTTCTGCCGGATCGGATCCTTGATCCGCAGCTTCGCGAGCACGTCCGCCGCAGCCTTCTCGCACGCGGGTCCGCCGGTGGCCTTGCCGGCGGTGACCACCAGTGGCGTACACACCCGATCAGAGTTCACCTGATATGGACGATCGACCCCGGAGAATCCGCCGAACGTGTCCGCCGCGACCGGTCCGGTGGCCGCGAGCAACAGAGCAGCGGCGATCAAGGAGCGCATCGCAGTCATCTAGACGTGATAGCGCGATTGCGATTCAACTGCCCGCGTTTCGGCGCGGCGCAGACTGCAGCTCGCGCCACGGCTGGTGGCGGGTCAGGGAATCTGCGGCCGCGCGCCACGACGGCACCAGCCGGTTGTTGAACGCCTGGCCCAGGGCCTCGGATAGGTCAGCTGCGAGCTGAAATCGGTCGCTGCGCCGCTTCGCCAGGGCGATCGCTAGCACGCGGTCGACATCGGCCGGCAGCGATGCGAGCGCGCTCGGACGGAGCGGCGCGTCGTGCACCATCGCGTAGAGCACGGAGGCCATGTCGTTGCCCGCGAACGGGACCCTTCCGGTCAGGCAGCGATAGATGATGGCGCCGAGCGCGTAGAGGTCGGCGCGATGATCGACGCCCTCCCCTTTCGCCTGCTCTGGCGCCATGTACCCAGGAGTTCCGATCACGCCGCCGCCGGTCAACGTGCCGGTGGTGTCGGAGAGCACGGCGACGCCGAAGTCGAGCAGCTTCCAGGTGCCGTCCTCGGTGCGGAAGATGTTATGCGGCTTGAGGTCGCGGTGGACCATCCCGGCGCGGCGCGCGAGCTCGAGCACGCTGGCGAGCTGTTCGACGAGCTCGCGCACGTTTGTGCGATCGAGTACGCCACCGCCGCGCAGGATGCCCCCCAGCGTGTCGCCGCGCAGCCGCTCCATCGCGAGGAACGCCACCAGGTCCTCGGGCTGCGATGCCTCGAGCACCTGGACGACGTGACGCGACTCGAGCGCGCTCGCCGCCCGCACCTCGCGGAGGAAGCGCTCGACGTGCGTCTTGTCGAGCATCAGCTCGCGGCGCAGGAGCTTCACGGCGGCTGCACGTTGATCGTCGATATGGACGGCCTCGTACACCTCTCCCATCCCGCCGCGTCCGAGCACGATGCCGAGCTCCCAGCTCCCGACCACGGTGCCGGTGAACCGGCCGCGACCTCCGACCTTGAGTGCGCGATCGAGATCGTCGCGAAGCTCGTCGAGCTGCGCGGCCCGCGCCGCGGCCTCGCGAGTGGCCTTCTGAAGCTCACCAAGTGCTTGCAGCGAGGCCGCTCGCGTCGAGCGCGCGAGCCACAGCGCCATCACGTACCCGAACTGCGCGCATAGCTGCCCCGCGAGCTGCGCCTGGAACGACACGGTCGAACGCACGGGGGCGAAGCCGACATCCTCGATGGTCCCGGTGATCACCAGGCCCGCCATCACCGCGTGGGCCCCCGCCGCCACGACGTAGACGAGGATCGCCGCCGACCACCGCTCGGTGCGGCAGAAGAAGTAGATCCCGAGCGTGATCATGAGGGGCGTCCCCGCGAACACGCCGGTGTAGCGGATCGCGAGCGCACCGCAGCCGACACAGCCGAGCGCGAGTGCGGTGGTCAGCGGCGCCTTCAGCCGGCTGTTGCGACCGAGCATCCGTTCGAGCACCACCGAGGCGAGCGCGGTGGCCGTCATCGCACCGACCAACACGCGCTCGAGATCCCGATCACCGGGCAATCGCCAGACCACCGCGATCGAGAACGCAGCGACCAGCCAGCCGATGCGAATGAACCGACGGGTACGCTCGACCTCCTCGTCGCGCAACGCCTCCGCGGCAGTGGTCAGCCCGACCGTCGGTGTGACGACCCCCGATCTCATGTCGCCTCCTGCCACGGCGCTCGCCACGTCAAGGCGTCGCCACGCGCCCGATCGGTGGGGGGCAGCTCGCCCCGCAGCGCGGCCGCAAAGGCATCGGCGAGCTCGCCACCCGATCCGAACCGTGCGGCGGGGTTCTTGGCGAGCGCGATCGCCATGCAGCGATCGACGTCGGGGTGCACGGTCGCCAGCGCCGACGGGCGAATCGGCATCGTGTGCACCACGCCGTACAGGATCGACGGCACATCAGCGCCGCCGAACCCATTGCGCCCGGTCAGCGCTCGATACGCGATCGACCCGAGAGCGTGCAGGTCCGTGCGGTGGTCGACCTGCTCGCTGCGCGCCTGCTCTGGCGCCATGAACTGCGGCGTCCCGACGATCCCGCCCGCCGTGAGCGTGTTGCCGTGATCGACGAGCGCCGCCACGCCGAAATCCATGATCTTCCACACGCCGCTCGCCACCATCAGGTTCTGCGGCTTGAGATCGCGATGAACGATGCCCGCCACCCGCGCCGCATCAAGCCCGGCACCGACCTGCTCGACGAGCGCGATCACCTCGTCGAGCGGAAGCTTGCCGACCCGGCGCAGCAGATCTGCGAGCGTCACTCCGCGCAGCCGCTCCATCGCGAGGAACGGCACCGGAGCATCGGGCTCGCTCGCGGCGATCACGCGCACGACATGCGGCGAGGCCACCGCGGCCGTGGCGAGCGCCTCGCGAAGGAACCGCGCGAGCACCATCGGGTCCGTGCCGTGCTCGACGTGGAGGACCTTGATCGCGGCGGGCTCCCCGCCCATCGCCTCGTAGACCTCGCCGTACGCGCCGCGGCCGATCACCACGCCGAGCTTGAAACCGCCGAGCGTCTGATCGGTGAGGCGGCCGGCACCCGCCTGCTGAGCGCGCGCGAGGTCGATCCGCAGCTCGTCGAGCAGGGCGGAACGCTGCGACGCCACGCGGGTGGCGCGCTGGAGCTGATGGATCGATCGCAAGGACATCTCGCGCTGCGCCTTGCCGGTGTAGTACGCCAGCGCGTAGGCGACCTGGACGTAGAGCGCGCCGAGCAGGTAGCTCTCGGTGCCAACCGCGCGGCCGGTGGCGAACACGCCGGGATCCTCGGCGAGCCCGGTCATCAGCACGATCGCCGTGATCCCGTGCATCGCGGCAGCGACCAGCCACACCGCGCGCCTCACTGGCAGGTCACTGCGACCGATGAAGTGGATGCCCATCACCAGCATGATCGGGGCGACCGTGAACGCGCCGAAAAACAATGCCGAGATGCTCGCGTTGAACGCGGACATCGTGCCGAGCACGTACATCGCGCGCGCCCCGAACTTACGCGGATCGCGAAACGCCTGATGAAAGCCGAAGCTGACCACCACGCCGACCAGCAGCGCGGTGACGAACAACGTGGTCATCCATCGCGTGCTCTCGACGAACGGCACGGTCCCGAGGCCAGCCAGCGTGGCGACCCAGCCGATCCGGATGAACGCGCGCGTGCGCTGGACCTCCTCGCTCTCCAACGCCTCCGCGGCGGTGGTGACGACCGACGGCGGCGCCAACGACGGGCTGCGAGGCGTCGGGATCCCGGTGGGCTGGGGCGGATCGATGACCGTGGCGCCCTCATCCACGGCGGTCTCCGGATCGCTCCCTTGTTCCGCCGACGTCGGCTCCATCCCCCTCCAGTCTACGACCGATCTGTGCCGGTTTGAGACCCTGCAGATGGGTGGTACGGTGCCGCACGTGCCAAATCTCTTGACGCGAGCCACCGCGGTCATCGACCAGAGCGTCGTCCGGTTCATGAAGCGGCGGATGGCACCGCGCAACCCGAAGATCGATCCGAAGGATGCGCGCAGCGGCCTCGTCGAGCTGGCGCGAGCCTACAGCGACGGCACGCTGGGGGTTCCGAGCCCATTCTTCCCGATCCCGGCGATGCCGGAGGTGCAGGTCGCGCCGCAGGGTGATGGTCCGCTCGGCACGCAGGTGGCCGATCTCGCCTACCCGTCCGAGTACCAGCCGTTCCTTCCGGCAGCGCGGGATCTGCACCTTCGCGCCACCGAGAACCTGACGGCACATGCCCGCTGGTGGACGTCCGGCGCCGGTCGTCCAACGATCGTCCTGCTCCACGGCTGGGGCGGCGGCAATCACTGGGTGACCCAGCGCGCGTTCGTCGTGCCGTACTGGCTACGCCATGGCTTCGATGTCGCAGCGTTCGTGCTGCCGTTCCACGGCGATCGTGCGCCAGGCACCGCGCTCGGTCGCTCGGGGGCATTGTTCCCCAGCGGCAACCCGATGCGCACCAACGAGGGCTTCGGGCAGGCGATCCACGATCTCCGCGCACTCTCGATGTTTTTGCGCTCGCGCGGTGCATCCAGCGTCGGTGCGATCGGCATGTCGCTCGGCGGCTACACCACGTCGCTGTGGGCGAGCATCGCGGGTCCCGACGAGATCGGAGGCCTCGACTTCGCGGTCGCCATGATCCCGGCGGTCTCGATGTCGAAGCTGTTCTGGCGTCATGGCGAACACAGCCCGCAGCGGCTGCGCGCCGCGAAGGCCGGGATCACCGAAGATCTGCTCGCCGATGCGTTCGCCGTGCACGCGCCGCTGACTCGTTCGGTGCGGCTGCCGCCCGAGCGGCTCGCGGTGATCGCCGGCAAGGGCGATCGGATCACGCCGCCCGATCAAGCTGAGGCACTCGCCGCGCACTGGAACGTTCCGATCCAGTGGTTCGACGGCGGCCACCTCGCCCAGGTCGGCCGCGGCGATGCGCTGCGCGAGGTCCGGCGCCAGCTCGCCGGCCTCGGGTTTCCCGGGCGAGAGTTTCGATCGTGACCATGCAGAGGAACGTGATTCCCGTCGCCACACGCCCCACCCTCGCCGCGGCGATCGCTGCGGGCCCGCTGCTGCTCGATGGAGCGATGGGCTCATTGCTGTACGAACGCGGCGTGCTGCATACCCGCAGCTACGACGAGCTCAACCTCGCGCAGCCGGAGCTGATCCGCCGCGTTCACGCGGACTATGTCGCGGCGGGCGCGGAGCTGATCGAGACCAACACGTTCGGGTCGAACCGGATCTCGCTCGCCCGTCACGGCCTCGCCGATCAGGCGGCCGCGCTCAACCGAGCCGCCGTGGATCTGGCGCGGTCGGCGGCGGGGGATCGCGCGTATGTCGCCGGCGCGGTCGGGCCGACCGGCGTGCGGTTCGGGACCGCGAGCGCCTCCGAGCGCCGGCTTGCCCGGTTCGCGCTCGCCGAGCAGATCGACACGCTGGTCCTCGCGGGCGCCGACGCGATCATGCTCGAGACGTTCGGCTCGATCCTCGAGATGGAGACCGCGATCGAGGTCGCCAGGGAGCGCGGGCCGCGCGTCCCCGTGATCGCGATGATGGTGTTCGATGCGCAGGGCAAGGCCGAAGGCGGCCTCGGTCCCAACGAGATCGCCGATCGGCTGATCGCAGCGGGCGCCGACGTGATCGGCGGCAACTGCGGCATCGGGCCCGCGGAGCTCTACCAGGTCACCGTGGCCATGGTCGGTCGCGGCCGGCCGGTGATCGCGCAGCCGAACGCCGGTCTGCCGGCGTCCGTCGAGGGCCGCACGCTGTACGTCGCGAATCCCGAGCATTTCGGCGTGTTCGCGCGCCGGATGCTGAAGAGTGGCGTGCGGATGGTCGGTGGCTGCTGCGGCACCACGCCCGACCACACGCGCGCAATGCTCGGTGCGGTGCGCATGTTGCGCGGCGAGAACATCGATGCCCGCGCCGAGCGCGCGCCGGGCGCGAATGTCTCGATCTCGGCCGCATCGCCGATCACCACCCCGATCGCGAAGGTCCCGCTCGATCAGCGCAGCAAGCTCGGCGCCCGGCTCGTCCGCGGCGAGTTCGTGGTCTCGGTCGAGCTCACGGCGCCCGGCGGCAGCGATCTGACGAAGACCAAGCAGCAGGTCAGCGACCTGCTAGCCGGTGGCGTCGATATCGTCAACATCGCCGACGGTCCTCGCGCATCGGCGCGGATGGCGAACGTCGCGGTGTGTGCGCGGCTCGCGCTGGAGACGCCGGTCGAGCCGATCCTCCACGTGTGCGCGCGCGATCGCAGCTTCCTCGGGCTGATCTCGCACCTGCTCGGCGCGCAGGGACTCGGGCTCCGGAACCTCGTGATCATCACCGGTGATCCGCCGAAGATGGGCGACTACCCGTTCTCGACACCGGTCTACGACGTGGACTCGGTCGGTCTGTTGCGGATCGCCGCGGGCCTCAACGCCGGCGTCGATCCGGCCGGCAAGGAGTGCGAGCCGACCTCGTTCGTCCTCGCCACCGGTGCCGAGCCCGCCGCGCACGATCGGGATCGCGAGCTGCGCCGGCTCGAGGACAAGAAGCTCGCCGGCGCCGAGTTGATCATGACCCAGCCGGTCTACGATCCTCGGACGCTCGAGCGGTTCCTCGACGAGGTGAAGCCGCTCGGTCTCCCGGTGATGGTCGGCATCCTCCCGCTCGCTTCGCATCGCAATGCCGAGTTCCTCCACAACGAGGTGCCCGGCATGTCGATCCCCGGCGAGTACCGCGAGCGGATGGCCAAGGTCGGCGGTGGTCCCGCCGCGCGCGCCGAGGGGATCAAGATCGCCCAGGAGGCGCTCGGCGCGGTCAAGCAGCGCGTCGCCGGGGCATACATCATGCCGCCGTTCAACCGCGTCGACTCAGCGCTCGCCGTCCTCGAGGTCGCGCGCGATCGCATGCGCGTCACGCCTCCGTGACGACCTGGAGGAACGAGCTCGAGGGCGCGATGGGCGGCCTCCAGCTCCGCGCGCTGCAGCGCGGGCTCGTGCTCGCCGCGGGTGTGAGACGCGCGCGCACCACCGATGGCGTCGCGTACCTGCATCGCGCCGGACGCAAGGGTCAACCGTTCGCGTGCATCCACGGGTTCGGCGGCGACAAGGAGACCTGGCTGATGATGTCGACACTGCTTCCGCGATCGCGCGGGGTCAGCCTGATCGATCTGCCGGGTCATGGCGCATCCACCGATGTCCCCGAGCGCGAGGCGAGCATCCGTCACCATGCTGAGGCGGTGCTGCGGGTGATGGACCAGGCGGGCGTCGATCGAGCGATCGTGTGCGGTAACTCGATGGGTGGCGGCGTCGCGCTACGACTCGCGGCATCGTATCCGGACCGCGTGGCGGGGCTCGTGCTCGTCGCCTCGATCGGCCGCGACATCCATGATGGTCCTGCGCGCGGGTGGATCGATGGCGACAACCCGCTGATCCCGCGCGCGCAGGACGTCGACAAGTTCATGGCGATCGTGCTCGAGCGTCCGCCGCCTGTGGGCCGCGCGGTGATCCGCCACGTCATCATGGAGCGCGTGCGGCGTGCGACGTCGCTGCACAAGCTGTTTCGCGGGTTCGTGCTCGCGGGCGATGCCGCCGGTGTTCCCCGTGACGTGGGCCGGATCGATCAGCGCGCGCTGGTGATCCACGGCGAGCAGGACCGGATCATCTCCAAGCGAATCGCCGAGGACCTCGTGCTCGGCCTGCCGCGCGCCGAGCTGGTCGTGATGCGCGGCGTCGGCCATGCTCCTCAGCTCGAGGCGCCGCGGCACACCGCCCGCATCGTCGAAGCCTTTGCACGGCGGGTCGATCGGGACTAGGGTGCGGCGTCATGTGGCGCCGCGTCCGGTACGTCCTCCTGCTCGCCGCGCTGTGTGCGATCGCGACGTGCCCGGCGGCGAAGCGAGCGTGCACCGCGAACACCCGCGCGCACGAAGCCGAGGATCTCCTCCGGTATCTCGCGGAGAAGGTGACGCTCAGCTACCTGGCGAACGGCAAGCTCCCCCCGGGCGCACCGCTGACGCCGCGGCCGTCGTGCTGTGAGCAAGGTGGCACCTGTAGCGCCGATGCGGCGACCTGGTCCGCGCCCGGCTGGACGGCGCTCGGCTTCTCGATCGACGATGACTACCGATACTCCTACGAGTACGCGCCGGACCCCTACGGGGCGTTCGCCACGCTGCGCGCGATCGGGGATCTGGATTGCAACGGGAAGTCCTCGCTCTACGAGGTCAAGCTCACGATCGTCGCGGGTCACGTGATGCAGTCGTGGACGCGCAGCGATCCGTACGAGTGATACGCTCTGCGCATGCGTCGGCCGTTGCCCGTGTTCACGTTCGCCTTCGCGCTCGCCACCTCCGTCGGGGCGTGCGGCAAGAATGACCAACCACCTGCCCCGACCTCCGGATCGCCGGGTGCCAAGCCGGAGTCGGGTCCGTTGGCGCGACCGAGCGGCGGCGGTGGTGGCAGTCCCGACGAGACTGCCGCGGCGATGTATCGCGATGTCTGCGCGATGTGTCACGGCCCCGGCGGCAAGGGCGATGGCCAGGCCGCCGCGAGCCTGACCCCCAAGCCGCGCGACTACACGGACGCCGCCTGGCAGGCGAGCGTCAGCGACGACGACATCCGCAAGATCATCCTCGGCGGCGGTCAGGCTGTCGGCAAGAGCCCGATGATGCCAGCGCAGGAACAGCTCAAGGGCAGGCCCGAGGTCGTCGATGCCCTCGTACGGATCGTCCGCGGGTTCGGCCCCAAGAAATGATCGCGACCTCGCTCGATGGTCAGTGGGCCACCGTGCGGAGAGGACGCATCGTCGTCCTGCTCGAGCGGGGCGTGGCACCGGCGGTCGGGCAGATCGAGCTCGAGAGCGATGATGTCGAGATCGCGCTGCTCGGGCCCCCGACGGTGCTGTGCGTGGTCTCGCGCGCGCCGGAGCCGAAGGTCGTGCTCCACGTTCCGCCGTACCTCGAGGCTGCCGCGCGCGTCGAGCTCGAGGTGCCGATGACGATCGCCGCGGTCACGGGCGCGCGGCTCGTCCTGACCTCGGCAGATGGCAAGCAGGTCACGATGGTCCGCTCCGCAGGACGCGGCCTCGCCGCGCACGTGCTCGAGGTGGGCAGCCCCGCCGAGTTCGCAGTCGGTCTCGAGCGCAACCAGGTGCTGTTCGGGCTGTATCGCAAGCTCGAGGTGTGGGATGCGGTGTCCTCGCGACCGCTGCTGCGGCTCCAGCTCCAGCTTCCGCCGCCACCGCGCAGCGTCGGTGCCGCGCAGGGTCATCTGTGGGCCACCCGCCCGGGAAGCGACGAGGTGTTCATCTACCGGCTCTCCGATGGGCGCCCGTTCCATCATCACGTGGGCGCGCCGATCGAGGAGGTGATCTGTCACCCGTCCTCGCCGCTGATCGTGCTGGTCACGTCGCGCGGTCTGGTCCGATTGCATTGCTTCGCCCACTCGCTCACGGTCATCGATGCGCCGTGGACGCCCGGGATGGCGCTCGCGCAGCTCGCAGCCGGTGAGGACATCAGCCTCCTCGGCCTTTCGCCCGACAATGTGGAGCCGTGGCGCGTGCCGATTGGCGGCGCCGGCGCACCGATCGCCGGCGACGAGCCTTCGGACGCTGGTGATACCACCGCCGCGGACCGCATGCGTGTGCGACGCGCGAGTGCCTCGGCCGCAGGCGCGGAGTACGTCACCGAGACTCCACCGCCGATGGATCCTCTGATGACGAGCGCCCCGCCGCCCGTTCCCGCGAGCTCGGTCCGTTCGCGGGCCTGGCGCGAGCCGCTGGCCGCCCTGGCACTCGAGGTCGCGCGCGGCGTGGAGGTCGAGATTCCGGTCGTAGCGATCGATACCGAGCTCGGCGATCTCGCGCGCCGCCTCGCATTGCCGGCGTCCGCGCGGCGCGCGCTGGTCGTGCTCTACGGGCTGTACTTGAACGGCGAACCGGAGCTCTCGATCGCGCGGCTCGCGCAGGTGCTCGGAGACTGGACCGAACCACTCGGCCAGGGTGACCTCGAGGCGCTCGCGATGCTGCGCCGCCGCGACGGCAAGGTGTCGCTGCGCACCGCCGTGACCGGTGTGCTCGATGGTGCCTCACCGCGCGCGATCCGGATCGTCGGAGCTCGTGCGACGATGTCGCGGCCGGGCGCGTTTCGGCTGGCGCGCGATGGTCGCTCCGATGCGACGCTCGAGACCGATCTCGCCAGCAAGCTCGGGCGGATCGGCATCATCGAAGGAGCGCCGGCACCCGCGCTGCTCGAGGCGCGCCTGCTCGCCGCCACCGCGATCTCGTTCGCGGCGCTGGACGTGCGGCCGCAGCCATGGCCGCACGAAGCTGGCCTCGTCGTCATCGCCGATGACGGCTCGCCCGCATGGGTCGCCGCGCTGCCGGCGTTTGACTAGAGCTTCATGATCGAGGCCGACTTGCCGGCCTTTTCGAGCTCGGACTTGGCGCTGGTCGCCGCGTCCAACGAGCGATAGGTCCCCATCCGCACCCGGTAGAACGTTCCCTTACCCTCGACCTCGGCCACCGTGATCTGCGCCGAGAAGCCCTGCGCTTTGACCGACGACAAGAACGTCTCTGCCTCGGACTTGTCCTGGAACGACGAGAGTTGCAGAGTGAAGCGCGGCTTGCTCTCCCCGGGCTTCTTCTCGACCGGCGCATCCGCCTTGGCCTCGGCGTCCGCCTTGTTCTCTGCCTTCTTCGGCTCGGCCTTCTTCGGCTCGAGCTTCTTTGGCTCGGGCTTTGGCTCGGACTTGGGCTCGGGCTTTTTCGCGTCGGACTCGGCCTTGGATTTCTTCGCCGCGGGCTCGGCGGTGTTCTCCGCCTTCACCGCGGGCTCCGGCTTCACGACCGGAGCGGCCTTCGGCTCCTCGAGCTTCGGCCTGTCGGCGACCTTCGGTCTCGGCGCGCGCGCCTTCTCGAGATCGTCGATCGTCTTCTCGACCGAGCTCGGCGCATCCTTGCCGGTCAACGAGCCCTGGAACGACAGGCCGCCGTTGCCCTCGAGACGATCGAGCGCCGCGAGTGGATCGGTCGCCGCGTGGGTGTTGGCCCGATCGACATGCCCGCGCGCCTCGACCCGCCTCCCGACCAGCACGCCGAGGACGAACACGACGCCGACAATCACGCTCCCACCGAAGAACAGATAGAAGATCTGGCGGCCGTCGAGGCTCACCTCGACCTTATCCTTGTACAGCTCGGGCTCGCGCGTGGGCATACCCCGAGCCTCCGTAACTACGGAGCACGGGGCAAGATTTCGGCGTTATTCGAGGAGGTTGACCTGGCCGAGCGACTGGATCTCGAGCCGGAACACCTTGCCACGGGTCGACGGCTGCGTGACCGAGGTCGAGATATAGTCACCCTCGTCGATCACCCAGACGCTGTTCTGCGGCCCGCGCGTGACCTTGATCGGGAACGACGGATTGACCGGCAGCAGCAGCGGGGAGAACCCACCGGTCTGCCGCCACGCCACCTGGTATCCCGGGAACACCAGCGGCACCTTGCCGAGCGTCCCCATCCGGTCGCGGATGCACCTCTGATCGCCCGGATAATACGGGTCCACGAGGCTGAACGTCGGGCCGCGCGTGTGGATCCGGATCGCGGGCGCTGGCCGGGTCACGAGCTTGGTGGTGGTCTCCGCGAGCGCGCAGGTATCGCCGACGTAGTTCGGAACCAGCTCGGTCTGATCGACCGTGAGCGAGCACGGGTTCGCATCGTACTGGCCGCCAGGCAGCAGGCCGGTGCGCGGATCGGCGGCCGGATCACAGGCGGGCGATGACAGCTTGATCCGACCGATCTCGAACGGGCTTGCCGCCGGATCCTTCACGCACTTCCCCGTGGCGGTATCGAGGATCGTCGAGTGCACGTATCCGGAGCGTGATCCGATCAGCGCGAACGCATCCCCGGCACGCAACTCGAAGCGCTGCGGAGCGTTGACGCACGCCTGAGGAGGCGTGACGCCTTCCATGCAGAAGTTGTTCTGGCAGATCCGACCGGTCGTGCAGTCCGTGGTCTGCGTGCACGACTCGATGCAACGCTTGCCGGTCTGGCCCGCGCCGTTCAGCGGAGCGCGCTCGGTATCGACGGCGCACCGGTACGTGTGCGGATCGGTCGTGGTCTGCGTGTCACCGGGCTGCGCGGCGGTGGCGTTGCGTGCCGCGTAGTCGGCGAGCGCCTCGCACTGACCGTCATCGGTGCACCCGTCGAGCGGCGTGGTGCTGAGCACGTGCTTGCGCGGGAGCAGCGTGAGCTCACCGCTCTCGGTGCGGTTAATGGTGTAGCGCCGGGTCGAGGTCAGGAAGTCCTTGCACGCGTCAGCAAGGCGGTCGGCCTCGTCCACCAGCATGCACCCGCCGAGGCCGCCGACCTGGCTATTGGGGTGCACGTAGCACTTGTAGCCGATCGGGCATTCGGCATCGCCGACCGACGGATCGCAGCCGCGCAGCTGCAGGATGTCGAACTGCTCGACGCCCGCATCGCAGAACGACTTGGCCTTGTCTTCCATGCGGAATCCAGTCGAGTCGACGAACAGCTGGCCGACCCGCACGGGCGGGCCATCGACCGCGGCATCGCCCTTGTCGAGCGACAGCGAGCCCTCCCAGGTGAGCGTCCAGGTCTCGTCGCGGAGTGCGCGCAGATCTGGATACACGAGATCGCGAACCGCATCGGGCGCCGCGAAGCCCAGCTCCGTGATCGGCTTGGTCGAATCACTTCCGGTACACAGCACCTGATGGATGTACGGCAGCTCCGGAACCTTCTCCGGCGCGATCGTGCCCGCCGGAACGTTGCGGGTCGGCGACCCGGTCGAGCGTGCGCCGCCGAGGTTGCCGCTCTGCGCATCGGGATCGGGACCGAGCGTGTCGCAGATCGGCGTGACCACGCCATTCGCATCTTCGGTGGTCGCCTTCAGGCTGCGCAACGGAATCGCATCGCGCAGCTGGTGTGGGAGCGCGAGAGGCAGCTGGGTCTCGAGAGGTAACCCAGGGTTGCGGACGTCGGCGTAGTCGTCGTCGTCAAC
>JAYUVX010000133.1:0-17639 GCA_043753855.1 Myxococcales bacterium | reverse complement strand
CGCCTCTCCGAGATCGATCAGTGTCGGATCGCCGCTCGGCCCGAGGACGTACGCCGCGTAGCGCCGCGGTTTGAGCTTGGGATTGACCGAGTACGGCGCCTTGGGGTCCCCGGGCTGGAAGTTCACGATCTCGACGAGCTTGGAGCCCTTCGGGATCAGCTTCTGCACCGCCGGCAGATCGATCGACTGCGAGGCCGCACGATACGCCGCGCTCTTCTTGCCCACGCTGATCTCGAGCTTGACGATCTGGTCCTCGTAGCGCGCCACCTCCTTGGCGTAGTCGGCGTCCCCGGTGGCCGACGGCCCCGCAACCGTCAGCTTCGCGAGTGTGGCACGCGCGCTCGCCAGGTCGTCGAGCAGCTTCTTGTCCGCGGGCGACAGCTTGCTGCGGATGGTCGCCAGGTTCGCCGCGGCCGCATCGAGCACCCGGCCCTTGCGGCGCAGCAGTGTGGTCAGCCCCAGCCGCGCGGCCGATGGACTGTTGCGCGCGTAGTCGAGCTGGAAGTTGATCGCCATGTCGAGTTGGTAGTTGTTCCGCGTGAAGTACACGGCGTGGTCGGACTCGGTGCCGGTCTTCAGCACCAGGGACAGCTCGCGCTCCGCGATCTCCAGTGAATCGTGCAGCAGCAGCTCGGCCTGTGGCAGCTTGCCCATCGCCATGTAGTTGTAGGCGAGCGTCAGCTGCGTCATGCCGTAGATCGGGTGCTGCTTGCCGTACGTCTTCTCGAGGTTCGCCTGGTAGGTCAGCATCATCTGCTCGGCGCGCTTGTAGTCGCCGAGCTCGCGCAGCACATCCGCGATCTGCGTGTTGTACGCGGTCGAGCTCTGCGGCGAGATCCTGGTGAGCTGCACCTGCACCTTCTCGAGCAGCACCAGCGCGTCCTTCGGCTTGCCCTCCGCGCGCTTGATCTCGGCCAGTGATCCCGCCCAGGCCGAGAACGTGCTGCCGCGCTTGTCGTCGAGCTGCACGGACCGCGTTAACAGCTCGTCGGCCTTCGCCAGGTCGCCGCTCTGCCGGTACTGGAATCCGAGCTGCCCGAGCATGCTCGACAGCGTCGGGTCATCGGGCGTGTCATTCTCGAGCCGCGCGATCTCCTTGGTGTAGATGTCGATCACCTTCCTGGTGAGCGGCGTCGCGAGGTCCTCACGCCCGCCGTAGTGGTACATCGCAGCGACCGACCAGTAGGTGCTCGCCATCATCTGCACGTTCCCAGCGGCCGACTTGTCGGCGATCTTCAGCACGCGATCGTAGAGCGCCACCGCCTTTTGCTTCTGGTTGGTTTGCCAGTAGGTGCTCGCGAGTGCCTGCAGCGGCCCGAGCAGGCTCAGATCGTCCTTGCTGGCCGCTGCCGCCTCCTGGATCTTGAACGCCTGCTCGTAGATCCGCAGCGCCGACGAGTATTCGTTGCGCTGGTTGAGCAGCGTCCCGTACAGCATCAGGTTGCCGGCGTACTGAACGCTGCCTTCCCCGTCGAGCTTCTTCGACAGCGCGAGGATGCGCAGGTAGATCGGCTCGAGCTCGTCGAGCCGGTTCTGCGCCCAGTATGGCCCCACGATCGGCATCAGCGCGGACAGCGCCTCGCGCGAATCAGCGCCCTTCTGCTTCTCGGTGAGCGCCAGCAGCTGCTTGTAGATCGTCACCGCGCCGGCGTAGTCGCCAGTCATCTGCATCAGGCCCGCGAGCGTCTGTGCGCGCCGCGTGGTCTCGGGCGCTTCGTCACCCCAGCCCTTCCTCGTGAGCTCGTAGAGCTGCTTCGCGACCTTCAGCGCGACGAAGTTTGCCTGCTGCCTCTGATGACCGGTGAGCTCCATGTCGAGCTTGTCGATCACGGTCTGCTCGGACTTCGTCGGCGTCCTGGGCACCGCGACGGCGAGCGAGCTGAGGGTCACGATCAACAGCGCGACGACGACGTTCGAGAGGCGCATGGCGATGGTCGTAACACGGGCACACGCGCCGGGGCTGCGCTACGATCGCGCACCATGAGGCTCCAACTCGCGCTGTGTTTGCTCCTGGTCGCGTGCGGTGGCAGCAAGCCGAAGGCCACGATGCCCGAGGCGTCGTCGACGGCAGCCCCGTCAGGCGGCCAACCTGCCGGAGGCGCCGCGCCGGCCGCCGAGCCGACCGAGGCGACCAAGGCCGAACCCGCGATGGCGCCCGGTGCACCGGCGACCGAGTCCAGACCGGTGACCAAGAGCACCACGCGTGGCGCCACGGTGAAGCCCAAGAAGTCCGAAGATCCGGACGCTGGCGGCGAGTAGCCACGCCGGGTTCCAACCGGTGGTACCGTGGCGGCTGGGAGGTGGCGATGCGGCACTGGTACCTGTTACTCTGCGTGGTGTCGGCGTGCGGTGACGATGGGGTGCAGCACCTCGCCGATGCGCCTCCGCCGCCCGATGTCGCGATCGACGCGGCCAGCTGTCCTCCGGTCACCGGCGCCGGAACCATGCACGGTGGTTCGATCGCGGCCGCCGAGACCTGGACCGCGGCCGGCAATCCTCACATCCTGCCGTTCGATACGTCGATCTCCGCAGCGCTCACGCTCGAGCGCTGCGTCGTGGTCCGGATCGCGGGTGGCAAGCAGATCTCCGTGCGCGCGGGCGGATCGATCACCGCACAGGGTGCTCCCGGGCTCCCGGTGCGGTTCGAGCTCAAGGACGCCGCCCCATGGGCCAACATCCGCACGCTCAACGGCGGCACCGTCTCGTTCAGCCACACCACGCTCGAGGGTGGCGGCGACCCGCTGAACGGCGTCGCGCAGGCCTCCGGCGCACTCGACCTCGCCGGTTCGACACCGATCGTCGCCGGGGTCGCCCACGCCGATCACCTCACGATCACGGGGTCGAAGAGCTGCGGCGTCAGCATGCACGATGGCGGCGGCTTCGATGCCGCCTCCTCGAACCTCGTGATCTCCGGATCGGCGATCTCTCCGATCACCAGCTTTGCACGCGCGCTCGGCACGATCCCGTCAGGCACGTACACCAGCAACGCCGTCGACGAGATCATCATCACCAACGGCGCGGTTCCCGAGAGCATGACGATCCACGCGCGCGGCGTTCCCTACCGCGTCGGCACGCAGGCGAACGCGACGCTCGATGTCGGCGCAGCCACCGGCGTCGCAACGCTGACGATCGAGCCCGGCGTGACGATGAAGTTCATGCCGGGAGCCACGTTTCGCGTCGAGCCCGCGAGCGGCGTGAATCCGGCACGCGGTGCCTTGATCGCCAATGGCACGGCTAGCGCGAAGATCATCCTGACCTCCGCCTCCGCGGCACCGGCCGCTGGCGACTGGTTCGGCCTGTGGTTCGGCGGGCTCGTCGATCCGACCTCGCACGTCGATCACGTCCACGTCGAGTTCGCCGGCAAGACCCCGAGCAGCTCCGGCAGTGATTCGTGCGTGTATCCCGGCGGGCTCGCGGAGAACCCCGCCGCGATCCGGATCCTCGGCGCAGCGCCCCCGACCGTGTTCATCACCCACACCGACGTCTTGATGAGCGCATCGCATGGCATCGATCGCGGTTTCCGGAGCGCCAGCAAGCCGAGCTATCTGCCGACCAACACGATCAGCGGGTTCGTCGGCTGCCGCGAGACCTACCCGCGCGATCTCGACGGCGCGTGTCCCACACCGGTGCCATGTCCGTGAGGCACGCGCTGCGGGTCGCCCGGGTGCACGCGACGGACCCGCGCAACCTCAGCTGCCCGGCGTGACCGTGGCGCCGAGCATGCCGCGTCCCGCGCGAGCGTGGCGTCGCGGTCCTCGATGCCACGGATCTGCGCGGCGCCGGCTCGGAGTCGTTGTTCGCGAGCACGGGCACTGCTGTCACGCGGATGCGCGAGCCCGAGGGGACGGCCACGCCCCGACGGGTGGAGCTGATCGTCGTGCGCTGCGTTGTCGCTACGGGACGCCGACGATCTTGTGGGTCTGCAGCGACAGCCGGAACTGCGGCCGCGCGTGGATCAGCGCGATCGCGCGCGCGAGGTGATGCGCGTAGCGATCGTCCATCCACGGCTGGAGGAAGTAGTGCTCGCAGCGGTACCGCGCAACGTAGCGATCGAGCACCGCCTCGTCGACGGTGTCATCGACCACGACCTTGAGCTCGCTGAGCACGAGCTCGTCGGCGAGCGAGATGCTCGTGGGATGGTGCTGCGGTTTCGGCGACACGGTGAGCCAGTCCACCGCACCTGCCAGTGGCCGCGTGCCGTTGGACTCCATGTGCACCACGAAGCCGGCACCGCGGATCGCCTCCGACAGCGCTGCATCCCATTGCAGCGTGGGCTCCCCGCCGGTGACCACCACGCGACGCGCACCGAACGTGTCGAGCTCGCGCAGCCGAACGACGATCTCGCCAGCATCCAGACGTCGCGCGCCCTCGGGTGCAAAGTCGGTGTCACAGCCCGTGCACGCCAGGTTGCACGCCGCGAATCGCAGGAACACCACCGCGCGCCCGCTGTGCGCGCCCTCGCCTTGCAGCGTGGGCCCGAACATCTCCTTCACGAGGTAGCGGCGTTCAGACATCGGGCGATGCGGGATGCTATAGCGCGGAGGTGACCCGGTTCCTACTGATCGCGCTGCTCGTGGCAGGCTGTGGAAAGACCAAGGACCGCGCGGAGCCCGAGCAGCCCGCGCACATCACGCCCGGATCTGCGGCGCTGGCCGACGAGCGCTGCGAGCAGGTGTCGTTCGCGGACTCGTCGATCGTGCCGGAGGCGTCGGGCGCCGCATGGCTGACGATCGCGGGCAAACGCGCCCTCGTCGTGATCAGCGATAGCGGCAACCTCGGCGCCTACGCCGTGGTGGATCCGGACTCCGGGGAGACCACCGAGACCGGCAAGCTCCCGCTCGGCGCGGCGGGCGACGATCTCGAGGGCGCATCCGCGCGCGGCGAGCAGCTCATCGCGGTGACCTCGTCGGGATGGATCCGCGCGTGGCAGCATGACGATGCAGCCAAGGCGTTCACGCTGATCGAGGATGCCTACGCGCTCGGCCCGGTGGACCTGGACGACAGCTCGGCCGGCAACAAGCCCCCCGCGGGTAACGGCATGGTGTGCGGCGCGAAGGTCACCAACTGCGGTCGCAACTACGAAGGCCTGTGCTTGGTCGATGCGGCGCATCGCAAGGGCCCGTGCGTCGGGTTCGTCGCCGCCAAGGCGGATGGCCACCTCTACTGCCTGACCGAGGAAGCGGGAAAGCTGGTCGCACATCACGATCGCAGCATCGCGGTCACTCGCCCCGGCGCGCTCGCAGACTGTGCGTTTGGTGACGACGGCTCGCTGTGGGCCGGCTCGAACCTGTTCGACCTCGCGCGCGTGTACGCGATCACCGGCTGGGAGGCTCCGGCGAGCGCGAAGGCGAGCGAATTGGCGGCAATCGGCGTCGGGTTTCCCGAGACCCTCGCGGTGCGCGGCGATCTGTTCTATCGGATGTCGGATACCGGCGGCTCGCCGAGCCTGATGACGAAGTACCGCTGCAATCGCTAGTCATGCGACGCTCGCCGCGAATCGCCGCTACTTCGTGTGCGACAAGCAGGGTGGTGCACACCCTGTTCTGGCGGCTGTTCAAGTGGAACGGAACGTCGATCGGTCTGCCGCTGGGCATGTCCAGGCAGCTCGAGGCGGCCCTCGGAGCGTGGGCGACGTACCACAACGTGCCGCACAAGGGATTCCAGGGCCGACCGGGCCGAAACTTCGCGGATCCGCGGGGAGGCGCTACGATCGCCAGGTGCAGTGCCCGTATTGCACCGGCGACTCCAATGTGACCGAGACCCGGGTCACCGCCGATGGCCTGCGCCGTCGACGCGCCTGCACGGTCTGCAAGCGACGGTTCACGACCTACGAAACCCTCGGCGCGCCCGGCCTCAAGGTCGCCAAGCGCGATGGCTCGGTCGAGCCGTTCGATGGCGACAAATTGTTCGGCGCCCTGCAGCGGATCGCCGCCCACCGGGACGCTGTCACCGACGATGATCTGCGGCGCCTGGCGCGGGACATCGAGGCCACGCTGCTCGATGGCGGCCGCAAGTCGGTCCCGTGGAGCGACATCGTCTCGCACGCCCTGACGCGGTTGAGCAACATCGATCCGGTCAGCGCCCAGCGGCTCGCGGCGAACTATACCGACGAGAGCGGCGCCGTACGCCTCGAAGGCGACAGTCGCACGCGCCCGACCCAGCAGCTGGGCCTGCCGCTCGACGAGGACTAGCAAGCCCGACAAACAGTGAGAGCGGGTGCGGCCCGGGGCCCAGTCCGAGCCGCACCCTCCGTCGAGTCACCACGTCTCGACGGTCCTCACCAAGAAAACAGTGTCGCTAAAGCAGACCGACGATCGCCGCGGTCGCCCCGAACAGCGACACCAGCACGGCGCTGGCTGCGAACCACCGTCGCAGCTCCAGCTCCGAGCGTATGTGCAAGCTCCTCTCCGGCGCCTGGTCGACGCGCTCGACACTGCGCTGGCTCGTGCTCGCGCGGCGCTTCGAGAATCGACCGCGAAGCAGCAGACGGTCGGTCACCGTCGCGAGCTGTTCGAAGTTGATGGTCTCGATGGCATCGATGTTCAGCATGACCTGACGCTGTGCAGAGGATGTGCCGCCGGGTCGTCCATGTCGTTCCGCGCAGCTACGTGACTCACGCCGAGCAACGGCGATCATCGTGGGCGACGAACCGCAACCCAACGGAGCCGGCGACCCGGGTTCCTGATCCGCGGGGATCGACGGCGGCGACCAATGCAGCAGGTGGGCGGAGCCCTGCGCCGCCGAGACCCAGAGACGTCGGCCAGAGAATCCGGGGCCTCGCCGCGATCACGCGCGCTACCGTTCGCGGTCTGTCGAGCACGCGCGACGCGGCCGGCGCGCTCTCTGCTCTGCGCGCTCATAGGAAACTGCGATCAACAAGCGCGAACACCAGACGCGGCACTCGAGCCGAACCCACGAAGGCGAACCGAAGCACCAGCACGAAGCGCGAGCTCGCCGTCCCGAAACGGGAAACGGGCGCGACCCGGAGGCCACGCCCGCTCCGCCGCTCGCGCAGCCGTTACCAGCGACGACCGCGGACGTGGGTGTCGACATTGATCACCGGCGCGGCCGACGGCGCGGCGACCGCGGCCTGCGGCTGCTGCCGCATGGCCATCATCATCATCATCATCGTCATGGTGTCGGACCCCGCAGGCTTGGCCTGCGCCGTCGCCAGATCCTTGATCGAGCTCTGCAGAGCGGTCAGCTGCTGGGTCACGGCCTCGTTGGCCTTGGTTACGCCGCCGGTCACGGTCACGAGCTCGCAGGTGGTGATGGTCTTCATGGTGGTGATCCTTGTGGTCGTCGTTGGGGTTGGGGTTTCCGATCCTGAGCGCAAGCCCGTGCAGCGTGCGTGCCCGGCGGGGTGATCCGTGGGAACGTGGACTTCCGGTTGCGACTGCGACCATGTCCGTCAACTCCGATCGACACAGCGAGTCCTCGAGATCACACGCGCGCGGTTCGCGACCCGAACAACGAAAACGGCCCGAGGCGAGCGCCCCGGGCCGTTCGTGCGGAGCTGCCGATCGCTAGCGGCCGCCGCGCATCTGCATCATCTGCTGCATCATCTGCTGCATCTGCTGCGGTTCTTGTGCCTTGGCCTGGATCAGGCCCTGGCCTACCTGCGAGATCAACTCCGCGAGCTGCTTGACCCCGGCGATCAGGTTCGGATCTGGAGTGCTCGAGCGACTGACCCGTCCACCGGTCACAGCCTCGAGGGTCGTGAGGTCGAGCGACTCGAGCGAGTCAGGAGTGTGGAGCTTCGCCATGGGTTCCTCGCGTTGGTGATGAACAGGTGGACTAATAGCCGCGCTTGACGTCGGTCGAGATGTTGATCGTCGGCGGCGGCGGAGGAGCTGCAGCCGACGACGCGCCACCGCCACCGCCGCCGCCGCCCATGCCTCCCATCATCATCATCATCATCATCTGCATCGGGTCAGAACCGCTGTTTCCGCGGTTCGCAGCGAGCGACTTGATCGAATCGCCGATCGACGTGAGCATCGCGGTGAGCTCGGAGTTGGCGCCGCTGTCACGCGCCGTGATGCGCGCCGCCCCGCCGGCGACGTCTGCGAGCTGCTCGGGTTTGATCGACATGAACGGATCCTGCTGCGCGGTGGTCTTGGTCTTGGAGTTCGACATGGGCATGCCTTTGTGGTGAGGGTGGATGTTCGGATCACGAGCACGCGATGTGCCACCGCTGGATCGACGCGGGATCAGCTACCTGCAAGCCGCCGCACCGGGTGCTCGGTCTCCGATCGTTTCCCGCGGTAGGCGATCGATTCGTCATCGAGCATTCAGCCGACGCGCCGAAACGGCCGACGGCCGGCGACTGCCGGCCATCGACGCGAGAGCTGCGAGCGCGACGCTAGAACTGGATGCCGACGTCGAGCTGGCCGGCAACCGTGCCATCGCTCGAGGTCGACACGCCCTCGGCCTCGGTGATCTTGCCGACTCCGTCGAATTCGATGCTGACGTGCTGGTACCCGAGCGCGCCGCGGAGGTAGAGCGACTTCGGCAACGGGATGGTGAAGTTACCGTCGAGCCCATACCCCGATGCGCGGCCCGGGCCATACCATTCGGTGGAGCTGATGTCGCCGACATCGAGCATGTACATGTACTTCGCGCCGAACCCGACCGATGCGCGGTTCGCGATGTTGAGATCGATCTGCGCGCCGGCGCCCAGGTAGGTGTATTCGGTGTCGGGCACCTCGAAGGTCATCGGCGCATCGGAGATCGTGTACGCGTTGCGGCCGTAGTTGACGTGCCCATCGATCGAGACGAGGTCGCCGAGCGGCTGGCGGTAGTGGATGCCGGCGTCGAGCGAGCTCTGGTTGATGTTGTACTCGGCGACGGTCGCGCCATCGTCGAACGTCACCACCGATCCGGCCGAGTGCGCGATGCCGAACGAGAAGCCGATCCCCGAGAGCTCACCGTCGAGCTTCTTCACCGGGAACGGATAGATCAGCGCGTTGACCTCGAGGCCCTTGTGCGGGACGCCCGGGTAGTTCTGCGGCCCCGTCTGCTTCTCGGCCTCGAACGTCAGCGTGCGCGACGCATAGTAAGCACCGCCGTCGATCCGGAACCGTGGCGTCGGCGTTGGCACGTGGCTCGCCGACGGATCGACCTTCTTGCCCTCCTCCGAGGTGGCTCCGAACAGCGACACCAGGTCGGCGTTATCCTTGGCATCGGTGGTCGCGGCGACCTCCTTGGCCTTGCTCTTCTTGTTCGGTGCCGGCTCGGTCGCCTCGTCATCGTCCACCGGCTCGACCGCGGGTTCGGCGTCGGTCCTCCGCTTGGTGGGAGCCCGCTCGTCGGCGGAGTCGTCAACCTTCGCGACGCGCTTGGTCTTCTTCCGCGCTGGCGCAGGATCCTCGTCCGCGTCCGGCGTGGTCGCGGTCTGCTCGGTGCGCGGCGACTTCGCCCCGAGCATCTTGCGGGTATCGATTCGCCGCAGGTTCGAACCGACCGGATCGGGGGAACCTTCGATGTACTCGAGCACGCCGTCGAGCTCGGTAGCCAGCTTGGTCTTGCCCTCGGTGGACAGGCCCTTGTGTCCCAGTCGCACCGAGACCGAATCGATCTCGTTACCGGTCGAGGCCTCGCGCACCGCCACGGTCAGCACCTTGTGGCGCCCCTCGTCCTGGATCCAGCCCTCGATGACGGCATCGACACCGGAGCTCTTCGCGGCCTTCGACCAGATCGCCGGTCCGTGGGTCTTCTGCTGCGCCGAGGCGCGCGCATCTTCCCAGCGCTTGGTCGCGACGACGTCGTAGCTCGCACCGAGCAGTGTGACCACCACCTCGCGCCCGGTATCCGCGAGACCGCGCGGGCCATCGAAGTCGAGGATGACCAGGCGGCGCGGCTTGGCCTCGGCGGTGGCCGCAGCCGAGCAGAGTGCCGCAGCGGCGAGTGCGAGACGGAAGACAGTGGTGGTGGACATGGTGGTGATTCCTTGGGCGAGGGGCTGGTAGGGCCGGGGGCCCTAGCGGCCGCACCAGCAAGCGCAGTTGTTCTGGGGGAGGTTTCCCGAGATGGTCACGGTGCTGTTCGGCACACAGTGGTCGACCTCGATTGCCTTGCAGGATCCGAGGCTGGCGTTATTGGTGATCGTGCTCGTGCCGATCGACGCGGCGTGGCTGAGCGAACCGAGCGAGGTCAGGTTCGCGTTGCCGGTGATCGAAACGCTGCCGGTCACCCGCTGCACCGTGCCGGTCCAACCGGTGAGGTCCGTGAGCGCATCGTTATCATCGACGATCAGCGCGCCGCCGATCGAGGTCAGCGAGCTCATCGTGCCGAGCTGCGTCAGCTTGGGGTTGCCGCGGAGCACGAAGTCGCCGCCGATCGAGGTGGCAGAGAACCCGCGGACGGTGGTCAGCGCGGGGTTGCTCCCGATCTCGACGCGACCGACCTGCGTCAGTTGTGTGAACCCGATCGTCGGCGCGCCGCTACCGGTGATGACGATCGCACCGCCGACCGCGGTCAGCTCGTCGAGCTGGATCGCGCCGAGCTTGTCGTTGTCGGTGAGGCGAAGGTCGCCGTCGACCTTCTGGATGTACTTGAGCCCGTCGAGGTTCGCGAGCAGCGCGTTGTTGCGGACCGTATAGGAGACGTTGAACGAGCCGCCCTGCGTGGCGCCTTCCCACTTCTTGACCGCGATGCTGTTCAGGCCGGCGAGCTTGGTGTTGCCGCTGACCAGCAGCGAGCCCCAGACCTTGACCTGCTGCTTTGCATCGAACGAGGTCAGGCCGGTGTCGACGATCTCGAGGTCATTGACCTCGAGCAGGTCGCCGAGCTTGGCGAGCGAGGTGATCGCGGAGCCCTCGAGGCGCAGGCTCGAGTTCAAAGACCAGCATCCCTTCGGCAGCGCGTCGAAGTCCGATGCCGTGCGCAGCACGAGCGGCGTGTTGACCTCGGTGGCCTTCGCCGGATCGGCGCAGGCGGTATCGGTCTTGATCCCGGCGTCGGGCTTGTCGCAACGCTCGCCGACGCAGGTCCCGCCGCCGACATCGGCGAGGCAGGCGGTCCCGGTGAGGCTGAGGCTGAGGAGACCGGTAACAACGGTGAGGCGCATGATGATTTCCTTGATCACTTCTCGTGCCGAGTGCTCGTCGTCGTGACTACCGGGGTTTGCAGCGCGATCACCGGGTGTGGATCCCGCACGATGTAAACCGCGAGACGCATGGGACTAGCGGCCCCCACGCGGCCGAACGTTGACGCGGTACTGCTCGAGCAGCGTGCCGCTGAGGAACTGCAGCTGCGCCACGGCGGTGTGGTAGTCGGCGACCGCGCGACCGCGGCGCAGCTGCGCCTCGACCAGCTGGGTCTGGCGATCCATCACGCTGAAGTTCGTCGACTTACCGGCGGCGAAGCTCAGCTTCTCGGCCTTGGCATTCTCCTCGGCGACCGCGATCGCCTTGTCGGCGAGGGCGACCCGGGTGCGGGCGGAGGTCACCATCTTCACCGAGGTCACGACCTGCGCATCGATCTGCCGCTCGGCGTCGGCGCGGTCGACATCGAGCCGACGGCGGCGCGCCAATGCGGCCCCATGGTTGGACTTCGCCGCGCCCGAGAGCTCGAACTGGACCGACAGACCGGCCATCACCTGGTAGCCCTCGACGCCGCCGATCGCCGAGATCGACTGGCTCGTCGTATCTCCACCGCCGAGCAGCGCGCCGGAGAGCGCCACGTCGACCTGGGGCAGCGTCAGGTTCCGGGTCACCGAGACATCGATGTCGGCGGCCTTCCTCTGGAGCGCGATCGCACCGAGCTTGCGGTTGGCCTTGCGGCTCTGCGCGAGGACCTCGTCGATGTCCCACTCGTCATTGCCGATCTCGAACGCCTCGCCCGGGCGCATCACGGTCTGGCGGCGACCAAGTCCGAGACCCGCGAGCCGGCGCAGCTCGAGCGACTTCTCCTCGAGCACGAGCTGCGCGCGGAGCACCGCCTCCTTGCGCACCGCGATCTCGTAGATCACGGCGTTCAGCGCGGTCTGTGCCGCCTGACCGGCACGCAGCTCCTCGCGCGTCAGCTTCTCTTGCGCCTCGGCGAGCGCCAGCGACTGGTTCCGGGTCTCGAGCTCGTAGTTCGCGTACGCGAGCTCCCAGTAGCCGGTGACCACCTCACGCACCATGTTCTCGGCGGCGAGCTGCGCCTTCAGCGTCTCGGCGGCGGCGGTGAAGTCGGCGCGGTGCTCGTCGGCGAGCGCCACGTCGGGACCGAAGCCGCGGACGAGCGGCTGCTTCAGGGTGACCTTCGCGGTGGTCTGCACCCGCGTGTAGTGATCGTCGATCCGGCCCCCGGTCGGGGCCTGGGTGGATCCCATCATCGGCGCGCTGCCTGCGGGCTGGAGGCCCTCGGGCACGTCGATCTCGGTCGTGGTGTGACCGAGGCCGAGCTCCACCTGCACGTTGGCGCCGGTCGGCAGGTTGCGGCCAACCCCGAGCGATCCGCTGATCGAGTCCTGCTGGACCTGACCGAACGGCTGCACCTTGACCTGACCTCCGACGGCGTCGCTCTTGTACTGCGCGCCCATCGTCATCACCCATTGCTGGTTGGCACGGGCGGCACCGGCCTGCCCTTTCGCGACGTCCCGATCGGCCTTCGCCCGCATCAGATCCGGCGAGTGACGGACCGCGACCTCGATCAACGTATCGAGCTTGAACTCGGTGACCTCTTCGGCCTCCGGACCATCTCCCTCGAACTCGCCTTCGTCATCGTCCGATCGACCCGCGCGAGCGATTCCCGAGGTCGCGAGGAGGGTACCGAGAGTGCCGAGGGCGACCAGGGTGTTGCGGCTTGCCATGACGATGTCATGAGCAGTCGCCATGCCACGCGTAAGTCCGCTGCCTACCTGGGGATCCAGCCGATGTTCGCCGCGGGACTCGACTACTCCGGGTTACGGATCTCGGTCCCACCCCCCATCGTGGAGCGAGCGCGGATCGAGTCCCAGCCGTGTGATTCCCGGAGTTGGCGGCAGACGGGGCCATGGTCTGTGCATTGCAAATTCGGTCGTTCACCATGCACACCGAGGCATCATCTGCTCATCGCACGATCGCGCACGCGGTCCTGGCGCCGGAGTACCTCGAGGTGTCGGAGCACGAGCCGCCCACGCAGCTCGCTGGCAAGCGCGAACCCAAGGCGACGCCGGCATCGCTCCGCGTCGCACAGGTCGTGGAGACCCGGAGCGCGTCTCGCAGCAAGAGCCGGCCCGTGGAGGCCCGGAGTGCGTCTCGCAGCAAGAGCCAGCCGGTGGCGCAGCCGCAGCTGCCCGGCATGATCGATCCACTCGCCGTGCCGGTGCCGCCCGAGCTCGGCCCGACGATCTATAGCTGGATCCGAAGGCTCGCTCTGCAGGCGGATCTTCCGACCGCCGATCGGGTGCTGCGCGATGCGCTCACCGAGATCTCGGGCTCGCTGTCGGTGACGATCGTCTACCCCGGCCAGGATGGCCTGTGGTCGCTCGGCGGTGACAACGAGATCCCACGCGAGGTGGCCCCGATCGTCGCGGTGGCCCAGGCGCGCCGCGCCGTCATCGCCTCGCACACCGCGTTGATCCCGATCGTCACCACGACCGAAACCGTGGCGGTGGTGCTGCTCGCCCGCAACCCGCGAAATCCCGCGTTCCAGCCGGTCGAGCAGCTCGCGATGCTCGGGCTATCGCGCGAGTCCGCCGCGATCCTCCACCACCTCGTCGTCCAGCACATGCAGAAGGCGACCGAGGCCGACGCCGACAAGGGCTCGCTCTACCGCCACGAGGCGCTCGAGGCGCATCGCGGCAAGTCCACGGAGGGCGCGCCGATCCACATCTCGCCGGTCTGGGTGCGCCGGGCGTATCCACTGCTGGTCGCGACGGTGGTGCTCGCCGCCGTGTTCTCGATCTTCATCCGGGTGCCGACCTACTCGTCGGGCCCCGGCGTGGTCATTCTCGAGGGCACGACGATCACCGCCCCCGCGATGGGAACCGTCGACCAGGTCCTCGTCAGCCCGGGCCAGGCGGTCAACAAGGGCACGATCCTGGTCAAGCTCCAGGCCGCCGCCGAGCAGGACGAGCTGACGAGCGCCAAGGCCGACCTCGACAACTGGACGCGCGCATACATCTCCGAGCAGTCCGACGACACCATCAAGAAGCAGCTCGCGAACGCGTATACCCACTACAACACCGCGAGATCAAAGCTCGAACAGCGAACGATCCGCGCGCTCAAAGCGGGCACCGTCACCGACATCCGCACCCGCGGCGGTTCGCTGCTCAACCCCGGCGATCAGATCTGCACCATCGTCGACGCCGACAAGACCGAACCCGAGATCTTCGCGTTTCTCCCGGTGAAGGACCGGCCGCGACTACGCCCCGGCATGAAGCTCCAGGTCGAGATCGTCGGCTACACCAAGATCCGCGAGCTCGCGACGATCACCTTCGTGTCCCGCGAGGGTATGGGCTCCAATGAGGCCGCGAAGATCCTCGGCCAGACGCTCGCCGACGCCGTGCGGCTCCCGCAGAACGGCTCCTACGTGCTGGTCAAGGCAAAACTGCCGGGCCGCACGTTCAAGACCGATCACTACACGCTGTTCTATTCACACGGCATGCAAGCGGTGACCGAGGTGCTGATCGCCGAGAAGCCGTTCCTTGTCACGCTGTTCCCGGCGCTCGAGAAGTACATCCCCGACTGAGCGCGCGCCGTTCTCCCGCACACTGACGCCGCGTCCTGCCCCGACGCGGCGTTCGGCGTTTTCGGGCGCTCGGACCCCGGTGCGTTCCGTGGGTTACAGCGCGCGGCTCGACTACCCGGTGCTTCACGTGCAACCCCCGGTAGTCATGGGGACGAGCCGTCGGCACGCAAGTTGATGAAGGAGTCATCACACCCATGCCGACCAAGTCCAACATCGCACGCTCGTTCCCCGCGCTGCAGAAGCTCGGCTTCTCGGGGACCCATACCAGCGTGCCGTTCATCCAGCAGCTCGAGTGGACGGACTGCGGCGCCGCCTCGCTGTGCATGGTGATGGCGTTCCATGGCCGCGAGTCCAAGCTCGCCGAGGTTCGCGAGGCGATGGGCATCGGCCGCGATGGCGTGTCCGCCAAGTCGATCCTCGACACGGCCGAGCGCTACGGCCTCCAGGGTCGCGGCATCAAGGTCGCTCTCGACCAGCTGAAGCTGTTGAAGAAGGCGACGATCCTCCACTGGGAGTTCAACCACTTCGTCGTGTTCGAGAGCCTGGTCAAGGGCTGCGTCCGGATCGTCGATCCGGCGACCGGGCCGCGCGACCTGACGCTCGAGCAGTTCTCGAAGGCGTTCACCGGCGTCGCGATCGAGCTGACGATCACCGAGCGGTTCACCAAGGTGAAGCCGGAGAAGGGTCGCCTCAAGCGCTACTTCACCGAGCTGATGAGCGAGAAGGGTCTGTTCTCGCGGATCATCGTGGTGTCGCTCGCGCTGCGCTTGATCGCGCTCGCGATGCCGCTGATGACCGGCATGATCATCGACAAGGTCGTTCCGCGCAGCGACTACCATCTGCTGTACGTCTGCCTCGGGGCGATCGGCGGCATGGTGCTGTTCAACCTGATCTCGGAGATCGTCCGCAGCTATCTGCTGCTCCACTTGCGGATCGCGCTCGACACGCGGATGACGCTCGGCTTCCTCGATCACATGGTGTCGCTGCCCTACGCGTTCTTCCAGCGGCGCTCGACCGGTGACCTGATGATGCGCGTCGACTCGAACGGCACCGTCCGCGAGATGGTCACCAGCAAGTCGATGAGCGCGGTCATCGATGGTGTGTTCGTCCTGCTCTACGCGGTCATCATCTTCTACGTGAACCCGGTGCTCGGGCTCATCACGATCGCGATGTCGGCAGCCGAGGCGATCGTGTTCCTGTGCGCTCGCCCGACGTTCCAGCGCCTGCTCGCGGCCGACCTCGACAAGCAGGCCAAGGCGCACAGCTACATGATCCAGATGCTCGGCGGCATCGAGACCCTGAAGTGCGCGGGCGCCGAGCGGCTGGGCGTCGAGAAGTGGAGCAACCTCTATGCCGACGAGCTCAACATCAAGCTGCGCCGCGCCCGTGCCTCGGCGTGGGTCGATGGTATCCGCGGTGCCGTCACCGCGCTCGGCCCGATGCTGATCCTGACGATCGGCGCGAGCAACGTGATGACCGGCACGATGTCGCTCGGGATGATGCTCGCGATGAACTCGCTGGCGTCCAGCCTGTTCGGCCCGCTGTCGGCACTGGTGTCGTCGGCGCTCGAGCTGCAGCTCGTGAAGGGCCACATGGATCGCATCGATGACGTGCTGCAGACCAAGGTCGAGCAGGACCGCGATGCGGCCGCGCAGCCGCCCCGTCTGCGTGGCGCGGTGAGCGTGAAGAACATCTCGTTCAAGTACGGCGAGCAGGCGCCACTGGTGGTCCAGGACGTGACGCTCGACATCCAACCCGGGATGAGCGTCGCGCTGGTCGGTCCGTCGGGCTCGGGCAAGTCGACGCTGCTCAATCTGCTCGCCGGTCTGTACAAGCCGGTCTCCGGCGACATCCAGTACGACGGTCGCCAGCTGCAAGAGCTCGACCTCCGCGCCGTGCGCCAGCAGATCGGCATCGTCCCGCAGCATCCGTTCATCTTCGGCGGTACGCTCCGCGAGAACGTCGCGCTCACCGCGCCGGGTGCGCCGCTCGACCGGATCTCGGCCGCGTGCAAGGTCAGCTGCCTGCACGACGACATCACCGAGATGCCGATGAACTACGACACCGTGGTCTCCGATGGCGGCGGCTCGCTGTCGGGTGGTCAGCGCCAGCGCGTGGCGATCGCCCGCGCGGTGATCCGCAACCCGAGCCTGATGCTGCTCGACGAGGCGACGTCCGCGCTCGACAACTCCACCGAGAAGCGCGTGATCGAGAACCTCGAGCGTCAGCGCTGCACGCGGATCACCGTGGCGCACCGGCTATCGACCGTCCGTAACTCCGACCTGATCGTCGTGATGGACAAGGGCCGCATCGTCGAGCAGGGCACGCACGCGCAGCTGCTCGCGAACAACGGTCTCTACACCAAGCTCATCCAGGCCTCACAAAACCCCACGGAGAATGCCCATGACCCGATCCAAGTCGCTGCTGCTTGTTCTGCTCGCAGCGTGCGGAGCCGCGGATCCTCAGCTAGCCGCGCCTGATCCCACGCAAGCGAGCAGCGCCGTGACCCCCGAAGCCCCCGCCCCGCAGGCCGAGTTCACGGGCGTGATCACCACCCGTGACTCGCGCGTCATCACGGCGGACTTCGAGGGCCGCATCGAGGAGCTGAACCTGAACACCAGCCAGCGCGTCCACGCCGGAGATTCGATCGGCCGCATGGACCGCAAGGACCTGGAGGCCCAGCTCGAGCGCGCGAAGGCCTCGGAACGGGCGTCCCGCGGCGAGGTCGATGCAGCCGGCGCACGCGCGAGTGCGGCCGCCCGTCAGGCCAGGAGCCAGGCGATCCTCGCCCGCGCCGGCGCGGCTCCACTCGCCGCGGTCCGTAATGCGAATGCCGAGGCGGCGTCCGCCGGAGCGTCGACGTCCGCCGCGAGCGGTCATCTCGGCGAGGCGCAGGTCGGTCGCAAGCAGATCGAGCAGCTGCTCGAGAAGGCCGACCTCAAGGCACCGATCGATGGCGTGATCACGATGGTCGCCGC
>JAYUVX010000132.1:0-5899 GCA_043753855.1 Myxococcales bacterium | reverse complement strand
TTGTTGACCACCTGAGCAAGAACTCGCCCGAGGTTGTCGTAGGTCCAGACCGATTCGGCGTAGCTCATCGGCGGCGTCGGCGAGGCCGGATAGTCGACACGCCGATTGGTCACGAGCCCCGCGACGTTCCGGGTCTCGACGATGCTCGGCTGGAACGTCAATCCGCTGTCGGTCGAGATCGCCAGCGAGGACGGTAGTCCCCGGGCGTCGTAGCTCACATCGGCCACGGTGTAGTTGCTGCCGCCGTTCGCCCGGTCGTAGTACGCAGTCCGCTGCGGCTGGCCGCCCAGGGTGTAGGTGCGGCCAACGTAGCGTGCCTGCGAGAAGCCCGCCGAACTGAACGTGGCGTAGTCGAAGAGAGACCGCCCTTGCGGGTCGTAGTTGAACTGCTGGGACTGCGTCTGGATGCTGCCCGGAGCCCACGCTTCCCATCGGCTCAGCCGCCCGCGTGCGTTGGAGCCGTAATCCCAGGCGAACGTCTCCTGAGCTGCACCGAACAGTGCGAGATCAGGCGCGGACATCGTGCGCGGCGCGAGGTCCTTGCGCACCACTCGACCCAGGGCGTCGTACGCGATCCTCGTGACGAACGCAGCGCGACAGACGGGCTGCGGGCTGCAGGGAGTGAGCTCGCTCGTGACGTTCCCGTCTTGGTCGTAGGCGTAATCCCACTGCTGTCCGTTGCGCTCGACACGCGTGCGATGGCCCGCCTGGTCATGGAAGAGCAGAGTGATCTTACCTTCGGGATCCGTGATCTTCTTCGCCGTGTCGTTGGCGTTGTACTCGTAGAGGGTTGTCGCCCACGTCGCCGGCGAACCGGCTCCGCTCGGATTCGACTTCTCGTCGACGCGCGCAAGCCGACCGTCTCGATCCATCGTCCGCTTCGTGACCGCGGCGTTGCCGCTCGCGCCCGTCACTTCTGTGGCGGTCGTCGAAACGCCGACGTCGGCGGCGGCTTGATAGCTGAGGTCGACGCCGGTGGTATTGCCCGGGCGACGCATGGTCGTCGGACGTCCGAGGCTATCGAAGGTGTACGTGTACGTGACCGTTGCCGCAGAGTTGACGGACGGATCGGGCAGCGAGGCGGATTGCAGCGTTCCATCCAGACGATAGACATACGAGGTGACATGGTCCGCCGGAGCGGCCCCCAGTGCGAACTGGATCGTCTTCGTCGGGCGACCGTGACCATCGAGCTCCGTCTTGGCCTGCGTGAAGCTCGTGATGCCCGCAACCTCTTTGAGCGCCGCTTGGTGCGTCGTGGACGTGGGGGAGGCCCCGACCAACGAATCGACATAGCTCGTGGTCTCCACCTTCCGGAGATCGAAGTACGCCGCGTGGTTCGGATCGACGTTGACCGACTCCCAGCGCTCGAGCGGTCGCCCGATCCCATCGATGACGACCTTGTTGGCATCTCGCACCATGGCGCCCGGCGGACAGGGTTGAGTGCCGGTCTGCTGACACCACGCGATGTTGGGGCCGCGGGTGATGGTCTTGGTGCCCGTTCCGTACTCGTATTCGAGCTCGAGGTCGTGGTTGTAGAGCGGGCTGTTGACGGAGCTGACGAACAGCTTGCGTGCGTCGTACTCGTAGCTAGTCGTGTTGCCTCGCGGTGAGGTCGTCGAGAGCAGGTTTCCGGTCTGTGGTTCGTAGTGGTACGTCGTCACCGAGCGGTTCGCGTCCACCGCATCGACCCACACCTCATCCGTGAGCTTGCGCGCGTAGGCCGGCGCGGCTGGATCCCAGGTCGTCGCGCTCTGGGCGTAGGTGACCATCGCGCCGGCGACCTGACTTTGCTTGAGCTCGGTCAGCGGCCGCAGCAGGTACATCGAACTGTCCGCGGCGAGCCAGTACGTGCGTGCAGCAGATCGGTCGCCGTCAGCAGCGGCGAACCCGTGTTGCGAACGCACGCTCGATTCGACGTACATCAGTGGCACGTCCGGCGTGGTGTCGCTCGACTTCGCTTTGAGGCTCGAGATCGTCCGGGTGTACGCGGCGGGCGCGGTTGCCGATGCCGTACAGGCTGCCTCCGTCTGGTTGTCGGCGCACGTGTAATGAACGTTCTCGATCGCGTGAAACGTCGTCAGCGCTCCACCGAACAGCGAGAACGGCTGGTAGACCGCCTGGTCCACGCTGACCGCATTCCCCGGGCTCTCCGCCGACGAAACGACGGTCTTCGCGAGACGCCCGGACCAGTCGACCCGATAGTCGTACGTCTGGATGGTCCTGGCGCCGGTCTGCGACGTGGTTGTCACGGTCTCGAATCCACGGAAGGCGAAATAGCCGACGTCGTCGGGTCCGTGGCGTGGGTTCGCATACTGATAGTTCGTCGTGGTTCCGGTGCCGTTCGGAAACGCGTCGAAGTCATCCTCGACGCGGATCGACGAGACCACCCACTGCTGGCGGGGCGTCGCCTTCGGAGCGCCGTCCCACCAGGTCGCGGTCGGAGTTTGCGTCACCGTGGGAGTTGCCGATGCCTCGTGCATCGACGCGTAGCTCACGAACGAATGGAGTCCGCGGCCGTTGTGGACCGCAGTCATGAGACGCGGCGCTCCAAGGCCCGGCACGGAACGGCCGAACGCCTGGCTACTGACCGCCACACCTTCGGCAATCCCGTCGCCGTCGAGATCCATGAGGTCACTGGTCAGCTCCCAGATCAAGGTCTCGTCGGGATCCGCGACCTGCGAGGCTTCGAGTTGCCTCCTCGCGGAGGTGGCGTCTCCCTGGAACGGAGCACTCGGCGCGAGAAACTGGCCGCCGAGGTTGTAGTAGACCCGCGGAAGGCCTCTGCCCCACACCACGATGTCCGGTCGGCCGTCGTTGTCGACATCGAGCAGACGGTTGGTCGCTGCCGCATGACCCGACACGATGACGCCGGAGTCCTTGACGACGCCGTACGTGGTGGTCTCGCTGGTCGGGCGTACCTGGTCCGGCGTGTTGATCCCTCCGGAGGCGTTCGGCGCCACGACCATGAACGACGTGCCGCCGTTCATCGCGATGTTCGTGCCGCCGTTCGCGGCGTCTACGATCCAGTGATCCGGCAAGCCATCGGCGTTGAGATCGGTCGTGCCCATGAAGGTGCCGAGTCCATCGCCGGGTTGTCCCACGGACGCAGAGATCCGGTTGTTATCCAGTGGGCCTCCGACCGGGCGGGTGGGAAAGAAGTACCGCTTGGGACCGATGCCACCGGTTCCATCGCCGAGCCACACATACCAGCCGTCCGGGTTACCAGCTCCGAGCTCCTTGCCATGCACGACCCCGTCGAGCCGGCCGTCGCCGTCGATGTCCATGACACCGTGGTGCTGCGAGGCCAGGCTTGGGCCGCTGAGCGCGGAGTCGCCCTGATCGGACTCGAGCGGAACGGGCTGGTACTTGACGATCGGTGATGCGGGGAACCCACCATTGGCCTGGCCCTTGTAGATGAACCATGGATAGAGCCCTTCGCATCGCATGTACGGCGCCTGCGAGGCGCTGCTGCCACCACCCCCACCCGGTGGAACGCGAGCCATGATCCGGGAGCATGCGACGGCGTCGGCGGAGGTTAGCGCCGTGTTCACGAGCTTCCAGTCGTAGCTACACAGCCTCGAGAAACTACCCACGGAGTTACTGAACCCTTGGGGACAAATCCGCGCCTTACTGAGCGCCGCGCCTAGATCGCGGCACTGCTGCACCTCCTTGGCCTCCGGGCATGCTGGCCACGCCGTGATGCCGAGGGGAAGTGGCTCGATGCCTCCATCAGGGAGGCCGAGTGAGTTGCCGCGGCCGATGTCATAGCGGTTGATGTTGCCGTGAATAGCAGTCACCAAATCGGTGATGCCGTCGCCGTCGGCGTCGATCCATCGATACGCGAGGTAGGTCGGGTACGGTCCCGTCCCCGATGCCGCCTCCTCCCGGTCGGGACACGTGGTGCCGCCTGGGTAGCAGAACTTCTGGTTCGGCTTGTTGGGATCTGCGCTTGCCTTGCAGGCTTGAGAGTCGTGACAGGTATCCGGCGCTGACGTCTGCGAGTTCTGATACGTGGTGACCTGACCGTTGAGCGAGCAGCCCTCGTGGTAGGGCGCTCCGCGCTGCGCTGCGGATCCCGCGATGCCCACCGTCGGACTGCCCCACTTGAGCCGCGGCAACGAGATCGGCCGGAGCGCGCCGAACTGGACCTGGCTGGACGAGTCCGGTCCCAGGTTGCGTTGCCAGTTGGCCGTGCAGCTCGCAAACGAGCTCGCGCCGGACGTGTTGGTCAACCGGTCCAGGAGCCCGTCGCCGTCGAGGTCCACCATCATCTGCTCGACGGTGGGCCACCGATCGTCGTGCCGGTAACCCCAGCCCAGGTTGTTTCGATGTGGCGTGGGGTGGGCGGCGACCGACCACGGAGGAGTCAGCGACGAGATCGCCGGCGTCAGCCTCACCCGTGCTGATTCGTAGTCGAAGGTGACCGCGGGCAGGTCGACCCGGTACTGATTGGCGCCGATCCAGGCGCTCTCCTGGATCGAGGTGAGCAACTTCAGCGGGGAGTGCTGGATCGTCGAGTCCATGGCTTCCGCCGTTGCGTCGTAGCCCAGCGTGATCACGCGGGTGTGGTCGGGGGTCTGCTCCGCGCCGGGCGCGAATGCAGTGACAGTGATGGTGTTCAGCCGACTACCGCCCGAGCTCATCGGCGTGCCAGTGCGGTAGTCGGTCTTCGCCCCGACCGCAAACCCGGTGTAGCTCGCCGAGGGGGTCCATGTGAACTCGACCTTCGCGAACGGCTGGACGATCCCTGCGGGGATGTTGGTTCCCCAGGTAATCTGCTGGATCAGACACTCCCCCGGTTGCGCGACGATCGAGTACGTGTACGAGACCTCATTTCCGAACGAATCGGTCTCGCTCGTCAGCGGTGCGTAGCCCGGCCCCACGTTCTGGCACGAGCCCATGCGTTGTGCTTCGCCAAACGTCAGGACCGTCCCCGCCGAGGTGTACGCACGCCACGGAAACGAGCCGCCGTTCATCTTCTGGTAACGCGTGTACGAGCTGTCGTTCTGTGCCCGGTAGGTCCACCCCACCCCGGCCGACGCCGGCTCGGTGACCTTGATCAGCGGTCGATTGCCCGCCATCGTGCTGAGGAAGCGATCGTCGTCGGGCGCGGTCGCGACCCCTTGCTGGGTCTCGACCTCGGGGGACCGGGTTCGCAGCCGTCCCATCGAGGTGTCCTCAAGGATCGCCGGGATCGAGAGGCTCCATCCCGACGCCAGCCCTCCGTAGATCGGCGCCTGCGACGAGTAGTTCAGCGCCAGGTGCGGAACCATGCCGCCCCGTCCGGGCGGAACCTGGATCGGATACCCATAGCTCAGCTGTCCCGTCTGCGTCGAAACGCTGGCATCGCCGGTCTTGAGCTCCGCGGCCTTTGGAGGATCCGAGCCGATCACCGGCGTAGGACTCGAGAACACATCGGCCGGAGCGGCAACCGAGCGACCGCCGAAAATCGTGATCGTCGCCAGCAGCGCAGCGACGCCGCGCGCCCACGCGAGCCGCACGCCCGTTCGGCTCCGCTGGCGCGATCCCGCGTTCATCGATTGGACGCGGTTCACGGGTGCACCCGGCGCGCGCTACAAGCCGAAGCGGTAGCAAGGTCCACAGCCGTCGATGCGCAGTCGATCTCTGGCGCGTCCATCGACTTCTCGCAGACCGTCACGAAGTCGTCTCCAAGCGCACGCTGCAGGTCATCGCGGTATGCCGCGAGCTCCTTCGCGTTGCCTCGTGATCCCGCGACTCGAAGGTCGACGAGGTGGTCGCGAAGTCGAGCGCAGGGCGCGGCGGCGACGACGGCGTCTTCTGCATCATCTCCGCCGCAGGCCGCGGCAGCGGCGACGAGGATCAGCGCGCACGCCCAGAATGTGCTGCGCCGAGTGGACCTGCGTCCGTTGCTTGTCAA
>JAYUVX010000131.1:0-47927 GCA_043753855.1 Myxococcales bacterium | reverse complement strand
TCTTTCCCTGGCGCTTCTTCGCCTGCGCCTCGCGGAACCGATCCGCCCAGCCCTCGACGTTGACCTGCTTGACCCGGGTGATCGCGAGCGAGCCGCGCGGCACGTCCTTGGTCACCGTGGTGCCGGCACCGACGTACGCATCGCGGCCGACGGTCACCGGGGCGACGAGCTGCGAGTCGGAGCCGATGAACGCACCCGCCTCGATCGTGGTCTGAAACTTCCCGACACCGTCGTAGTTGCAGGTGATCACACCGGCGCCGATGTTGGACTTCTGGCCCACCGACGCGTCGCCGAGATAGGCGAGGTGGTTCGCCTTCGAGCCCGCCATCATGTGCGTCTTCTTGGTCTCCACGAAGTTGCCGAGGTGGACGTCATCCTCGATCTTCGAGCCCGGCCGGCAGTGGGTGAACGGGCCGATCTGGACCTTCGCGCCGATCGTGGTCTCGGTCAGCACCGAGTACGGCTTGATGTTGGTGTCGGCGGCGACCGAGACGTCGGTGATCACGCAGCCGAGATCGATCCGCACGTTGTCACCGATCGAGGTCTTGCCGCGCAGCGCGACGTTCGCCGCGATCCACACGTCCTTGCCGAGCGGCCCGACGTCGGCATCGATGAACGTGCTTGCCGGATCCGTCATCGTGACGCCCGCGCGCATCCAGCCCTCGTTGATCCGGCGGCGGGCCTCGACCTCGACAGCCGCGAGATCGACGCGATCGTTGATCCCGGCGACCTCGGTGAACGGCGCATCGATCGAGGTCGCACCACCGCGCGCGGCGGCGTGGGCCACGAGGTCGGTCAGGTAGAGCTCGCCCTTCGCATTGTCGGCGCGCAGCGCAGCGAGGTCGTTCCGCAGGTGGCCGAGCCGGATCGCGTAGAACCCCGCGTTGGTATCGAGGATCTTCTTCTGATCCTCCGTTGCATCGGAGTGCTCGACGATGTTTTGCAGCATGCCCTTCGGATCTCGGACCAGCCGGCCGTATGGCATGGGCCGGGGCGGGACGGTGGAGAGTAGCGCCATGCCCGCCTTCGACGCGGCGCACGCAGCCGTGAGCTCTGCGATCCGCTCGCTGGCGATCAGCGGCGCGTCGCCCGTGAGGATCACGACGATCCGATCGTCGTCCTCGGTTCCGATCGCCGGCAGCGCGCACTGCACCGCGTGACCCGTACCTCGCTGATCGGTCTGCAACGCGACCTCGACCGATCCGGCGCCGAAGCTCGCATCGAGCGCCGCCTTCACCTGCTCGTGCTTGTGGCCGAGGATCGCGACCACGCGACCGGCACCGGCGGTGCGCGCCGACGTCACCACCCAGTGGAGCAGCGGCCGACCGGCAACCCGGTGTAACACCTTGGGCGTGTCGCTCTTCATCCGCGTACCCAGACCCGCCGCCATGATCAAGACGAGAGGCTGCTGACGACTCATGTGGGCGGAAATCTAGCACGTGCCCCCAGGTCAGATCTCCGGCACTATGGTGAGGTGAAGGTGCGAATCCTCGTCGGGCTCGTCGTCGCCGCCGGATGCGGAGCAAAGCTCGCCGACGAGCGGTCGAACCTCGTCCCCGACGCCAGTCTCCCGAGCGATGCACCGGTGGTGACCGATGGTCCTGCGGTCGATGCTCGACCGTGCATGGGCGGAGCCGCGGCGATGCAGGAACCCGGCGGCGCGTGCTTCGTGCTGTTCCCCGCACCGAAGATCCGCAGCGATGCGGAGGCGGATTGCGTGGCGCTCGGCGGTCACCTCGCGGCGATCAAGACCGCACAGAGCAACGCGATCGTCGCCGCGCTCGCCGTCAGTTCTTCGGCGGCATTCATCGGCGGCACCGATCTCACGACGGAGGGCACGTTCGTCTGGCCCGACGGCACCGGCGTGATCTACACGAACTGGCGCGCCGGCGAGCCGAACAACGGCAATGGCGCCTACGAGGAGGACTGCATCGTGATCCAGGGCCTGCTCGGAGGTGTCTGGGATGATCGACCGTGCGCGTCCCCGCCGCTCGGGAGCGGATCCTACGCGTACGTCTGCTCGTACTGAGATGATGACGCCCGCCAGCGCGCTGCTCGCGCTGCTTCACCAGAGCTCGGTGAAGTATCTCGACCTCGCGATCCGAGGCGACACGATCTCGGCGCAGATGACGGTCGCACCCTCGGACCTGACCGAGCCGCTCGGTCTGCCGCCCGATGCGCAGCCGACCCCGGCCGCCGCTGGAACCCCTGCCGCAGGACGCTACACCCGGGACTGGGTGGTGATCACCGGCTGCACCGCCGGCGACGCCTCGGCGGGACCCGACCTCGAAGGCCGGTTCGTCGCGGTCCGCTGGGAGCTTCACTGCCGGGGGAATCCGGACGAGCTGGACCTCGACCTCAGCCGATTTTTCTCCGTCGATTCGCGGCACGAGGCGATCGTCCGCGTGGTGGGACAGGGCCCGATCGTGGTCCGCTCGACGAGCCCGCGCTGGGTGATCCCGGTGGGAGATGATCCGCCGCCGTGCCGCTGGTGGTTGGCGATTCCGGGCATCGCTGGCGTCGCGATGGTCGGGGTTGTGCGCAGCCGGCGGCGCAGGCCCCGGATGTAGGCAAGCCTGCGCCCAGCAGCCCGCTGCACGACCCTCTTCACAGCCCCCCGGGCGACGGTCGATACTGACGCCATATTGGGAGTTCCTCATCTCGAGCCGCCGGTCACGGAGGATGCCGGCAAGCCGATCGTCGTGTGTGTCGACGACGATCGAATCAACCTCAATGCGCTCGGACGCGTGCTCCGCGCGCGGTGCACGGTGCTGCTTGCATCGTCGGGCATGGAGGCGCTCGAGCTGGTCCAGGCGAATCCCGACGTCGCGTGCGTGCTCGCGGATCTGCGGATGCCCGGCCTCGGTGGCCCGGAGCTGCTCGCGCGCGTCGCCCAGGTTCGCCCGCACTGCCGGCGCGCGGTGGTCACCGGGTTTCCAGAGTCCGATGATCTGATCGCTGCGATCAACGCGGGGCACTTGCACTACGTGATCACGAAGCCGTGGAAGCTGCAGGACCTGCTGCAGGTCGTCGATCAGCTGGTTCACACCTATCGTCTGGAGCGCGACAACAACCGGCTGATCAACGAGCTCCGGCTCGCGAATCACAGCCTGCGCGAGCACGAGACCCAGCTCGAGGCGCAGCTCGCATCGCGCGGCATCGAGATCTCGGTCGCCACCGAGCAGCTCGCGCAGATGAGCAATCAGCTCGATGCGCTGACCTTGCGCGATGCGCTGACCGGCCTCTACACGCACCGTGCGTTCCAGGAGCGGCTGCGCGAGGAGATCGCGCGGGCGCTGCGCTACGGCCAGCCGATGTCACTGCTGGTCTGCGACGTCGATGGGTTCGCCACCGTGAACTACGATCTCGGCTACCAGGTCGGCGACGAGATCCTGCGCCGGCTCGCGGTCGTCCTGCAGGAGGATGACTCGCCGGAGCGCGTGCGGACCTCGGATGTCGTCGCGCGCTACTCGGGCGAGGAGTTCGTGGTGCTGCTTCCGGAGACCGCGAAGGCCGGCGCGCTCACCAAGGCCGGTCGGCTCCGCGATGCCGTCGCCGCGGCGGAGATGCCGGGTGGCCGCAAGATGTCGATGTCGATCGGTGTGGCGTCGCTGCCCGACGACGCGGCGGATCCCGAGGGTCTGCTGACGGCGGCCGAGGCCGCACTGCGCGGGGCGAAGCGTGGTGGACCGGGCAGCGTGCAATTCTTCTCGGGCGAGATCACGGCGCCGAAGCTGTCGCGCACGCAATCCGCGTCGTTCAAGCCGGTCGAGATCGACCGGTTCCGCTCCTATCAGGAGCGCATGCACGAGGTCACCGCGATCCTCACGCGCGAGCGCTCGCTGTCGTGCCTGATGGTCGATCTGTCGCGGCTGCACAAGGTCGAGCTCGACCTCGGCGTGCAGCACCACGGCGAGATCTACGACCACGCCGCCGCCGTGCTCGATCGCCTTCGCGGAGCCGTGCTCGATCCGCTCGATCTGATCTGCCGGTCGGGCGATGGCGACGGCTACATGGTGATCCTCGGCCCGCGGCATGGTCAGAAGGTCGATCTCGAGACGCTGGCGCAGACCGTGGAGCGCGCCGTCGAGGAGGCGCTCGCACCGATGGTCAGGGACGTGCTGCGCGAGCAGCCGCGGATCACCGTGGGCTCGGCGCGCGTGCTCGGCAACTCGCTGCTGCGTCCCGAGCGACTGACCGCGCGCCTGGTCGCCGAGGCCGCCGACAACACGCGCAACCTCCGCGAGCGCAAGGCGCACCGCGATCGCTCGACGCTGCAGGACATCATCCTTGGCGAGGGTCTGTCGACCGTGTATCAGCCGATCGTCGATCTCGGCACGGGCGACATCTTTGCCTACGAGGCGCTGACGCGCGGTCCGCGTGGCTCGGCGCTCGAGTCTCCCGCGACGCTGTTCGCGATCGCCGACGAGGTCGACCTCACCGTCGAGCTCGATCGCGCGTGCTTCCGCGGTGCGCTGCGCAACGCGAAGACGCTCGAGCCGGTGCACCGGCTGTTCGTGAACCTGCTCCCGATGTCGTTCTACGACTCCGCATTCATCGAGGTCGAGGTCGGCAATCTGCTCAGCGCCGCTGGCCTGACGCCCGCGAACATCGTGTTCGAGATCACCGAGCGCCTAGCGATCGACAACTTCGCCTCGTTCAAGCGCGCGCTCGCCGCGTACACCGCGATGGGCTTCGGCGTGGCGATCGACGACGTCGGCACGCGGCACTCGAACCTCGAGACCGTGATGTCGCTGCGGCCGCACTTCATCAAGATCTCCGACGTGCTGGTGCGCGGCATCGCACGCTCCACGGTGAAGCGCGAGATGCTGCGCTCGCTCCGCCACATCGCCGAGACCATCGACGCCGTGATGGTCGCCGAGGGCATCGAGCACATCGAGGACGTCGTCGCGCTGCGCGACCTCGGCCTGCGCTATGGTCAGGGCTATTACATGGCGCGCCCGGCGCCGCCGTTCGTCACCCTCAAGGACGAGGTCCGCGCCGAGCTGCGCCAGGTCACGCCGAACGTCACGGCGGCCCAGATGGTCGCCAACGATGACGATGATGACGAAGATCGCGACCTGCCGATCGCCGTGGCCGCCAAGCCGGCAACTCGCAGCCAGGTGTTCGGCACCCAGAACGCGATCCCGCGCAATGCCTTCGGCCGCGCGGAGGACGAGATCACCTCCGATTTCCAGCTCCCCCCTGCGGAGCGCTCCCGGTCCCGGGGTTCGGAACCGCCTGCGGAGCGCGATGGGGCCCCGTTGCCATGGCAGCCGCTGACCGATGACGAGCCCACGGGCGAGGCGTTGCTCGAGAGCCTGCGTAAACCCGGAGAAAACCCGCCCGACGACGAGCGTGGACCGGGCCGACCGGGTTTAAACTGACCCGGTTCCATGGATCGCAACGCGTTCCACAAGCTGCTCGCCTTCGGGATCGAGCGCGGTGTCTCGGACATCCATTTCGAGGTCGGCTATCCGCCGCACTATCGCCTTCACGGTGAGCTGCTCGGCGCGATCAAGGTCCCGCCGCTGACCGCACAGGACACCGAGGCGATCGCCCGGATGATCCTCGAGGACCGCAACATCAACGTCGACTTCACGCGGCGGTTCGCCGAGATCGACGTCAGCTACTCGCTCGCGCAGCGCGGCCGGTTCCGTGCCTCGATCTTCCGCCAGCGCGGCGCGGTCGGCATCGTGATGCGCCTGATCCCGATCCAGGTGCTCTCGATCGAGCAGCTCAACCTGCCGCCGGTGCTCTCGGAGATCGCCGATGCGCGGCGCGGCCTCGTGTTGATCACCGGTGCCACGGGCAACGGCAAGACCACGTCGATGGCGGCGATGCTCCGCTACATCAACGAGACCCGGCACGCGCACATCGTGACGATCGAGGACCCGATCGAGTTCATCCACGAGCCGCAGAAGTGCATGATCATCCAGCGCGAGGTCGGCGCGGATACCGAGAGCTTCCGCGATGCGATGACCGCGGCGATGCGCCAGGATCCCGACGTGATCATGGTGGGCGAGATCCGCGATCGCGAGACCGCGAGCATCTGCCTCAAGGCCGCGGAGACCGGGCACCTCGTGCTCTCGGCCCTGCACACGCCCGACGCGGTGGGGACGATCCAGCGCATCGTCGGGTTGTTCGAGACCGATGCGCAGGACGTGGTGCGCGATCGCCTCGGCGACTGCCTCCAGGCGATCGTCTCGCTGCGCCTGCTCGCGAGCAAGGATGGCCGGCGCCGGCTGCCTGCCGTCGAGATCCTGCGGGTCACGCGCACGATCCGCGAGTGCGTGCGCGCCGGCCGGCTCTCCGACATCCCCGAGCTGATCCGCAAGGGACGCGACCTGTACTCGATGCAGCTGTTCGATCAGCACCTCATCGATCTGGTGAACAGCGGCGTGGTCTCGATGGAGACGGCGATCTACGCCTCGTCGAATCCGGAAGAGTTCGAGCGCGCGCTGCGGGTCGAGTAACGGCTCGTATCGGCTGGTTCACACTACACGTGTACCGAAACGACGAAGGCGCCCTCGGTGGGCGCCTCGTGCGATTCCGTTCAGCGTCGAAGTTCGCTAGCGGCGGCGCGGAGCACCCTCGGCAGGACGCGGTGACGGGGCAGGCACGCGGACCGGTGGACGTGTCGGCGGCGGCGACCCGTCACTGCGGGCGTCGGAGCGCGGGCGATAGCCGTTCGGGTCGGGACGGAAGCCACCGTTGGGCGGCTGCTGCGCACCGGGATTCGCGGGGCCGTTGCCGGGCTCGCGAACATCGGGGCGCGGGTGATAGCCGTTCGGGTCGGGACGGAAGCCACCGCTGGTCGGCTGGCCGGGATTCGCGGGACCGTTGCCAGGCTCGCGAACATCGGGGCGCGGATTGTAGCCATTCGGATCGGGGCGGAATCCTCCGCCGGGCGCGCCGGGATTCGCCGGACCGTTGCCGGGCTCGCGAACATCGGGGCGGGGGTTGTAGCCGTTCGAATCGGGGCGGAAGCCGCCACCGACCGTCGGAGGCTGCTGCGTTCCACCACCCGGCGGGCGCCAGCCACCCGCGGGTCCGCGGCCACCGTTCGGCGGCATGACGATCGATGGACGACCGTCGCGATGATCGCGCACGTTCCATCCGCTCGGGATCTGATCGGGGCGCGACCAGTAGCCCGGCGTGTAGATGTATGAGCTGCCCGAGTAATCGTAGTAGGGCTGCACGTACACGTAGCCCTGCTGCTCGCGTTCCCACCGACCGCCGACCCACACCCACTCGTATCCGTTCCAGTGCCAGTAGCCGTCGATCCAAACGCTGCCGTATCCCGGCGACGCGCTCATCTGCTCGTATAGCGGCTCGGGAGGCATGCTCGAGACCGTGTAGGGGGACGGCTGTCCGACCGACACGGAGCCGGTTGCGTACCCGTTGCTATAGCCGTACCCGTAACCTGTGTTCACAGGCGTGGTGTCACGGACCACGCAGGCCTGGCTGGCGAGGGCGAGTCCAAGGCCGCTGATCCATTGAGCAAGGGTTCGCATCTTCATACGCTGCCTCCTAAGGCTTCAATATATTCGACTGTGAAGCCACCCGAGAATTCACAGTCTAGTTGACGGTAATCGAGGTCACAAGTACACAGAAGTTCGATGAAAACGGTCTTTTCGGGGATCCAGCCCTCGGGGGCGTTGCACCTGGGCAACTACCTTGGCGCCGTTCGTAACTGGGTGATGCTGCAAGACCAGTACCGCTGCATCTTCTGTATCGTCGATTATCACGCGCTCACCCAGACCTACGACGTGAAGGAGATGAGTGGTCGCGTCACCGACATGGTGATCGATCTGCTCGCGCTCGGGATCGATCCCGAGCGTTCGCTGCTGTTTCTGCAGTCGAGCGTCCCCGAGCACACCGAGCTCGCGTGGGTGTTCAACAACGTGATCGGCATGGGCGTGCTCGAGCGGATGACGCAGTTCAAGGACAAGAGCGAGCATCATCCCGAGAACATCAACGTGGGCATCTTCACCTACCCCGTGCTGCAGGCCGCCGACATCTTGCTCTACAAGGCGGAGGCGGTCCCGGTCGGGCAGGATCAGCTGCAGCACATCGAGCTCGCGCGTGATGTGGCGCGCGCGTTCAATCATCGGTTCGGCAAGGTGTTCCCCGAGTGCGAGGCGATGATGACGAGCCTGCCCAAGCTGCTCGGCCTCGATGGCAAGCAGAAGATGAGCAAGTCGCTCGGCAATCACGTCCCGCTCGGCGTGTTCGGGAACGACAAGGCACTGCGCAAGCTGCTCGCGAAGGCGGTCACCGACGAGAAGCGGACGACGCGCGAGGCACCCGGTAATCCCGACGACTGCCCGACGATCGCCGTGATGCACAAGCAGTTCTCCTCGCCCGAGGACAACGCATGGGTCTACGAGGGCTGTACCACTGCAGGCATCGGCTGCGTCGACTGCAAGAGCAAGCTGGCCGACAACATGAACGTTCACTTCGCGCGCTACGTCGAGCGTCGTGCCGAGCTGCTCGCGAATCCGGAGCGCGTCGAGGAGGTGCTCGCGATCGGCGCGCAGAAGGCGCGGGTGATCGCGCAGCGTACGATGTCCGAGGTCCACAAGAAGCTCGGGCTGTGGCGCCCGAAGCAGCCGGCGCAGACCAAGCCGGCGGCCGACACTTCGGCCACGGGCCACGGCGAGGTGGCCCCGTAATGGGACTCGCACTGACCAGTCGCCGCTCGACGGTCGCGGCCGTCGCCAGCGCACTCGCCGCGATGGCGCTCGCTGCCGCCGTGGCCGGCCGGAGCTGCCGGGTGACCCAGCCGGGTCCCGAGGTCGCCGTCCGGGAGATGCTGCAGGCCGCCAAGACCGGCGATCGCGAGACGGTGTTCCTCCTGCTGTCCCCGGCGACCCGCACACGGCTCGAGGTCGAGGCCAAGCGCGCCACCGATCTGGTCGGCGCGGCGATCCGGTACTCGGCGAAGGATCTGGTCAGCATCGGAAGCTCGGATGGCATCGCAGCGCCGACCGACATCACCGTGATCGAGGAGCGCGGAGACCGCGCCGTCGTCGAGGTCGTGTCGCCGGCGGGCCGCTCCCGGATCGAGCTCTTGAAGGCGGATGGGCGCTGGACCATCGATCTGCCACAGTATGGTTTGATGTAACGGATCGAAGTCGATCCGACTCAGGTGGGCATGCCCAGCCCTGCGCTCCAGACCGACCCCAACGATCAAGAGCTGGTCGAGCGCGTGCTCGGTGGGGAGCATGCAGCGTTCGAGCCGCTGGTGCGCCGCTACAACCAGCGGATGTACCGCGCCGCGCGAGCGGTGACGCGGTCGGATGTCGACGCCGAGGATGTCCTCCAGCAGGCGTGGATGAACATCTACAAGCACCTCGCGCAGTTTCGCGGCGACGCGTCGTTCGCGACCTGGGCCACGCGGATCACGGTGAACGAGGCGATCGCTATGACCCGCAAGCGTCCCCAGATCATGGAGGTCACCGATGTGGCCGGGGAGGTCACGCCCGTGACGGAGATCGATCGCGCTCAGCTCGGTGCGCTGCTCGAGAACTGCCTGAACCAGATCCCGCAGGGCAACCGAGAGGTGATGGTGCTGCGCGATGTGCTCGAGCTCGACACCGCGGAGACCGCCGCGCTGCTCGGCGTGTCCCCCGAGGCGGTGCGGGTGCGGCTGCATCGCGCCCGTGCCGCGATCGCCACCGCGCTCACCGACATGACGCAGGAGGTATACCGGTTCGATGGCGCGCGCTGCGGTCGGATCACCGCGCGGGTGATGGCCAGCGTTCTCGGCGACCTCCATCCCTGACGCTGCTATCTTCGACGAATGGCCCAGCCGCCTGCGACCCGCGCCGATGCGATCACCGAGACCCTGCACGGCGTTTCGATCTCCGATCCATATCGCTGGCTCGAGGACGAGCATGCGCCCGAGGTCCAGGCGTGGATGGCCGCGCAGGACGAGCACACGCGCGGGGTGCTCCACGCACTGCCGGGGCGCGACGAGCTCGCGGTACGGTTTCGCGAGCTGTTCTACTACGACGCGGTCAGCGCGCCGACCCACTGCAAGGGCCGCTACTTCTACACGCGCAAGCACGCCGACAAGGAGAAGACGATCGTCTACTGGAAGCAGGGCGAGGACGGTGTGGAGAACGTGCTGTTCGATCCCAACGGGTGGAGTGAGGACGGCAGCAAGGGGCTCGGCGGCTGGTGGCCCACGCACGACGGTCGCTACGTGGCGTACTCGGTGAAGCTCAACAACTCCGATGAGACCACGACCTTGATCCGCGATGTCGCGGCGGGCAGCGACCTCGCGGATTCGATCGAGGGCACGAAGTACTCGGGCGCATCGTGGACGCCCGATGGGACCGGCTTTTACTACACGTGGGTTCCGCCGGTGAGCGATGCGGTGTCGATCGCCGATCGCCCGGGGTTCGCCGAGCTGCGCTATCACGCGCTCGGAACCGATCCGAGCAGCGATCCGGTGATCCACGAGCGGACCGGCAGCCCGCAGACGTTCCTCTCGGGCGGCGTGTCGTTCGATGGCCACTGGCTGGTCGCGTCGATCTCGCATGGATGGAACTCCACCGACGTCTATCTCAAGGACGCGCGGGTGCCGGGCTCGCCGTGGCGAACGGTGGTGAACGGTGTCGATGCGACGTTCGCCACGGATGTCTGGCGCGACCAGATCTACCTGACCACCAACCACGGCGCGCCGCGCTACCGCGTGTTCAAGGTGGATCCCGCGCACCTCGAACGCGGCGCCTGGCGCGAGATCATCCCCGAGACCGAGGCCACGCTCGAGAGCGTCTCGGTCGTCGGCGAGCACCTGATCGCGACGTATCTGCGCAACGCGGCCACCCAGATCGAGGTGCGCGACCTTGACGGGACGTTCCTTCGCACCATCGCGCTGCCGCCGCTCGGGACGTCAGGCGGCATCGGCGGCAATCCCGACGAGGATACCGGCTACTTCGCCTACACCTCGTTCACCGAGCCGCAGGTGATCTACCAGACCTCGATCGCGACCGGTGAGGTCACCGAGTGGACCCGGGTGACGCTGCCGATCGACACCTCGCAGCTCGTCACCGAACAGGTGTTCTATCCGTCGAAGGACGGCACCCGGATCTCGATGTTCCTCATCCGCGGCAAGGACACCGTGCGCGATGGAACCAACCCGACGATCCTCTACGGCTACGGTGGCTTCAACGTCAACCTGACCCCGGCGTTCGCGTCGTCCCGCGCGGTGTGGATCCAGCGCGGCGGCATCTACGCGATCCCGAACCTGCGCGGCGGTGGCGAGTACGGCGAGGACTGGCACCGCGCGGGCATGCTGCTGACCAAGCAGAACGTGTTCGATGACTTCATCGCGGCCGCCGAGTTCCTGATCGCCGATCGCTGGACGTCGCCGCGCCACCTCGCGATCTCGGGTGGATCCAACGGTGGGCTGCTCGTCGGCGCCGTTGCCGCCCAGCGACCCGAGCTGTTCCGGGCCGTGATCTGCGCGGTCCCGCTGCTCGACATGCTGCGCTACCACCTCTCCGGATCCGGCAAGACCTGGGTGCCCGAGTACGGGTCCGCCGAGGACGGAGAGCAGTTCCCCGCGCTGCACGCGTACTCGCCGTACCGGATCGCCGTGGATGCCGGCCCGCGCCGCTATCCCGCGGTCCTGTTCGACTCCGCCGACCACGACGATCGCGTGGATCCGCTGCACGCCCGCAAGCTCGCGGCCGTGCTCCAGGCCAACCAGATGGGCGACGCACCGATCCTGCTCCGCATCGAGCGCAACGCCGGCCACGGCGGCGCGGATATGGTGAAGTCGCAGGTCGAGCGCGTCGCGGATACGCTGGCGTTCTTGACCGCGCAGCTCACGTAGCTCTGCCTTCGATCAGATCGCGTTCGGCCCCGAGCGCGGCCACCAGGTGATCGGTGAGTGCACGGATCCGGGCGGTGGCCTTGAGATCTTCATGCATGAGCACCCACAGCTCGGTGGCGAGCTCGGCGATCGGGCCGCGCACGCGGGTGAGGCCCGGCGTGCGATCACGCGGCGAGCCGTACTTCCGCAAAGGTCACCTGCCCGGTGCGAAGCGAATCGACTAGCTCCAGGCGATCGCGCAGGTCGAATCGATGGCGATCCCCAACGGTGCGCCGATCGTCGTCTACTGCGCGAGCGACACCTGCCAGAACTCGCACCTCGCTGCGGAGGCGCTTAGCGGCGCCGGCTACACCAATGTCCGTGTCTACGGCGAAGGCAAGGCCGGCTGGCAGCACGCGGGCCTGCCGCTCGTGCGCGAGTGAGTGATGCCGGCCACGCCGGGGAAGGAATCTCGGGCGCGGCTGGGTTATTACAAGCACATGCGATTTCTGCTCGCGGTTTCCGTTGCTGCCCTGCTGCCCGCGTGTCCCGGCTCCAAGGGAGGCCTCAAGCGCGACTATCCCGAGCCGAAGGCCGCCGAGATCGTCGCGCGGATCGAGAACCAGCATGCGGAGCGCACCGCGTTCACCGCCGAGTCCACGATGGACTACTGGCTCGGCAAGGATCGCGTGAAGGGTACCGTGCTCGTGATGGGCACGCTCGGCAAGAAGGTCCGGTTCAACGCGCTGTCACCCGCGGGCGGCAACGTGCTCGCCGACATGGCGTGCGATGGCAGCAAGTTCGCGTACGTCGATCAGCAGAACAACTGCCAGCTCGCGGGGCCGTGTGATCGGCAGTCGATCGCGGCCCTGCTGCGCGTCGAGCTCGAGCCCGAGGACTTCATCTATCTCGCACTCGGCACGGTGCCGATCGCCGCGACTGCCGGCACCGTCAGCTGGGACGCGACCAACGGGCACGAGCGGGTCGCACTCACCGGACCGAACGGGACGCAGACCATCGAGGTCGACCTGCGTGGCGGCCGGTTCGACGTGATCGCGAGTGACCTCAAGGATCCGGCCGGCAAGACCGTGTGGTCGGTGGAGAACGCGGATTTCGGCAACGTCAGCGACCCCGCCGGCAAGGAGTACCGACTGCCGAGCAAGACCAGGTTCAAGTCGCCGAACCAGGCGGCAGACCTGCTCGTCGACTGGGGCGAGCGCACCGTGAACCCGGATCTGTCGAATCCGGCGAAGTTCCAGGTCACGATCCCGCCGGGGCTGCCTCCGTGCGGGGCGAAGCCCTGAGCGCGCGTGATACGTTGCTCGCGTGTCGTCCTCGCTCGCGGGAATGCTGCTCGGCCTGCTGGTCGGGCTGCGCCACGCGTTCGAGCCCGATCATCTGACCGCGATGGCCACGCTGGTCACCGAGACCCGTGGCCCCCGTCGCGGTGCCGCGCTCGGCGCGCTGTGGGGGCTCGGCCACACGATCTCGCTCGTGGTGGTCGGTGCGATCCTGATCGCCATTGGCGCGGTGCTGCCGGTGCGGATCGCGATCGGGTTCGAGCTCGCGGTCTCCGGTGTGCTGATCGCGCTCGGAGCTCGCGCCGTGATCCGCGCATGGCGCGGAGGTAAGCACGGTCCGATCCACGCGCATGCGCATGGCGGCAGTCGCCACCTCCACGCCGGCCCCGGCGAGCACCTCCATCTACGGCGATGGACGCTCGCGTGGCGCCCGCTCGCGGTCGGTCTCGTGCACGGTCTCGCCGGCTCCGGTGCACTCACCGCGCTGGTGTTCGCGCAGCTGCCGTCCACCGCCGAGCGGATCGCCTACATCGCGGTGTTCGGCCTCGGTTCGATCGCGGGCATGGCAGCCGCATCGGCGCTCGTCGGCGCATCGCTCGGCGCGCTGCATCGCGGTGGGCGCTGGCTGACGCTCGGCGCCGGTGCGCTGTCGATCGCACTCGGCGTGGCGTGGAGCGTTCCGATGCTCGCGCAGCTATAGCTGGGCCAGGCCAAGGGAGGCGAGCGCGCCTGCGAGATAACCGAGCAGCGCGGGTAGCGAGATCTTGCGCACGTATCAGCCGAACGTGATGCGCTCGATGCCCATCACCGCGATCCCCGCGGCGGATCTGATGACCAGGATGCTGCCGCCGGTCCCGGCGCAGAACGCGAGGAACAAACAACCTGGTCGCCGCGTTCGCCTACAACGCCGTGTGCATCCCGCTCGCCGCGTTCGGGTTTCCGTCGCCGGTGCTCGCGAGCGCGGCGATGTCCATGTCGAGCGTCTCGGTGCTGCTGTCGTCGCTACGGCTGCGCCGATGGTCAGCGGTCCGGACCGGGTAGCAAGCTCGGCCCGACGATGATCGGCATCGGCTGCTCGCCGCGCGAGATCTGCTGCCAGGTCGTCGACCACACCGACCAGTACAGCGGCTCGCGGCCGAACAGCGCGTGGCGGCCGCCGAGGTCGAACAGCTGCCCGCCGAAGGGCGCACCGCGCACCACCGGTGTCAGCCTCGCCGCCTGCAGGTCGTAGACAGCTTCGGTCTCGAAGCCTTCGCCGGGCCACACGACCAGGCCCTCGTCGGCGATATCGTAGGGCGGCGCTGGACCATCGTCGGGCTTGAGCGCGTGCTCGAGCTGCTCGCGCAGCAGCTCCACGCCGGAGAGCTTGTAGAATCCCGCGAGTGCGATCACGAAGATCTTGCGCTGCTCCTCGTCGAGCTGCGAGGTCCAGCCCGGCTCCGCGAGGCCGCCGACGATCCAGCCGGATTGCAGCTCGAATCGGATGGTCGCTGTCGCGGAGCCCACGCTCGGGCACGCGATCGTCATCTGCACGCGATTGGATCCGATGTCGATCCGCGATAGCGCGACATCGGTGGCGCGGAACGCCGGCACCTCGACCAGCATCGAGACCAGCTGGCGATCGACGAACTTCGCGATCGCCTCCTCCACGTGGTGGAGCCCGTCGTGCTGCTTCGCGATGGCCTTCTCGTCGCCACGCCACGCCGCTCGCCGGAGCTTGGTGAATAGCTTCGGGATCGTGCCCGAATGAAAGCCGGGTCGCAGGAAGCCGACCATCGACTCGCCGTGGTGACCGATCGCGAGCGGCTGCAGCGTGGCGGGACGACTGGCGCGGTACAGCTTCCAGTTCTCCTTGAGCTCCCAGACCAGGAACCCGGCGAGACCGGGGAGCACGAGCACGGTGAACGTGGCGAACCCGGCGGCGAGCCCGGGACCGAGCAGGCCCTTCATCGCGCTCGTCACCGCAGTGAGGATCGACGGGATGATCGGGATCATCAGCTTCGCGGCGACGGTGACCACCGGGAAGTGCTTGATCGGGTTGGTCGTTGGCTCGATGAACAGATCGACGTACAAGCGCAGCACGTAGGCGATCACGAACCAGAACGCTCCGAGCACGCCCTTGGCCACCAGCTTGAACGACGACTGACCGGTGCGAAACCGCAGCAGCTCGTCGACCCGGTACAGCGCACGATCGACCAGATCGGCGAGCCTGCCGAAGAACTCGAGGATCCAGCGGAACAGCCCTGGCAGGATCCGGGTGGTGAACTGCTTGCCGGAGATCACGATCCAGTCGGCGATCTTCTCCTCGATCAGCCGGCCGAACCGCGAGTTGAAGATCAGCGCGGCCGCGACGAATACGCCGCCCGCGATCCACCAGCCGCCGAACGGCAGCGCGATCGCCGCCGGGATCGCCGGCCGTACCAGCCAGCGATGAAATGGGCTCGCCACGTACCGCCGCACCAGCGGATGGGTCCAGACCGCGACCGGGATGTCCCACACGACGAACCGCACGCCGTACCACAGCATCCGCAGCGCCCACAGCACCACGCGGCGGAACGGCCGCACGTGGATCACGAGGAACAGGAAGCCGGTGCCGAGGTAGATCGCGGTCCTCGATGCGATCTGGGGCTCGACGCCCGAGAGCTTGTGCACGAGCGGGCCGACCATGTGCTGCAGGCCTTCGAGCGCGGCGAACGCACCGAGGAACGGCAGGATCGCGTACAGCGTGATGATCCGGCCGAGCGGCGTGCCGAACACCACCGACGACATCCGCTGCAGGAACCGCAGATAGATCTCGCCGCTCCGGTACACGCCATCGAGCGAGCTCGCGAGGATCCGATCCACGCGGAGCAGCTGGTCGCCCGACTTCAGCGCAGCCAGCGTCAGATCGGGCATCTTGAGATCGTTCTTCGAGAGCGCGTCGCGCAGATCGCCGACCGTCAGCCGCCCTACCTCGACGGCACGGTCGAGCAGCTCGTCGATCAGCTTCTTCTCGGCGACCAGCTCGGGCAGCGAGTGTGGAGCCAGGCCCACCTCGTGGAGCGCGACCTCGACCTTCGGACGCAGCACCTCGCGCACGTTGGTATCGCCGCGCTTCGTGATCTCGTGCAGCACCTCCGCGAGCCGATCGCGCTCCTCCGCCAGCTCGAGCTCGCAGCCCGCGACCTTCTCGCTCGCCTGGTGGAGGTGCTTCGCGATCCGCACCTCGCGCGTCGCCGGCAGCGAGCGCACGACCTTGCGCTTGCCGAGCGACAGCGCCCAGCTCACCAGATCCACGACCTTGACCTCGCGCTCGGCGACGATGCATGCGGCCTGCAGGTCGTAGAGCAGCCGCGCGCCGACGTTGAGCTGGAGCGAGCGCTGGGTGCCCGCGAAGTGGACCACCGGCAGCAGCGCATCGACCCAGCCCGTGGTGCTCGGGCCACCGAGCGAGGTCGCGAGCCGCGCCACCAGCGCCTCGAGGTCCGCGCGCGCGGCAGGAACATCGCCGGCGCGGGCCGCATAGATCGCCGCGCGTGCAAGGTTGCCCTTGGTGCGGGCCCTCGCCGCGTCCTTGCGTGCGGAGCGATCCGCGAACTCGAGCTTGCCCGAGGCGGCGTAGGGATCCGCCGGCAGGAGCTCCACCACGTACGGCCGCTCGGGCGCGCGGGCAGGGCGCGATGCGGCGAGCAGCGCCTCGGGATCCAGGTCGCGTCGGATCGTGGCGTTCACCGCGGCGCGATCGGTGAGCGCAGGGAACGTGTGCTCGAGGGCACGCGGTGCGAACTGGTCGAGCTCGAGATAGAGCGCGACGAACTCGAGGTAGATCACCGCCTCGTCGGCGGGCGGCACCAGCAGATCCTCGTGACGTAGGACCCACCGGATCTCGTCGAACTCGGTCTGCCCGATCGCATCGATCCGTTCGCGGATCCCGGTCTGCGTCAGCTCGCCGCGAGCGACCAGGTCCTCGAGCACGAGATGGATCCGCGCGTGGAACACGTGCCGCCAGATCTCCGACAGCGCCCTCACGTTGCCCGCGAGCAGCTTGCTGCGGTCGCCGGTGGTGACGATCACGGGGTCCGGAAGCTCCGCACGCGCGAGGCCCGGCTCGAGCGAGGCCTTTGGAACCACGAAGCAGTGCTCATGCGGGACGCGCAAGCCCGCGCCACGCAGGCGGAGCTGGGTCTTGATGATCCGCCGGAGGACGCCGTCCTCGACCAGGATCGCACCGAGCCGGGCGAGCTGTTCGTCTACTACGTCCATCGAAGACACCGCACCGTACTCGTGAGGTACGCTGCCGTCCATATGCCCGAGCCGGTGCTCGAGATCCGGGACCTGGTGACGGAGTTCCGCACCGACGCCGGGACCGTGCGCGCGGTCGACGGGGTGTCGTTCGAGATCCCCGCCCGGGCCACCCTGGGCGTGGTGGGGGAGTCGGGTAGCGGCAAGAGCGTCACCGCGCTGTCGGTGATGCGCCTGATTACCTCCCCGCCCGGGCGGATCGCCTCCGGATCGATCAAGTACGGCGGCGTGGATCTGCTGACGCTCGCGCCGGCCGAGATGCGCAGGATCCGCGGCAACCGGATCGCGATGATCTTCCAGGAGCCGATGACCTCGCTGAACCCGGTGTTCACCGTGGGTGATCAGGTCGGCGAGGCGGTGCGGCTGCACCAGCACAAGTCGCGGGCGGAGGCGCGCAAGATCGCGATCGAGATGTTCGAGCTGGTCGGTATCCCATCGCCTGCCGAGCGCGTCGACAACTATCCGCACCAGCTCTCGGGCGGGATGCGTCAGCGCGTGATGATCGCGATGGCCCTCGCGTGCAAACCGGATCTGCTGATCGCCGACGAGCCGACCACGGCGCTCGACGTGACGATCCAGGCCCAGATCCTCGATCTGCTGCGCTCGCTGCAGCGAGACCTCGGGATGTCGATCCTGCTGATCACCCATGACCTGGGCGTGGTCGCGGAGACCTGCGACGAGGTCTGCGTGATGTACGCCGGCCGGATCGTCGAGCGCGCCGCCACCGAGGTCCTGTTCTCGGCGCCGCGCCACCACTACACGGCGGGCCTGTTGCGCTCGGTGCCGAGCTACTCCGATGGTAACGAGCTCGCCGGGGAACGTACGCGCCTGGTCGAGATCAAGGGCATGGTGCCGAGCCTCTCGGACCTGCCGATCGGCTGCAAGTTCGTCGAGCGTTGCGGTGCCGCGCAGGAGCTGTGCCGTGCCACCGAGCCACCTCTGGCGCCGCTCGATGCGTCGCGCGTGCGCTGTCACTTCCCGCTGGATCCGCCATGAGCCTCGTGTCGCTCGACCGGGTGACCAAGCACTTCGGCCCGGTGCGCGCGGTCGAGGAGGTCTCGCTCCAGATCGAGAAGGGTGAGACCGTGGGCCTCGTCGGCGAGTCCGGCTGCGGCAAGTCCACGCTCGGCCGCACCGTGCTCCGGCTGTACGAGCCGACGGCGGGGACGATCAGCTTCGATGGCAAGGATCTGACGCGGCTGTCGCAGCGCGCGCTCCGGCCGCTGCGCCGGAACATGCAGATGATCTTCCAGGATCCCTATGCATCGCTGAACCCGCGGATGAGTGTAGGGGAGGCGATCGCGGAGCCGCTCGAGATCCACCACCTCGCGAACACCCGCGCCGAGCGCGACGCCCGTGTCCAGGAGCTGCTCGAGCGGGTCGGCCTGCGGGGGGATGCCGCAAAACGCTACCCCCACGAGTTCTCCGGAGGTCAGCGCCAGCGGATCGGGATCGCCCGCGCGCTCGCCTGCAAGCCGCAGTTCATCGTGTGTGACGAGCCGATCAGCGCCCTGGATGTCTCGATCCAGGCGCAGATCGTGAATCTACTCGAGGACCTGCAGGCCGCGAACTCGCTCACCTACCTGTTCATCTCCCACGATCTCAAGATCGTGCAGCACATCTGCGACCGGGTCGCCGTGATGTATCTCGGGCGGATCGTCGAGCTAGCGGAGGCCAAGGCGCTGTATCGCACCCCGAAGCACCCCTACACCGGCGCCTTGCTGTCGGCGGTGCCGCGGATCGACCCGAAGGCCCGCCGCGATCGGATCATCCTCCAGGGGGACGTGCCGAGCCCGCTCGCACCGCCCCCGGGTTGCCCGTTCCATCCCCGGTGTCCCGTCAAGGACAAGCCGCAGGCATGTTTCACCGAGCTGCCCCGGTTGCGCGTGCTGTCGAACGGGTCGCAGGCCGCGTGCCACGTCGCCGAGTGAACAAGGTGTAGAATTGCTCCAATGGGATCGCGCTCGGGTGAGCTCGCGATGCGGCCGCTGCCAGCGGTGCTGTTGGACCTCCACGAGGATCTCGCAACCGGCACGCTGATCCTCAAGCGCGGCCGCGTGTCGAAGACGGTGGAGCTGGTCAACGGCAACCCGGTGTCCACAGCATCGACGCCGCGCGACGAGACGCTCGGTCACTTCCTGGTCTCGAGCGGCGTGATCAGCGAGGAGCAGCATCGCAACGGCGTCGCGCGGGTCACGCAGCATGGTGGCAAGCTCGGCGAGGCGCTGGTGGCACTCGGGACCGTGACCGTCGAGCAGCTGATCGAGCAGCTCGGCAAGCAAGCGCGGCACAAGCTGGTGCAGGCGCTGCGCTGGCCGCAGGGTGCATGGCGGTTCGACGAGACCACCGAGGCACTCGAGGGCATGCAGCTGCGGATGGTCGAGGTCGTGCTCGGTGGTCTGAGGGAGACCGCCGTCGAAGATCTCGGCCGGCTCGGCCGCCTTGATGGCATGAGCTTCGAGCTCACCGGACGCGGCAAACGGCTCCGGCACGAGCTCAAGCGCGTGTTCGGCGAGCGCGCGATCCTGATGCTGACCAACGGCTCGGCGATCGGGGAGATCGAGCGCTCGTTCCCTGATCGCGCGCAGGCACGGTTAGCGGTCGACGCGATGCTGATGTGCGACGCGGTCACGTCGATGGCGGTCGCTCCGCTCGGCCTCGGTGCTGCGCCGGCTCCGCTGACTTCCGATCTGCCTCGCACGAAGACGCGGCCAGGTGGCGATCTGTTCGAAGTGCTGTTCGAGGATCTCCCGAACAGCCCCGAGGGAGCGGCGCCGCTGGAGTTCGACAGCGAGGATTCCGGGGTGGTGTCCCTCGAGCAGGTCAACCAGGCCACCGCACAGAACGAGCACGTGGTCGCGCTGCGCCAGGTACTCACGGCCGAGCACGCACGGCTAAAAGGTGCGGATCACTACGCGGTGCTGATGGTCGGTCGCAAGGCCGACAACGACGAGATCGAGACCGCGTACCGGCTGCGGGTAAGCCAGCTCGATCGCGGTAGTGCCACGATCAGCGAGCCTCGCGAGCGGGCCAAGCTCGACGAGCTACGCGCGCTCTATGAAGGCGCGCGTGCGGTGCTGCACGACGAGCGCCGACGCTCCGCGTACGACCGCGAGCTCGCGGGCGGCGAGCTGGTCCAGGTGCCGCCGGCGATCGATACCGAGCTGAGCTTCCGCGTCGCCGAGGAGCTGATGGCGCGCCGGCAGTGGGCGCAGGCGATAGGTCACGTCAAGACCGTGATCGCGCGCTCGCCGAACGAGGCCGACTACCACGCCGCGCTCGGCTGGGCGGAGTGGATGGCGGGCAGCGAGTCCGCGGCGGCCGGTGACGCCGCGCGGGTCCACGTCAATCAGGCGCTCGCGATCGATCCGGACCACCCGGCCGCGCACGACTACAAGGGTCGCATCGAGGCCAGGCTCCACCAGGACGATGCCGAAGCGCTGTTCCACCTCGAGCGCGCCGTGGATCTCGATCCGGGGCGGGTCGAGGCGGTGGGTGCGATCGAGGCGCTGCTGATCAGTCGCGGCGAGCTGCGCCGGTGGGAGCGGATCCTGAAGCGCGTGCTGTTCCGGTTGCGCGGCAAGAGCACGGTGTCGGAGGCCAAGGCGTGGGCGCGGCTCGCGCGGCTCTACCTCGATCACCTCGACGATCCGCAGAGCGGCACCGCTGCGGTGGCGACGGCACGCAAGATCGCGCCCCACGACACCGATGTCGCCGCGCTGGTCGCGCGCACCTCCCAGGGCAAACGCGCTCCCACCGATCCGATCCGCGCGGGCTGGCGCGAGGCGCTGGCCGATCCGCACTCGGGTGCCGCGCTCGTCAACAGCAAACTCGCGAGCGGTCATTCCGATGCAGCCTTCCTCGCCGCCTCGACGATGATGGCGCTCGGGACCGCGGATGCCGCGATGGCCGCACTCTACGAGCAGCACCGCGTGCGCGCGGCGAACTTTCCGACCAAGCCGCTCGGCCGCGATCACTGGGCGCTGTTGCGTCACAAGGATGACAACGTGGAGCTCGGTGCGCTGATGGAGCTGGTCGCGCCGGCCGTGCATGCCCTCGCGCCGATGACGCTGGCCGAGAGTGACCTCGATCCGGCGATGCGCCTCGCCGACTCCGACGTACCGCCGGCGTTCGCGCGGCTGCGCAGCAAGATCGCCGAGCTGCTCGGCGTGCAGGCCGCGCCGGTCTATGCGCGGGTCGAGCTCGAGACGCAGATCCACGTCATCGCCGCGGATCCGCCGGTGCTGGTCGCGGGCGATGAAGCCCTGACCGCACCAGAGCGTCCGGAGCTGGTGTTCCGGCTGGTGCGCGCGATGACGTTCTTGTGGCCGGGCCGTGCCGTCGGAGCGTCGCGCCCCGGTCGCGTGCTTCGCGCGGTGGTGATGGCCGTCGTCCGCGACGCGGCGGGCTCGGATGTCGGGCTCGACGATCCACTCGCGGGGAAGGCCACCGAGGCACTGGCCGCGTTGTCCACCACGGCGCGAACCTCCGCACGCGCGGCCGCGCTCCGGCTGCTGTCGCTCGGTGGCGGGCTCAACCTGTCGCTATGGGCTCGTTCGCTGACTCGAACCGCGGACCGTGCCGGCATCCTGCTCTCGGGCGACGTGCCCGCCGCGTTCATCGGCGCCGCCGAGGTCGGCGAGCTCGATCGGGACCTCCAGGAGTTCGCGTTCAGCGCCGCGCACGTCAATCTCAGGTCTCAGCTGGGGTTGTCGCGAGGCTGACGCTATAGTTTGGGCGTGGACAAGCCCGACCACCTGCGACCGGTAGCCGACACGTCGCCGAGCGTGTGGCTTGCGGCGCGGCCGGCAGCCTTGATCGCCGCGGTGCTCGGCCTCGTGTCGTTCGTCGTCGTCGCGATCTCCCAGCGCGAGCTGTGGTCCACGCCCGACTGGCGGATCAGCGTGCCGTGCTTCACGGCCACCGCGCTCGCCTCGCTCGTCTCGATGGTCCGCAAGGAGCGCGACGGCTACCCGCTCTGGACGATCGGCCTGGGCCTCGCGGCGGCGGCTCTGGTGCTCGGCTGGTTCCTGATGCTCGCGATCGTGATCGGTGCGACCGCGATCCTGATGTTGATCCTGCACGCCGTGATGTAAGCAAGAGGTACCCATGAACGACCACGAGCTGATCTACGACTGGAACTCCGTCGAGAAGGTCGCGAAGATCTCGCCGAAGCGCCGGATCCAGTTTCTCGACGAGACCCTGCGCGACGGTATCCAGTCGCCGAGCGTGGTCGACCCTTCGATCGACGACAAGCTGCGGCTCGTCGAGCTCGCGAATGACCTCGGCATCGACACCATGGACATCGGCCTGCCCGGCGCCGGCAAGCGCGCGGTCGAGGACGTCACCACGATCGCCGAGCACATCAAGAACGGGAAGCTCGGCGTGAAGGCGTCGTGTGCCGCGCGCACGCACCAGAACGACGTCCAGGCGATCATCGATATCTCGCAGAAGGTCGGCATCGAGATCGAGGTGCTGTGCTTCATCGGCAGCTCGCCGATCCGTCAGTACGCGGAGAGCTGGGATCTGTCGAAGATGCTGCAGCTCTCGGCCGACGCGATCGATCTCGCGCGCAAGTACAACCTGCCGGTCGCGTACGTCACCGAGGACACCACGCGTTCGCGTCCCGAGATCCTGACGAAGATGTTCAGCACCGCCGTCGAGCACGGTGCCCAGCGGCTGATCGTGTGTGACACCGTTGGCCACGCCACGCCCGACGGCATCAAGAACCTCCTGCGGTTCACCCGCAACATGCTCGACGGCCTCGGCCGCCAAGATGTCGGCATCGACTGGCACGGCCATAACGACCGAGGCCTCGGCGTGGTGAACTCGATCTTCGCGATCGAGTACGGCGCTGATCGGATCCACGGCACGGCGCTCGGCATCGGCGAGCGCGTCGGCAATGCGGCCCTCGATCAGATCATGCTGAACCTCAAGCTGCTCGGCGAGCTGCCGGACCATGACCTCACCAAGCTCGTGCTGTGGTGCAAGACCGCGTCGCAAGCGACCCGCGTTCCGATCCATCCGCAGTACCCGCTGGTCGGCAGCGATGCGTTTCGTACCGCCACCGGCGTCCACGCTGCCGCGATCATCAAGGCCGAGAAGAAGGGCGACGCGTGGCTCGCCGACCGGATCTACTCGGGGGTTCCGGCCGGCATGTTCGGCAAGGAGCAGGAGATCGAGATCGGCCACTACTCTGGCGAATCGAACGTCGTGTACTGGCTGAACAAGCGCGGCTACGAGACCACACCCGAGCTGGTCGCCGCGGTGCTGGCCGCGGCGAAGCGTGGGAATCGCGTGCTGTCGGATGACGAGGTGATCGCCGTCATCAAGGACGCCCGGTTGGCCTGAGCGTGCGCGCGCCGCTTGTCACGCAGCGTCGGCGATCGGCCAGCGCTTGCCGGCCGCATCGAGCGCGAACCCGCCTCCGGCCTCGACGATGCGCTCGGCGACCGCGTGATACGCGGGCCCGGCGATCCGGCCGCGCAGCCGGTCGCGCGCGGTGACGTAGAGCGCGTGGTCCTCGGCCTGGCGCAACGTCGTGTAGGCGAGCTCGGACTCCTGATCGTCGTCCCACAGGATCAAACAGCGGTCACCATCCCAGCGCGCGGACCTCGCCCGGAGGTGGGCGTCCTCGACCTCGAGGTACGCGTAGCGCTGGTCATCGAGCTTGACGATGTCACGGCCATCGTCGCGAACATCCATCCACCGCAGCAGCGCCTGGCGCAACCGCGCGTGGGTGACCGGCGCGCCTTCCTGCCAGAACGTTCCTGCGTGGTCGAGACGCAGGCCGATCGCCCGCATCTTCTCGATCTGTTCTGGAGTCAGGTGCACTACGACAGTCTGGCGATTCGATCCTTGGTCAGCAACTTCTGCTTCTTGAGGCGGGTGACCTCGACCTGCTCCGCGGGAGTCAGGGAGCGCCGGCGCTCCAGCAGCTGGACCTGTTCGTCGAGTCGGCGATGCTCTGCCGTCAGCTCAGCGAGGAGGAATTCCTTCGAGACCTCGGTCTGTGTGCTCACGCAACCTCCGCCTGCAGTCCTGCAGGCAGCTCTACGGTAGCACCGGTTCAGCGATCGCGACGGCGCAAGCGGTTCGGCACCCCATCGGGGTACATGACCTCGGCCTCGGCGAGCCGGATATAGGTCGGCGCTCCGCTGGTCAGCACATCGATCTGCGGGCCCGCGAGCGCGATCTCGGCGATCGAGCTGCCCGACGGCGTGGTGATCGAAGGAGCCAGCGCATCGCCGACGTAGGTGATCGGCCGTTCACCAGCGAGCGCCAGCGCCCACGGTGCGACGGCCCCCGGAGCCATGACGCGCTCTTCACCAACGAGGATCCCCTCGGCGTAGCAGCCGGTATAGACCTCGCCGCGGCGCGCATCGAGCACGGCGACGACGAACCCGGGTGCGTGCGCATCACGCGCGAGCGCTGCGAGTGATGACACCGCCCACAGCGGCTTGCCGATCGCAAACGCGATGCCCTTCGCCGTGGCCATGCCGATCCGGAGGCCGGTGAACGACCCGGGGCCTGCGCCCACGGCGACCGCATCGAGCTCGATCGGCGCGAGGCCGGCGCGCTTGCAGACCTCATCGATCGAGACCAGTAGATCGGACTTCTGCCCGCTCGCATCGTGCCGGGCCTCCGCGAGCACGCGACCGTCGTCGAGGACCGCGATGCCCGACGTGAACGTCGCCGTATCCAGGCCGAGGACCTTCACTGGAAGAAGAACCGCATGACGTCGTTGCGGATCGCGAGGATGGTGATGAGGCCGATCAGGATCAGGCCGGCGAGCTGGATCCGTTCGCGCTGCCTGGGCGTCAACGGCTTGCGACGCGCGCCCTCGAGGATGAACACCAGGAAGTGGCCGCCGTCGAGCATCGGGATCGGGAGCAGGTTGATGAGGCCGAGGTTCACGCTGATCAGCGCGAGCATGAGCAGAAAGCTGTCCCAGCCCTGGTTACCGGAGACCGACGCCACCCGGTACATCATGATCGGGCCGCCGAGCGCCTCGCCGGGCGTATCGCCACCCACGATCTGCATGAACCCGCGGGTCATCGTCGAGATCGTCTCGCCGGTGCGCTGGAACGCCTTGCTCATCGCATAGCCCACGCGGCCATCGATCGCGACCATCGCGCCGTTGCCGCGATCGACGTCGTTGCGTGCACCGAACACGAGCCGCGAGACCGTGTGGTCGTATTCGTCGAGTTGCTTGCGCCACACCTGCGTGACCTCGGCGGTCATCGTATCTGCCGGTGCGTTGCCGGCAGCCGCGCGGCGCCAGGTCAGCTTGAACGTCTTGTTGGGCTCGGCCTGCAGCCGCTGATCGAGATCCATCCAGTGCGCGACCGGCTTGTCGTCGAGCGCCACGACCAGATCGCCCGGGTGCAGCCCCGCGCTGTCCGCGGGAGAGCCGGCATCGACGTGCGCGATGAACATCTCGGCGTGCTCGAGGCCGGTATAGGTCTGGCGCTTCAGCGTGGCATCGACCTGGGTCTCGGGCACGAGATCCGCGAAGCCTGCGCCGAGCAGCTCGATCTGCGGCACGCCCGGGACCTCGGTGCCGCGGAAGTAGACGATCGACGTGCGGCGCGCTAACCGGCCGAGCTGGCGCTGGACATCGCGCCAGTTGCGGACGGCCTGGCCATCGACGCTGATGATCAGATCGCCGGTGCGCAGGCCCGCGCGCGCAGCGGGCGACGTGCCGTCGATCACACCGACCAGCGGAACGAACGGCGCATGCGTGATGCCGACCCGACCCTGGCTCTGCACCTGGCCATCGCGACGCCGCACGAGATCCTCGATCGGTGTGAGGTAGCGCTCGAACACCTTGCCGTTGCGGGAGACCCGGAGGTGGAGCTCCTTGCCCGGCGAGGACCGCACGCTGTTCTCGATCTCCTCCCAGTAGCGCACCGCCTTGCCATCGATCTCGAGGACACGGTCACCGGGCTCGAGGCCGGCGCGCGCCGCGGCACCGTTGTCGAGCACGTCGCCGATCACGGCGGCCGGCAGCGTGGTGTGCCCCGCGAACAGCATGAAGTAGATGATCACGGGCAGCAGCAAGTTCGCGGCCGGGCCGGCGAGCACGATCACCAGCCGCTGCCACAGCGGACGACTGGCGAAGCTGCGGCCGACATCAGCGCGGTTGCCGCCATCCTCCGCGGTGCTCTCGATCCCGAGGATCCGCACATAGCCGCCGAGGGGAAACACCCCGACCTGGTACTCGGTCTCACCGAGCTTCACCCGGACCAGCGGCCGGCCATAGCCGATCGAGAACCGGAGCACGCGTACGTCGAGGAGCTTGGCCGCGACGAAGTGCCCGGCCTCGTGGATCAGCACGAGCACACCGACGAGCAGGAGGAAGTAGAGGACCGACACGAACCGCCGCCGACGCTATAGCAGAACTGCTATCTTCCCGGAACGTGGCTTCGAAGTCCGCACAGCCCGAGGCGGTCGATGTCGAGGAGCTCCTCGACTACATCGACTCGACGATGGAGCGTCTGAAGACGCTGTACGAGCAGTACTTCCTCGGAATGCAGAAGCAGGCGCCGTCGCACCTGCACACCGACGTCGAGCGCCGGATCCGCGACATCTTGCAGATCCAGATCCGCAACACGGGCCTCAAGTACCGGTTCGCGACGCTGCAGCAGAAGTTCGGCTCGTACAACTCGTACTGGCGGAGGACCCTGCGCCAGATCGAGCAGGGCACCTACATCCGGCAGCTCGCACGCCTCACCCGCAAGGCCGCGCAGTCGGGTGAGGAAATTCCCGAGGAGATCCTCTCGGCGATGCCGAAGCGGATGCAGGAGCAAGTAAAGCGCGATCGCGAACAGGTGCGTGCGATCGCAGCCCGGCGCGCGGCTGTGGCCGGCACCGGCGCTGCGTACGTGAAGCCTGGAGACGATGACGACGCTCCTGTCATGATCGGCGAGTCGCAGCAGGTCAGGAACGCGGTACGCAAGAACCAGCACGTGCTCAGCGAGTCCGACGGCGACCTCGACCTCGCTGCGTTCTTCGCGTCGGTCTCCGATGACACGAGCCCCGATGGCGAGGCGTTCCCCGATGAGGAGGCGAACGCGAGGAGCTCTTCGCCGCCACCGCAGCCCACGCCGATGGCGGCGGGCCCGGTCGCTCCGCAGCGCAGCGGTCCCGCGCCAGCGCTCCCACAACGAGCGAGCACGCCGGCGATGGGGCCACGACAGACGCCGACCCCGACGCAGGCCGTGCCGCGCGTCGGTCCGCCACCGGTGCCGGGGCAAGGGGTGGTGGCGCCCGAGCGCGCCGGAATGGTCCCCGGGGCGAGCTCACCCGTGGGGCCGCCGAATCGCGCGACGGGCCCGATGCCGGCGGCGCCGCCGAATCGCGCGACCGGCCCGATGCCGTCGGCTCCGCCGAATCGCGCGACCGGCCCGATCACCGCGGTCCCGAACCGCAGCGGCACCGTTCCGACCGGCCCGGCGCTCGCGCGTCCTGGCACCGCACCCTCGCAGGTCACGCGGCCCAACCCGATCGCCCCCGGCTCGTCGCAGCAGCGGCCTTCGGTGCCAGTCGAGTCGATGCAGGGACCGTTTCCACGCACCCCGCCGCCGCCCGCTGTGCGGCCCGAGCCGGCCCCCGCGCCGTTGCGTCCTCCGCCGGGTATGAACGACGCCGACGTCAACGCGCTGTTCGCGACCTACGTCAAGGCAAAGCAGGCGGTCGGCGAGGTCGCGGGGCCGGGCGCGTACAGCAAGCTGCTGAAGACGATCAACACGCAGGCGCCGAAGATCATGGAGCAGTACAAGGCCAAGGGCGTGGAGTTCTCGATCGTCGTCAAGGACAACCAGGTCATCATCAAGGCCAAGCCTAAACCGTAGGCGCCACGTGGGGGGAATTTCGAGGCTAGAGTGCGGCATGACCTACTCGGCGGAGTTTCGCTGCATCGCAGGATGCTCGGGAGGGTACCCGCTCGAGCAGGTGATCTATCGCTGCCCGCGCTGCGGCGACCTGCTCGAGGTCGTTCATGATCTCGCCGCGCTGCGCGAGCGCTCCGCGGCGGAGTGGAAGCAACTGTTTGCCGAGCGCTGGGGCAACGCGAACGCCGACGAGCCGTGGGGCAGCGGCGTGTGGGGCAAGCACGAGTGGGTCGCACCTCAGCTCGCGCAGGCGAACATCGTGTCGATGCGCGAGGGCGCGACGCACTTGACCCCGATCCCACGGTTCGCCGCGGACCTCGGGCTCGGCGACGTGCGCGTCAAGCAGTGCGGCACGTCGCACTCGGGATCGTTCAAGGACCTCGGGATGACCGTGCTGGTCTCGATGGTCAAGCAGATGGTCGCGCGCGGGCAGCAGCTCCGTGCGATCGCGTGCGCTTCGACAGGCGATACCTCCGCCGCGCTCGCTGCGTACGCGGCCGCCGCGAACCTCCGCGCGGTCGTGATCCTGCCGCGCGGCAAGATCTCCACCGCGCAGCTCGTCCAGCCGCTTGCCGCCGGTGCGCTGGTCCTCGCCATCGATACCGACTTCGATGGCTGCATGCGCCTGGTGCAAGAGCTCGCCGACAAGGAGGGCGTGTACCTCGCGAACTCGATGAACTCGCTGCGGCTCGAGGGACAGAAGACGGTGGCGATCGAGCTCGTACAGCAGCTCGGGTGGGAGGTCCCCGATTGGGTGGTGATCCCCGGCGGCAACCTCGGCAACGTCAGCGCGCTCGGCGCGGGGTTCGAGATGCTGCTCGCGCTCGGCTTGATCACCCGGCGCCCGCGGATCTGCGTGGCGCAAGCCGCGCATGCGAGCCCGCTGCACCTCAGCTATCAGGCGAGCTGGGCGGAGCTCGTCGCGGTCAAGGCGAAGACCACGCTGGCGTCCGCGATCCAGATCGGCAACCCGGTCAGCTTCAAGAAGGCGGTCCGCGCCTTGCGGGCCTTCGAGGGTGTGGTCGAGGTTGCCACCGAGTCCGAGCTCGCCGATGCCGCCGCGCACGCCGATCGCGATGGCCTGTTCACTTGCCCGCACACCGGCGTGGCGCTCGCGGCACTGACCAAGCTCGTGGTGCGCGGAGAGGTCACCCGTGATCATCGCGTGGTCGTGATCTCCACCGCGAGCGGCCTGAAGTTCGCCGACTTCAAAGTCGGCTATCACGAGGCAAAGCTCGCGGACGTGCCATCCCCGCGGTATCGCAACGTTCCGGTCGACCTCCCCGAGCGCTACGACGCGATCCGGGACGCTCTTCATCGCGGCCTCGACGCCCCGGCGCCCGGCGTGCGACACTGAACCCATGAGATCTGCGGAGAACGCTGGTACCCGCTGCGCTCTCGTGGTCTCCGCGCTCGTCACCGCGGGGGCCGTTGTCCTCGCCTGGCCGGTCGCTGCGAGCGAGGTGGTAGCGCCACGTGGGCCGATTCACCGCATGCAGGGCTGCGGCGCCAGGGCCCCGATCGCGGTCGCCCCGCCGCACGAGGATCCGTACGTCGCCACGCTGCGCTCCGCGCGGGACCCGCTGGAGGCGTGCATGGCATCTCATCCCGACGTGCAGGTCCGGCTGTCGATCGACCTCGCCGCCTCGGGCCTCGTCGACAACGTCGAGGTGAAGTCGATCGCGAAGGACCTCGCGCACGTCGATCTCAAGATGGTGAAGTGCATCGAGACCGCGGTGACCCGGCTCCGGTTCCCGCCCGCCGCCGACGCCACGCGTATCTCGACGTTTCTGAAGCCGTAGCCCTCCGGTAGTTCATCCGTCGATCCCGGCTGCGTGTTATGCACGTCGCATGCGGGGAAACGCAGGCCTGATTATTGTTGCGCTCGCGGTCGTCGGTTGTGGCGATGACGGCCCGAAGCCGCCCGCCAGCAGCGTGAGCACGGAGCTCTGCAACTACCAACCGGTTCCGCCCACGGCGCGCGCGGGCGGCACGGTCACCGCAGGTCCTCTGATGGCAGGTGCTGCCGAGGAGGTGCTCGACATTCCGGTCGGTACGGCACTCGGCGGTTACACGGGACGCGCGGGCTTCCTCAGCTCGGCCGGCTCGGTCGATGCGCGTAGGATCGCGATCCCGGGGACGTTCAATCCCTCGATCGGGATCGAGTCGGCGCCGCGCGTGAAGGCGCTCGCGCTGACCGCGGGTGGCGAGACCGTCGTGATCATCAAGCTCGATGCGATCTTCGTCTACGAGGGCATGCTGTTCGATCTCGAGCAGCGGCTCGGCCCGGACTTCGCCGGCAAGGTGATCATCGCGACCTCGCACTCGCACTCCGCCTGGGCGCAGCTCACCGGCCACGGCCCGCTCAAGCTCGGCGCCGGTCAGCTGCGCGACGTGGTCTACAAGCGGTTCCTCGCGGCATGCGAGTCGGCGGCGCGGGAAGCACTCGCGGCGCGGGTCGCGGCAAAGCTCGGCGTGTTCTCGACGACCGCGTTCGATCAGATGAACCAGATCAGTCGCGATCGCCGCGACCAGAACGACATGTTGCCGGGCGGCAACAAGAAGGACGAGCACATGTTCTTGCTGCGGGTGGACACCGTCGCCGGTGCGCCGCTCGCGATCGTCCCGATCTTCGGCCAGCACCCCACGCTCAACGATCAAAACAACCCGTTCGCGTCGAGCGATGCGGTCGGTGCCCTCGAGCGTACGCTCGCCGAGCAGTTCGACTCCAAGGTCGTCGTCATGCACCTGCAGAGCGCCGGCGCGGATGTCTCGGCCGTGGGACACGGCGGCGTCGATTGCAACGTGCACCCCGGCAAGCCCGGCGACCCGTGCTTCAGCTGGACGGCCGAGGAAGGTCATGGCCGCGCGGCGGTGACCGAGCTTTTGGCGGCGTGGACCGCGGCGGGTTCCGCGATGAGGGACTCGCTCGAGCTCGAGATGCTGACGCGCTCGGTGGAGACCGGCCCGTATCCCGAGACCTTTGCGATCCGGGACGGCGCCCTCACGTACGCGCCGTTCGATCTGACCCGCAAGCCCGACGGTGTCGTCTACGACGGCAACAAGCTGGCGTCGCCGATCGACGAGTGGAATGCACCGGTCGGCGCCGCGCTGTGCGAGAAGGCCGAGCCGATGTTCCCGGCTGCGCAGATCCCCGGTACCGAAGGAACCCTGCCGTATGGCTCGTGTCTGCTGCTCGATGTCGCGGGCGGGATCCTCGAGCCGATCTTCAAGATCAATTTCGGCGTCGACGAGACCCATCCGGTCTGCGAGACCACGCGCACCACGATCTCCGCGCTGCGGATCGGCGACTACTTGATCGGCACGATGCCGGGCGAGCTCAGCGTGCTGCTCGCCGGTCGCGTGCGCGAGCTATCGCCGCTACCCGACAAGACGATCGTGCTTGGCTACTCGCAGGGTCACGTCGGCTACATGCTGCGCCCCGAGGACTGGATGCTCGGCGGCTACGAGCCGAGCGTCACGTTCGGTGGTCCGCTCCTGGCCGAGATGATCGCCGAGCGGCTCGCGAAGCTGCTGCCGCTCGCGATGACGCCGATGCGCGAGGACGGAACCAGCGATGGCACCACGCGAGTCGCCACCGCGACGATGGTCGACGATCTTCCAAAGGACGAGCCCGCGCAGCTGCGCGGCACCGTTCCGGCGACCGTGCCCTCGCTGGTCTATGCCCGTACCGGAACGCCGGTACAGGCACAGCCGCTCGCCACGATCCCGCGGATCTCCGGGATCGCGACGTTCACCTGGATCGGCGACGACCCGTTGACCAAGACGCCGCACGTCACGCTGCAGAAGGAGACCGGGACGCCCGGAACGTTCGCCGATGTCACGCGGCGCAGCGGACGCCCGGTCGAGGACATGGAAGTCACGATCGCGTACACGCCATCGCCGCTGCAGCGCTCGGGCCCGCAGACGCACTTCTGGGTTGCCGAGTGGCAGGCCGTTCCATGGGTCGGCGCGCCGGGCGCCGATGCGCTCGCCGATCGCGGTGGACTCCCGCTCGGGAACTACCGGTTCCACGTCGAAGGCTCCGGCTGGACGATCGACTCCAATCCGTTCGCGGTGGTCGCGGGTAGCGTGGTGCTCGGCGCGGCGGCGCGGACCGCCGGGAAGCTGCGGGTTGGCGTGTCGTGGCATGCGCCGAAGGGCTGGCGGCTGATGGACCCGGAGCTGTCCTCGAACCAGCCGGTTCCGCTGAGGAGCCAGCAGGTGACTGTCGAGCTCCTGACGGCAGCGGATCTCGTACTCGCCACCGGGCCGGTCACCACCGATGCGTCGGGTTACGCGCAGGTCCCCGACAATGCCGCCGCGACCAAGGTCCGGGTCACCGACCGGTTCGGCAACTCGCGGACCGTCGCGCTGCCATAGCCGTGCGACAAAGTGGGATACGGCGTGAACACTCGGCGAGTGGCCCCCCAGCTGCCGGTCCGTGATCACGGGTAGTTGGCTGCGGTTTCAGGTGGTCTTGCGGTTGCACCATCCGCTCGTGTGCGCTCGCTCCTCGTCCTGACGGCGGCCGTGGCTGCGGCCAGCTGGATCGCCGCGGCGACGGCCTCGTCCTGGCTCCCCGGAAGTCAGGCCGTCGCAGGTCCGCCGATCACGCACACCAAGCAGGTCCAGAGCGTCTCGATCGACGGTGGCCGCGGCCTCCCGCTCGCGGCTCTCCGCGACGTGCTCGCCACCCATCGCGGTGACCAGCTCGACGCCAATCGTCTGGTTGGGGATCGCTCGGCACTCGAGGCCGAGCTCGCGGCGCGCGGCTACCTCGCATCTCGCGTCGAGCCCGCCGTGGTCACGTTCGCTCCGGGCGGCGGCGCGTACATCACGTTCCAGGTCGCCGCAGGTCCGGTGTTCAAGCTGCGTGATGTGAGCGTGCGTGGCGCGAGCCCGAAGGAAGCCAGCGTCGTCACGTTGATCTCGGGAGACGATGCGGTCGGCAGCCGCATCGAGCGCGCGCGCCAGACCCTCGCGGATAACCTCGGCCGCCGCGGCAAGGCCGCGAGCGTGACCGTGGTGCTGCACACCGACGAGGCGGCTGCTGCGGTCGATGTGGAGCTGATCAGCCACTAGTTCGTACGGTGTCTGCGGACCACACGATGCCGGCGTTGTTTGCGCCGGAGAGTGGCGATGAGGGCACCCAGCCACTCGCGCAGCTCGGCGCGGGCCCCGATGGCGTGGCAGTGCTCGCACGCCGCGGTGATCGGCTGATCGAGCTGCATCAGCTGAGCTTCGGCCCGGGCTCGCACTATCCTCGCCGCCCCGCGCGTCGAGACCCCGTTCCAGAAGCGCGCCGGAGATGCGAGCTCTCCAGCGGCAATCTCGCGCGCGGTGTATGGCCGCGAGCCAGCGATCGCGAACATCGTGTTCGAGGGTGGCGATCTGGCGGCGACCCCGCACCTGGTGTTCGCCGATGCCAACCTCGCCGCGCGCAACGTCGGTCGCACCGCCTCCGATCGGACCTCGATCGAGGCCGAGCTGCATCGCCGGCTCGGTCAGGACATCGTGTGGCTCGGGGACAGTGTCGGTGACGTCCCGCGCCATCACATCATGATGTACATGGTCCCGATCGATGACCGAACGATCGCCGTCGGCGACGTGCGCGCCGGCGTGAAGCTGCTCGCCACCGAGCCCGAGGGTGCAGACCTCGCGCTCGCCGACTCCGAGGCGGAGGCGCAGCGATTCGATCGTGCGGCGTTCCAGCTCGCGGCGCGCGGCTTTCGCGTGGTGCGTGTGCCTGCCGTCGTGCTCGCGGGATCCGGCTCGTACGTGACCTACACCAACGCGCTATTCGATCGCCGCGGTCCACAGCGGATCGTCTACCTGCCGACCTACGCGCTGCCCGCCCTCGATGCCGCGGGCACCGCATTCTGGGAGGCGCAGGGCTTCGAGGTCCATCCGATCGATGTCTCGACGATCTACAAGCTCAACGGCTCGCTGGGCTGCCTCGTCAACGTGCTGCAGCGCACCTAGCTGGGAGGAGCACGGCGGGTGGAGTCGTTCGCGTCGATTTCGCGTCTATGATGAGGGCGCCTCCGCTTTACCGTTCGGGGGGCCTCGAACATGGCCACACCCATCCAGCCCGCGTCCTCGCGACGGCACCTCTACCTCTGCATCCTCGCGCTCTCCGGGTTCGTGACCTCGTTCGGGGCCCACGTCGTCGCGGTCAACCTGCCGGACTATGCGGAGAAGGTCGGACTCGGCGCTCTGATGATCGGCCTCTTGATCGCCGTGTACGACTTCGCCGAGCTGTTCGCGAAACCAGCAGCCGGCCTGATCGCTGACCGGCGCGGCATGCGTATCACGCTGCTCGCCGGGCTTGCGGTGTTCGTGCTCGGCTCGCTGTTGTTCCTCGTGATCCCGGCGAAGCTCTTGCTGCTCGTTCGCTTCATCCAGGGCCTCGGTGCGGCGGCGCTGTCCACGGTCTCGATCGCGCTGGTCGGCCGCTACTACGTCGATGGACGCGGTCGTGCGTTCGGCATCTACAATGCGGTGAAGGGCGCGGGCTACGTGCTCGCACCCACGGCCGGTGCCGTGCTCGCGACGCGCGAAGGGTTCTCGAGCGTGTTCGTCGCCTCCGCGATCCTCGGCGGGCTGGCGTTCGTACTCACGTTCGTGATCCCGAAGGATCGACCCACTCCGCTCGAGGACGAGGAGGAAGCTTCGTTCAAGCAGCTGTTCAAGCTGTTGAAGAATCCGCTGCTGCTGCCGACGTACGCGGCGATCGTGATCAATATGTTCGTCGTCGGCGTACTGTTTGGATTCTTCCCGGTCTATCTCCACTCGATCGGGTACTCGACCACGAGCGCTGGCTTTCTCGTGACCGCGACCACCGCGAGCTACCTGCTGGTGCAGCCGGTGGCCGGCTGGCTGGCTGACCGGGTCGACCCAGCTACCACGGTGATCGTGGGTCTCGCGGTCGCGGCAGCAGCCACGCTCGCGATCCCGGCGGTGACCGGAGGAATGCTGATTCCGCTGGCGGTGCTCGCGGGCCTTGGCGTCGGCACGGTGTGGACGAATACCGACATGCTGGTCACCCGGATCGCCGGCGATCGACAGCTCGGTGCGGCGGTGGGCGCGGCGCAATCCTTCAAGGAGATCGGCGACATGCTCGGGCCGCTGACGATCGGCGCGATCACCCAGGTCTGGAACGTCCGCGTGGGATTCTACGTCTGCGGCGCGGCAGCTCTCGCGGTCGTCGGATTGCTCGTCCTGCGGCTCCCGCGCGTCGTGCCGGCTCCTCTCATCGAGGTTGGATGAAGCGTGCCGTGCCGGTCCTGGCGCTCGCATCCGCGATCGGGTGCGGCGGGCCCTCGTGTCCTGCGCCTGACCCCGCTGTGCCTCGTGACTTCACGGCGTCCCCCGCGATCGTCGAGCAGCTCGCGTTCACGCGCCTGCTCGCGCTCAGTGACATCCACGGCGGTTACGACCGGATGGTCCAGTTGTTGATGCGGTGGGGCGTGATCGCCGTTGCTCCGAGTCGTCCTGGCGCTGCGGAATGGAGTGGCGCGGATGCGACGCTGGTCGTCACTGGTGATCTGATCGACAAGGGAACCCAGAGCCTCGAGGTGATCGAATTTCTGCGGGCGCTCCAGGTCTCCGCCACCGGACGGGGTGGTCATGTCGAGGTGACCCTCGGCAATCACGAGGCGGAATTTCTCGCGAATCCCTACAACAGCAAGGCGGACTCGTTCGATAGCGAGCTGACCTCGAGCGGTCTCGATCCCTGCATCGTCGCGACCACCGATGAACGCGGGATGTGGCTGCGATCCCGTCCACTCGGGGTACGTGTAGGCGACTGGTTCTTCGCGCACGCGGGACAGACTCACCGGCGAACCGTCGCCGGGCTCGAAGCCGCGTTGCAGGCAGGCCTGATCGCGAACGACTTCCGCGATACCGAGATCACGGGTGCCGATTCGTTGCTGGAGGCGCGTGACTGGTGGACGGCGTCGGCGGGGCTCGCGAGCGAGACGGCCACCGCCCTCTCCGTCGCTCACATCGTCTTCGGCCACACCCCGGATGCCCTCGGACCGCGTGGCAACATCGCGATCGGTGAGGACGGGGTGCTGTTCCGGATCGACGTTGGCATGTCGCCGGCCGTCGATGACAGCGCGGGCGCCCTCCTCGAGGTCATCCACGCGGGCAACCTCGAGGTCGCCACCGAGCTCCGGGCAGAGGGCGGGAGACGCGAACTCTGGCGCGGACCAGCGCGCTGAGAGCGTGGCTCGGTCGCAGGGCGCAGAGCGCGTCTCCCGTGCGAGGACTTGGGAGTGTCAGGGCGCACGATCTTTGACGCACATGGATCTCTCACCGGTGCCTGGCGGTTCTCCTGCCAGGTCACCCGGTATGCCTCGGGTATGCAGCCCATTTCTCGCGAGACCATGTTCGATCGCCGTCAACCCACGATCCGATGGAGTGCCGTCCTCGCAGGTACGGCGATCGCCGTCGGCTTGTGGGGAGTGCTCCAGCTGCTCGGCATGGGCATCGGCCTGACCTCGCTCGATCCTGACGACGTTCGCTCCGCGCGACACGCCGCGCTCGGCATGGGCGCATTCTCGGTGCTGGCTCCGTTAATTGCTGTCGGTTTTGGCGCCTGGTTCGCGACTCGGCTCGCCGGCACCTACGATCGTATGGTCGGCGCCGGGCACGGTCTTGTGGTGTGGGGACTCACCACGGCGCTCGGGCTCGTCGTCACGCTGTGGATGGCCTCGGCAGCCGCCATCGGTGCCGCGCACATGACCGACCGCAATGCGAAAGATCGCACGGAGCTGCAGCAAGGCGCGAGCGAGGCCGCGATGTTCAACGATGCGGCCGATGCGATCGCACCGATCAACGCTCGGCTGAAGACCGCGGGCAAGGCGGAGATCGCGCCTGGCGCCGTGGTCGCGGCTGCACGAGCCGCGCGCGACAAGGACGACGGCTTCGACGTCGACAAGTTCGTCTCGACGCTCGATGACCGTACCGCCCTCGACAAGGCGGGTGCCACGGATGTTGCCAACCAACTTGGTGCTCGCGCCGCCAACCTGACGGAGCGAATTCCGCTAGCGACTCCGGTCGAGCACGACGCGATGTCTCGAGCCGAGAACACCGGCAAGGGTCTGCTGACGCTGAGTCTCGCGATCCTGCTGTCGATCGGTAGCGCGATCCTCGGCTCGATGATCGCGATGCGTCGCCGCGACCATGGCCGTCATCACGATGACCGAGGTGAAGGTCGCGTCGTCCACACCACCGCGCAATATCCGGTGACAACCACCGACGTGCCGCCGGCCTCGACGATTCGCTGACCTGTCAGGTCGGCTCGCCGCGGCGCGACGGAAGCACCGCGGTGGGCCGATAGCGTTCGTCGTCACGGACCACGAAGCGTCGCGCTCCGGCGTCTCTCCACCACTCCGCCCAGCGGTGCGCGGCTGCATCGCGATCGCGGCGCGGAAGATCGTGGTGGTACCCGAAGTACTCGCCGGTGAGCCGGCGCAGATCGTTGATCGCTGCCTCGCGGATCGCCTCCTCCTTGTGGCCGAGGCCGTCGATCAGCCACTCGATCCGGTGCCGGTTCCGCGCGGTGTCGTACCACTTGCGCCACTTGCGTTCGCTGGTTCCGAAGTCCTGCGCGGTCAATGTGGCGAGGGCGCGACGCGCATGCTCGGCGGCGCGGTCCCCACGCTCGATCGCGCCCATCAGGTCGCTGACCGATTCGGTGTCGCCGAGCTCGGTGATCGCCGCGGCGGCGGCGGCCACGACCTCGGGATCCGTCGAGTGGAGTGCACGCCGAGCACGCACCAGCGCGGTGCCAAGATCCTGCACGGGATATCCAGCGAGCGCCTCGATCGCGCAGGCTCGAACGCCGAAGTCCTGATCGAACAGCCGCTCGGCGAGCGCGAACACCGCCGTTTTCGGCCGCAGCTCGGTGGCGCAGACCGTGGCGTAGAACCGCACGTCGCGCTGGGGTGACGACATCTTGTCGATCAGCAGATCGGAGGAGGCCGGTCCGAGGCGGATCACCAGCTCGAGCAGCCCGCCGTACTGCGCCGCACGCAGCGGACGGCCGGAGACCGCGAACCGATCGACGCGCAGCTTGCCGGGGAACCGGCGCATCAGCTCGCCGATCGTCTCGTTCGCGCGCTCGACCGCCTCCGACACGGCATCGTCGGCGTGGCCTTCACGTGTGTTCTCGATCTCGTCGAGCAGGGCGCTGATCGTACCCACTGGTTCGGCCGTGATCGAGACGTCGTGGTTGTCCTCGAGCGCGGGTATTGCAGGCTCCTTGACCGGCCGGGGCGCGGACCACCCTACAGCGGGCTTCGCGATCCGCCTGGTATCGATCATCTCGCCTTCGACATCCGGGACCACGGCGCCCGCGGGTGGGCGGTACCCCGCCGACTTGCTCTTGACGATCAACCGGCCGAGGGCCTCGGAGGCGGTGTTCGCCATTGGCAGCAGATCCGTCACGTCGGAGAGCCGCAGGTCCGAATGTACGCGGTGCGCGACGACGATCGCGACCACGCGATCGCGCAGCACGATCGGCATCAGCAGGGCGGACGGCGGCATCGTTCCACCGAGCCGGAGCGACATCGCATCGATCCCCGGATCGCCGGATACGATCGCGCCGATGTGCGGCTGCTGGCTCGAGACCACCGAGCGCCACGGTGACACCGCATCGAGCGGGATCAACACCGTGGTGACGGCGAGCGTATCGAGGCCGGGCTCCGCGATCGCGACGCGGCCGATCGCAGCGCCGCCCTGCACGGTGAGGAGGCCGGCCCACCGCGCACGCAGGCGCGCAGCGCGTAACAGTGTCAGGAACACGGTGTCACGATCCTCGGCGCGAGCGAGCAGCTCGCGGGCGGCGACCACCGGCAGCGGTGCATCGCGGCCGTGGGTCTCGATCGGTGCGGTGGCTGGCCGCCGCGGCGAGCGCGGAGCATCGCTTCCCGGCCTCGGCTTGCGGATGCTGCCCGAATCCGGAATCGCAGCCGGCACACCTTCACTCGGCGACGGCTGCGGCTCGACGAACGTCACCACCGCATCGGCAGGGGCTTCGTCGGGCGGACGAGCCGGCGGGCGCGCCGGCGGCAGCCCCGGAGCGGTGTTGTTGCGTACGGGGCGCAGGCCGATCAACGTGCTGCGGCCGGGGCGAACGTGCTCGTTTTCGGGCAACGGTGGCGGGTACGCGCTCGGCACGGCGTCCAGCTTGGTGGTCTGCTCGACGAGCGCGGGCGTCTGCTCGGTGGTCTCGCCGACGACATCGGCCGCCGGCAGCGGTGCTGCCGCATCCACGATCACGCTGCGGGCACGACCCACCGGAACCGCATCGGGATCGACGTCGAGCGAGCGCGCGAGCGTGGTGAACCGCGCCGGGGGATCGAGGTTGTACGCGGCCGCATAGACCAGGTGCCAGCGGTACTCCGGGGTGATCAGCGGCTGGAGCGGGCGATCGAGCTGATCGGCGAGATCCTCGAGGCGTTCGATCTCGAGCGGCGAGCACACGAGGAGACGGATCGTCTCGCCCGCGAGCGCCACCGGGACCGCGCGATACCGCTCCGCCATCTCGCGCGGGATCACGGCGATCGCCTCGTCGGTGATCTGCTGTCCCTCGTCGCGCTCGGCGGGAGGCAGACCCGAGGCGAGCGCGAGGTACTGGGTCAGCCGCTCCTCGGGGATGAGGTTCATCTCGAGGAGGATGGTGTCGAGGCTGCCGCCATAGATCACCTGGCGCTGGAACGCCTTCTCCATGCGCTTGACGCCGACAAGCCCGTCGCGAACCAGGAGGGAGCTCAGACGCGAAGGCATCGCCGCCGCCTCATGCCCGGATCACGTAGGTTCCCGCGATCCAGTCCTGGAGGCCGCGCTTCTCGCTGTCGAAGCCCATCCAGAGGAACCCGAGGAACAGCGTGGCGACGCCGGCCACATACCCACCACACCGGGCCACACACCGGGCCGGCGATGGGCGATCGCCGTAGACGTCGATGATCTTCATCTTGAGGAGACGCATGCCGAGGGTCCTGCCGACGACGATCTGGAACACGAGCAAGTAGGTCAGCCCGATCGCGAGGAACAGCACCATGCCCATGACGAGCGCGGGGTCGGTCGCGAGCACGAGGTCGATCCACATGTCGACATCGAGGATCTTGAGGTTCGAAGGTGGCAGGCGAACGCCGGCGATCTTGCTGACGATCAACGTGATCAGCAGCGCCGCCGGGATCACGATCGCGAGGTCGACCACGGCCGCGGCGAACCGCTTCCAGAATCCCACCACGTAGACCGATGGCGCTTCGCGGCGCGCGGGACGTGCGGCCGGCGCGGGTGACTCCGCCGAATCACCCTCTGCCCGATCCCCCAGGAGGGCCGGCTCGCGCTCCGACATCGTGCAATGAATAACGCGCCGGAGGCGTCCAACGCAAATCCTCGTCAGTGCTAGGAAACCCCGGTACCGCGAACCGCGCCCGGGCGCCCTCCCAGGCGCGATGTAGGCACGCCCCCACCCCGAAGTCCTCTGCGGTTCCGCGATAGGCTGGCTCGCATGAATCGAGCGACGTGGGTCTTCCTGGGCGTGGTGCTGGTCGCCGCCTGCTCCTCGAACAGCGACCCGGGCAGGCAGGATCCGCCGGCGTCGCGTCCGATGCCCGCCGCGCCGCGCGCCGCCGCCGCCGTCGCCCCGCCCGATGCCTCCGAGGTCGCCGCGGTGGTCGTGCCGGTCACCGCTCCCGCACGCCGGCTGTACTCGGCGAAGATCGAGACCGCGGAGGACTTCGAGGCCTACTCCAAGGAGCTCGGCGGCGAACGGTTCGCCAAGTTCGTGATCGATCTGAAGAGCGACGCCATCTACTACTTCGACGTCGACGTCTACAAGGTCCACAAAGACTTCATCTTCCAGGAGCTCTACAGGAAGCCGAAGACCAAGGAAGCCGTGCGCGTGTTCGACCGGAACTACAGCGCCGACAAGGTCGACTTCATGATGTGCTACCTCGTCCATCACCTCGCGCAGGACGTGTGGACGTTCGCGTTCTGGGACGGTGACCTCGCCACGCCCGAGCAGGTCACCCACGCCTACAAGCGGATGAAGGAGACGTTCTTCAAGGGCGACGTCGTGAAGTACCGCCCCGACTCCTCGTACCAGGAGAGCGTGGCGAAGCAGCTGAAGGACGTGCCGTTCATCAGCAACGATGCGCTCTACAAGGCGAACGACTACGTCGCGTTCAACGAGGGCACGGCGATCGGCAAGCTCCGGCTGGTCCCGCTCGGCGTTGCCGAATCCGAGCTGACGTTCGATCCGGGTGAGATCGTGGTGCTCACCACGCCGCTCGCCGACATCACGCCGGTTGCGGGCATCATCTCGGAGCAGTTCTCGACGCCGCTCTCGCACGTCTCGCTGCGCGCGAAGGCGTGGCGGATCCCGAACATCGGCCTGCACGGCGCGCGCGCAACGCTGGCCGCGCTCAATGGCAAGACCGTGTGGTTCGAGGCCAAGGGCGGCGGGTACACGCTGCGCGAGGCCACCGCCGACGAGATCGCCGCGAGGACCAAGATCGTACCGAGGACCGTGGAGCTCCCGGTGGCCGACCTCGAGTTCGCCGAGCTGTCCACGCTCGATCAATTCCGCGCCAAGGACATCGTGCGGTTCGGTGCGAAGGCGGCAAACCTCGGCGAGATCCTCGCAGCCAGGCCAACCCTGTTCGAGGTCCCGATGGGGTTCTCGATCCCGTTCCGCTACTACGCCGAGCACATGAAGGCGAACGGCCTCGACGGCAAGCTCGCGGCGATGCTCGCGGACCCGGCGTTCCAGAGCGACGCCAACGTTCGCAAGGCGAAGCTGGCGGTGCTCAAGAAGGCGGTCATCGATGCGCAAGTGAGCAAGCAGCTCGAGGCCAAGGTCACCGCGGCGCTCGCGGCACTGCCGGACTCGGCGGGCGGCGTGTTCGTGCGCAGCTCCGGCAACGCCGAGGATCTTCCGCAGTTCAATGGCGCAGGGCTCTACGACACGGTGCCGAACATGCGCGGCCCAGAGCAGGTGATGACCGCGGTCAAGCAGGTGTGGGGCTCGATCTGGAACTTCACGGCGTTCGAGGATCGGCAGCGCGCCGCGATCGATCACACGAGGACCTACAGCGCCGTGCTGGTCCAGGTCGGGGTTCCCGCGACGGCCGCGGGCGTGCTGGTCACCGAGCACCCCACCGATCCCACCGACGAGAAGAACTACACGATCAACGCGAAGAGCGGTCTCGGCATGTCGGTCGTCGATGGCAAGAAGGTCCCGGAGAGCCTGATCGTCAGCTGGTACAACCACGGCATCCGCGTCCTCTCGCGCTCGGCCGAGGAGACCAAGCTGGTGTTCGATGCGAAGGGAGGGATCCGCGAGGTGCCCAACCCCGATGCTGGAAAGCCTGTGCTGAGCAACACCCGCGCGATCTTGCTCGCGGACTCCGCACGTACGCTCACCAAGATCTTCAGGAACGATCACCTCGACGTCGAGTGGGTGTTCGTCGGCGAGAAGCTCTACATCGTGCAGACCCGGCCGCTGGTCCGCTGACGCTCGGCTTGCTGCCGGATAGCGATGCGCATATGTCGCGCGCATCCGAGGAGCGGAAGACGGCCACGAACCTGTCGCTGCGGCCAAGCCTCGTCGCTCGTGCCAGGGCGTTGGGCCTCAACGGGTCGATGGTCGTCGAGGCGGCGCTCGAGGAAGCGGTCAAGGCCGCGGAAGCCAAGCAGTGGCTCGAAGAAAATCGCCAGGGCATCGACGAGTACAACGCCCTGATCGCGGAGCGCGGCATCTTCGGTGACGGCCGGCGGCGGTTCTGATAGCGCAGTTCGATGTTCACAAGGACAGAACCGGCAAGCTCTACCCGCTGCTCGCCGATCTCCAGGCCGAGCTGCTCGCTCACCTCAACACCCGCGTGGTCGTTCCACTCGCAGTCAAGCGGACGTACCCGGTGACGCCGCTGCGGATCCTCAATCCGACGGTGGTCGTCCGGAACGTCGAGTACGTCGCGATGTTTCAGGAGCTCGCAGCGATCTCTGCGAACGAGCTGGGCGACGTCGTGGGCGGACTCGGCCCGCAACGAGCGGGCTTGTTCGCAGCGCTCGACTTGTTGTTCACCGGCAGCTGACGATCGTCGTCGACGGCGTTCTCAGACCTTCACGAGGTCAAAGATCAGGAAGTACGGAACGCGGGCGGCGTCCTCGAGATCGGGATGGCTCCGCAGCGCTGCCTCGGTGGGCTTCGGTTCGCGCAGCGCCTTGATCGCGAACCCCGCTGCCACCGTCCAGTCGATCCACTGCTCGAGCGTGACGTGCAGCGCGCGGGTGGTGAACTCGTAGCTCCAGCGCTTCCAGGTGTACGGCATCGCACCCCGATCGAAGTAGCGATCGACGCACAGCCACTTCTTGGCCTTCCTGTCATCGCGCTGCCACTGGCGAACCGGCATCGACGAGAACGGATGTTCGATCGACGAGACGAACCGGGCGCCCGGCTTCAGCACCTTCGCGATCGCACGCAGCGTCACGCCGGGCTCCGGCACGTCCTGCAGCGTCAGGCACGCGGTCGCCATGTCGAAGCTCGCCGCCGGAAACCTGCGATCGATCCGCGCGGCATCGAGCACCTCGTAGGTGATGCCGCTGCTGGCGGCCTGCGCGTGCTGGATCATCCGGGGCGAGATATCGATCCCGGTGACCTTCGCGCCGCGCTCCGCCATCGCGCGGGAGAAGTAGCCGGAGCCGCACCCCACATCCAGGAGCTGCTGGCCGGTGACGTCACCGCACATCTCGATCTGGTACGGACCGAAGAACTCCAGGCGGTAGTAGTCGCGGCCATCGGCCTGGCCCTTCGCGTAGGCATCGGCGGCGTAGTCCCACTCTTCGCGCACGCCATCGGCGTCGAAACGAGGCATCTCGCGACTCTACGCGATCGATCACCAGTTCGATGGCCCGCTCTGTTAGCGTTCGCGCGTGAGGTCCGCGCTCTTCCTCGTGCTCGCCGGCTGCGCGTCGGCAGGCGTTCCGAATCCCGGCGCCGGCGATGACACCGGGAACGATCCCGATGCGCGGCGTGCCGATGCACCGGCCGATGTACCGATCGACGCGTGCCCCGATACCGACAACGACGGCGCCTGCAACGCGGTCGACAAGTGCCCCGGCTTCGATGACCGGATGGACACCGACGCCGACACCATCGCCGACGGTTGCGACAAGTGCCCGGGCGCCGACGACCGTCCCGACATCAACATGAACGGCAAGCCAGACTGCTCCGAGCTGATGACGCGCACGATCGACGTCAAGAAGGTCGGCGGCAACTACTGGCGCGGCTGGCAGGCGAACAACGGCCCTTCCCACGCCACCGCCAACGACAACACGCTGACCGGCACCCTCACCGGCACGGACTACAACAGCTACTTCGTGTTCAACCTCGCGGGCTTCACGGCGAGCGCGATCTCCGAGGTCAAGCTCGAGCTCGAGATGCAGTCCTACGCGGGCGACGCGAGCGAGGTGATCTCGGTGTGGGACGTGACCACGCCGTCGGCTACCGTCGAGACCACGGGCGTCAGCGCTGCGATCTACGCCGACCTCGGCGGCGGCGTGCAGTACGGCATGGCGACGGTGACCTCCGCGTCGGTCGGCGCGGCGAATCCGGTCGCGTTCACGCTCGGCGCCCAGGCCGCCACGGATCTCAAGGCAAAGCTCGGCGCCGAGTGGGTGGTCGGCCTCCACCTCGACGCGGCGCCCGGCTACGTACGGTTCAGCGAGGGCACCGAGGCGCGGATCGCGCGCGTCGTCATCAAGTACCTGCCTTAGGTTCGGGTTTGCGCGCGGAGGATCGCGGTCGCGATCACCGGGGCGGTCTCGGCGCGCAGGATCCGCGGCCCGAGGCCCACCGGCATGAATCCCGCGAGTTGCTCGAGCTCCGCCGGCGCGAGCCCGCCCTCGGGGCCGCTGATCAGCGTGACATCCACGGCGGTCGCAGCGTCGAGGATCGCATCGCTGGTCGGATCGAGCACCACGCGCAGCCCGGAGGGCAGGGCGGCGATCGCGGTGGCCAGCGAGTCGGCCCAGCGGATCTCCGGGATCTGCGCGCGGCCGCACTGGCGAGCCGCGGCCTGGATCGTGGACGCGAACTTCGCGAGCCGGGACTCGCGGCGATCCGCCTCGAGCTTGACCACCGCACGCGCCGCTGGCCACACGATGATCTCGTCGCAACCCACCTCGATCAGCTTCTCGAGGCAGAGCTCCATCCGATCGCCCTTGATCAGCGGGATCAGCGCGCGGATGAGAGGCGGCTCGTGGGCGATGGCCTCGGGCGCATCGACGGTCAGCTCGGTCTCCGCATCCGCGATCCGCGCGATCACCGCGGCCGCGCGGCGCCCGGCGCCATCGACCAGCTCGACGCCGTCACCGGCACGTGCGCGGCGAACGCGCGACAGGTAGTGATGTTCGTCGCCGCGGATCACCAGCGCACCGGCGGCGAGCGACGTCGAGTCGACGAAGATCCGCATCAGCGCCGCAGCGTGACCGAGGACCACTGCGCGTCGTCGGTGCTCGCGCGTACGCGGACCAGGCGCAGCCCACCCGCGACGAACTCATCGGCGATCGGCTGGGCCTGCGGCGTGAGCAGACCCGAGAGGATCAGCGTACCGCCGGGTGCGAGCCGCGCGGTCAACGCTTCGCGCAGCGCGCGCAGCACGTGGGCCTGGATGTTCGCGAGCACCAGCGGGAAGTCCTCGCTCAGATCGCCCGCGGCAACGAGGCTGGTCTCGATCCGATCGGCGACCCGGTTGATCGAGGCGTTATCGAGCGTGGCATCGACCGCCAGCTGATCGTTATCGATCGCGAGGCAGGTCGCCTCTGGCCAGCGCTTGACCGCAGCGATCGACAGGATCCCGGAGCCGCAGCCGACATCGAGGATCCGCGGTGGCGTGACATCGCGATCCGCGAGCTCCTGGATCTCCTCGAGGACCAGCCGCGTCGACGCGTGCGTACCGGTGCCGAACGCCATCCCCGGATCGAGATCGATGACGACCTCGGAGTCATGCGCGACGTAGCGCTCCCATGACGGGACCACCACGAACTGCCGCGTCAGCTTCGAGACCTTGAAGTACTTTTTCCACGCGTCGCGCCACTCGGCCTCGGGGAGCGCTTGCTCGATCCGGACCTTGGCGGCATCGACGGCGGCACCCTGTGCCTGCCAGCGAGCAACGGCGTCACGTGTGGCCTCGAGGGCGACCGCGCTGTCGGCGCGATCGACCCAGAACACCACTTCATCACCACGCTGCTCCGTACCGGCGGCAGCGGCAACGACCTCGGATGCGATCAGGGCCGCGATGTCATCAACATCCGCGGCCCCGACGGGAACGACGACCTCGACCCAGTCCCCCAATGCCAAGTTCCCCAAATGGAACTCGAAGGGCTCAGCGAGCGGGAGCGGGCGAGACGCGGCGCTTCATCTCGCGGCGCAGACGCTTGCGCGCCTCGCGGGTCTTCCGCTTCTTCTTGACACTCGGCTTCTCATAAAACCGACGACGCTTGAGCTCCTGCAGGATGCCCTCTTTGGACATCTTCTGCTTGAGGATCTTCATCGCCTTCTCGAGGCTGTCGCGAACCTCGACCTCGACGGGCTTTCCGAACGGATTCTCCATGGGGAGGCAAGTGGGTACTCGATCGACGGAGCGGGGTCAAGCCCCACGTCCCGCCGTCAGGAACCCAGCTCGGTCCTAGGCTTTGTTGTGCTTGTAGAACAACGTGATGGTCAGACAGTGAAACTCGGAGTCCGAGCTCTGCGTGACGATCTTGTCGACGATCTCGTGATCTGGATGGCTACGGATCCAGTCGGTGATGAGCTCTCCCAGCAGCTCACGCTCCTTGGCCTTCGTCGCGGAGAATACCTTCACCCCGGTGACATCGATCATCCGCCCATCCTCCTGTGAACCTACTTGCTGCTGCAGTCGTGCCATTGCAACGCACTTTGACCGATGCCCATTTTCCAGTCAATCGGTAATAATCCCATAATGGTGAACTCTGGGGTAGTGAGTATCGGTAGTTAGCTCGACTACGAACGTTACTCGCCCAAGTATGCGAAGGCCGCCAAACCGGCCGGACGACAGGCAACCGTGCTGCTAGTGTCCGCCGTCAGTTCAGTTCGCCTTCTGGGAGCTTCATGGTCCGTCCGTTCTTGATCCTGGCCGCGCTCACCGCGACGGCCTCCGCCCAGTCCGCGGTCAGCAAGCTGCCGCAGGTCGAGACCGCCACGCTGGCCAATGGCCTCCAGCTGGCCGTCCTCCATACCGATGCCGCCCCGGTGGTGGCCGTCCAGGTCTGGTATCACGTCGGTTCCAAGGACGAGCCCCGGGACCGCCGCGGCTCGGCCCACATGTTCGAGCACATGATGTTCAAGGGCACGGCGCACCTCCGCGGCGAGGAGCACGCCCAGTTCATCAACGGCATCGGCGGCTACGTCAACGCGGCGACCGACGAGGACGCCACGCACTACATCAACACGTTGCCCGCGGACTACCTGGACTTCGCGGTCCAGCTCGAGTCGGAGCGGATGCGCAATCTGCTGTTCCGCAAGGCGATGATCGATACCGAGCGCGAGGTCGTGAAGGAGGAGATCCGACAGCAGGA
>JAYUVX010000130.1:0-5915 GCA_043753855.1 Myxococcales bacterium | reverse complement strand
GCGTGAGCGCCATGGCGTCGCCCCATCGATCGCTGGTTGCGAGCGCTCGGAGTTGCACGACATGCCGAGCGGTCTTGATGTTCCAGCGTGAGCCGGCGTGCTTCATGCGGACGTCGACGAGGGTCTTGCACGTCGCTTCGGTGTTGCCGCTGCCGATTGGCAAGCCCGCGGCGCGGAGGGCGGCGTAGTTCTCTTGTCGTGGTGGTTCGCGAGGTACGTGATCTTCGTGTAATCGATCGACTTTCCGTCCCCGCCGACCGAACCGAGTCGTTCGACCTGTTCCGCCATCGCTTGCAGCGCAAGTGCGAGGTGTTTGTGTTGGTCCGGCAGTTCGATCACGATGCGAGTCTCGGGGCATCGTTCCGTCGAGAGAGTCTTTGCAAACCCTCGATGTCACGGCTCTGCCCCACCTTTCAACCCACGCGCGGCCCTACGCCGCGTTCCGGATCCGTCTCCTCGACGCTGCTCAAGATCAGATCCACACCCGAGCAGACTCTGATCAAGATGTTCTCTTCCGAGGCATAGCGCTAGATCAGCATTCGGCTGACGCTGCCACCACACTGCCACGAGCCATCGCGACGTTGCCGTTCACCGGCTTGTCGAGAAGGTTTACGGCATCACGCGTGACCTCGGGTCCGAGGTGCGCGTAGCGCATCGTCATCTGGATCGCGCTGTAGCCCAGCAGCTCCTGCACCGCCTTGAGCGGTACGCCACGCATCACGAGGTGACTCGCGAACGAGTGGCGCCAGAGCAGATGTTGAAGCTCCGGGCACTTGAGCATCGCGCGTGCATCCCGCAGAACACGAAACTGACCACGCGGGTGACGGTGAGACCTTAGGGCGCTGATCGTCTCGTTGGAGAGCGCGATCTCTCGCCCCTTTCCCGACCTCTGCGTGCCGATCCGTCCCTTCACCGCGTTCTGCCGAACGGTGATCGTTCCGGCGACCAGGTCCACATCCCGCCTCACGGCGTGACCGTGATAGTGGTGGTCTCCGTGCGCGAATCACCACTCACACAAGCTCATCGAGGCTGACATCCCAGAGTAAGTTCACCAGTTCGTAACGACCATCTTCGTCGTCAAACTCGACCTCGAGTGCGAACATCAGCGTTGCTCCATCGAGCCCCACCAGGTAGATCTCGGGGGCAGTCACGGTTAGCATGTGGGAGACTCTCGCCTGATCTTCTTCGTTGTTCCGGATCACGATCGAGGCGGGCGGGACCGGTCCTGCGATCGGCTTCACACACGTCCAGCGCACGTGCGTATCGGTGCCATCGTCACTGGAGCGGGATTGCCAGGTGACCTCATCGGCCCGAACGATCGCGACGCTCGGCGCGGACGCGACCATCTGTCGCAGTCCGCGCAAGTTGTCATCCCGACTCGGCTCCATAGCGGCCAACCTATATCGAAACGCACAGGACCGGGCATCGTGCGTGTAGCCCGAGAGCTGGAGATCCACGCCCGCAGGCGCGGCGCGCGCGATCGTGCGTGGATGGTGCGCGAGCAAGACGAGCGGCAGCGCGGGATCGCGGCCCGCGAGCGGACGCGGGAGGTCCTCGGCGGCGCTCGAGTCGTCGACACCGGCGAGCTGGAATGCATCGGCGATCGTGACGTGCTCGTTGCGCAGCACGCGATCCCGAGCGATCGGATGTGATCGAGCCAGGGTTCGGGATCCCAGTAGTACTCGTGGTTGCCGGTCACCGAGAACACGCCATCGCGTGCGCGCAGATCTCGGAACGGCTCGATGTGCGGGCGCAGCTCGGAGAGCCGTCCGTCGACGAAGTCACCCGTGATCACGATGAGGTCGGGCGCGAGCGTGTTGACCTGGCGCACCACGCCCTCGGCGAACTCGCGGCCGAGCCTCGGCCGATGTGCACGTCGGTGAGCTGGACCAGCGTGTACGACCGGTAAGTGCGCGAGCGGCACCTTGATGCGGCGCACGCGGGGACCGCGCGCCACGTGCGCGAAGCCATAGGTCACCGTCGACGCGGATGTTCGAGGCGCGGATCCCCGACGACCTGGCGGCGGCGAACGCTCGGCGGAGGTCATCGACACCTGGGGCTCGAGCCGCGGAGGCGAGCGTCGAGCTGGCGGTGCTCCTAAGTCAGGGTCGCGAGCAGCTCCGTCTCCGGAACGAACGCGTCTTGCTTCACCGCTGCTCCGGCCGCATCGGGCGCGGCCATGGCTCGACCGTAGTCCCTACGATGCGTCGGGGCAACCACGGGATGCAGCCGGCGCGACGGTGTCAACGCGAACCGGGGTCAGCACCACTTGCCGTTGATGCGCTCGAACCCGGTCACGCCGTCGTTCTGGCACTCGCCCTCGGCGACCCCATTGCAGCCGAGCACGGCCGCGAAGTCCGCCTTGCCATCGCCGTCGGCGTCGACCCCGCCGACCTCGCGCGCGTTGGTGTCCTTCCTTCGCAACCCGAGCGATCGCCCGGCGGGCTACCCGATCGCCGTGCGCTCCTTGGCGCTCAGCTTGACCCGCGTGACCTCGCTGCCAGCGGGAAACACGAGCACGACCGAGTCGAGCGTGGACGTGCGGTTGAACGAGAACGACGCCAGCGTGCTCCTCGCCTCCGCGCTCGTGCTCTATGCCCTCTCGACGGAACCAGGTGTACTCGTCCCGGAGTTCGAGGCAGCGTTCTGGCGATGCGAGGCGATCTCTGCGCTGGCGCAGCGCACGATGGGCTATCGAGCGATGTCACAAGCGCTCGGGGGCGGACTTCGCTATAAGCGGCGCATGTCAGGTCGCATTCCGTATCTCGTCTCGGCAGCGTTGGGCGGTGGTGCGGTCGGCCTGCTGGTCTATCGCTTGGCCATCCTTCCTCTCACGTGGCATTCGAGCGCGAGCTTCATGTTGCCGGGCCTGTGCGTCGGCCTCGGCTTCGGGGCGCGGTCGATGTTGCGCGAGTACTCTCCGCGGATCTGGCCGGCATTCCCGCTCGTCGCGCTCGCAGCGGTCGCAGGCCTCGGGGCGGCGATGGGCTTCGCGTTCGTGTTGGTACCACCGCCCGGACACGCGCGCCTGACCACGAAGGAGTTGCCCGGGTTCTCGATCGATCTGCCATCCGGGGATGTCGCGAAGGAGTCGTTGGACTATCAGACGGGGACGCTGCTCCTCGGCAACATCGCCGGCTCCGGCGGAGTCGCCGGCGTAGGCTGGTATGCGGGATCCGATCTTCCACCCGATCAGGCCGAGATGCTGGGGCGCGCGATGGCGGGCGTGACCGGCGGCAACAACACCACGCACGGAACGATGCGCGGTCCGGGGGGCACGTCGCTTCCGTCTCTCGTGATCGATACCGACAAAGGCGACCTGAACATGGTGTTCGTCCCGTGCGGCAACCGCGGGGTGATGGTGATCTCGCTCGGGGACGGGGCGCAGGCGCTGGAGCAACGCATGGTCGCGAGCTTTCGCTGCAAACCCGATCCCGCGCGCGAGCGCGAGCAGGCGACTCAGGGCGTCACCGTGCACATCGACCTGCCGGACTTCCGCGCGGTCTCTCATGAAGCCGCCCAGCTGCAGCTGACTGACGGAACGTCCCTCGTGCAACTCCAGTCGATGGTGACCGGAGATCCCACGAAGCTACAGCCGCTGCTGAACGCGGTGTTCGTGGCGATGGGGGCGGAGCTCACGTTTAGTACCGAGCACGATGGCCGCATCCCGTTCCAGGGCACGCTTGAGAACGAGCACGTCATCGGCTTCGCGACGGCGATCACGTGCGCGGGATCGACAACCGTGGTGTTCGTGTTCTCGCCCGACCAAGCCGCCGCGGACCAGCTCTCGCAGCACGTTGCGTCGCTGCGCTGCCTCGCCGCGGGCGAGCCGCCCCAGTGGAATGACGTGACGAGTGCTCCGGGCGATAAGCCCGCTCCCTAGACGGGGTCGAGTTCCTCCAACACCAGCATCGCGAGCGCGCGGCGATCGCGTGAGAGCAGCAGCAGGTCCTTGGTGATCGCGGCGCCCAGCATCATCGTTCTCTCATTCGTCTCGAAGCGCCTTGCCCGTCAGCGCGAGGAACACGCCCTCGAGGTTGCCGCGGCGACTCGCGATCGACGTGATCGTCGCGCCGGTCGCTTCGATCGCGGCGAGCACCGGAGCCAGCGGGTGGACCTCGGGGAGCCGGACGATCGAGCCCTCGCCGGCGACCGGGCTCGCGAGCCTCGCCGCCGCGGTACGCGCGGCCTCGGCATCGCCGGTGACCACGAGATCGATCCCCTCACCGCCATGGCTCGCCACCAGCTCGGCGATCGTCCCGGCGGCGACCAGCTTGCCGTGATCCATGATCGCGACGCGGTCGCACAGCGCCTCCACCTCCTCCATGTAGTGGCTGGTGTAGAGCACGGTCATGCCGTCCGTTCGTAGTGACTTCACGGTCTCGAAGATGTGATGGCGGCTCTGCGGATCGACGCCCACCGTCGGCTCGTCGAGGATCAGCAGCTTGGGCTTGTGTAGCACTCCGGCGGCGAGGTTCAGCCGCCGCTTCATCCCGCCGGAGAACTCCGAGACCGGATCATCCGCGCGGTCGGCGAGCCCGGCCACGCCGAGGGCCCAGTCGATCCGGGCGACGAGCTCGCTGCCGGACAGCCCGTAGATCCGACCGAAGTAGCGCAGGTTCTGTCGCGCTGACAGCTCGTCGTACAGCGCGAGCTCCTGCGGGACGAGCCCGAGCGCGCGCTTCGCCGTCCTCGGCTCTCTCCAGACATCGTGGCCATCGACCTGGGCGGTGCCGCGCGTCGGCGTGATCACCCCGGAGGCCATCGAGATCGTGGTGGTCTTGCCCGCGCCATTGGGGCCGAGCAGGCCGACGATGGTGCCCGCCTCGATCACGAGATCGACGGCATCGACCGCTGTTCGATCGCCGTAGTCCTTGCCGAGGCCGGCGAGGGCGAGCACCGCTGCCATGCTGCGCATCCTACACGGCGTGGCTGCGACGATGGCGTCATCCTGCACTGCGGTGCGTGCACGAGCAGCCGCGGCGGCGCGGGCGCGTTGATCCTCGAGTGATCGTCACAGTTGTTCGAGGAACGGCAGCACCGCGGCTGCGATCCGCGCACATCCACCAACGAGTTGCGTGATGTCGTGTGAGGTCTCGAGCTCGATGCCCGCATAGCGCTGACCCGCGAATTCGCTGCGAAGGCTCGTGCAGATCGCCGGACCGAGTCCGCTATAGGGCTGGTTCGCCCGAACATCGAGGCCGGCGCGGCGGAGCTGGAACATCAACTGCTCGGCGAGCTCGGCCTCGTACGCGTGACCGGGATCGTAGAGCACGCCGATGTCGAAGGTTCGCTGGCCCGGGTCGAGCGTGGGATCGAAGCTGTGCGACGAGAGCTGCAGACATGCGCCGCGATCGCGCAGACGTCCCTTGACGTCGCCGCGCACGGCGTCCCAGTACGGTCGGTGGAACAGCGCGAGCCGCTGCTCGTGATCACCGGGCGAGAGCGCGAGGTTGCCGGGGACGATCGCACCGTAGCTGTTACGCGGGATGACGTCGGCGTGGTCGGGCGGCCGGTTGAGATCGACGAACATCCGGGAGAACGCGCTGGCATGGACGGGGAGGCCGAGCGCCTCGCCGAGCTGTTCGGCGATCTCGAACGCACCGTGATCCCAGCCCGCCTGCGACGAAATGATCTCGCGAGGCACTCCGAGGTCGACCCCCGGTGGGAGCTGGGCGGATGCGTGCTCGCAGGACAGAACGAGACCGGTCACCGCGCCCCAGCGTAGAGCTATGCGCGCAGCTTGTCGAGGAACGCGATGACATGGAGCCACGCGTCAGCGGCGGAGGTCTCGTCGTACACCGGGTTCGACGGATTCGCGAACGCGTGCTCGGCGTCGTACTCGTGGATCTCCTCCGAAATCCCCGCTTGCTTCAGCGCGGCCTCGAACTCCGCGACCTTCTCCGGTGGGATCC
>JAYUVX010000129.1:0-17769 GCA_043753855.1 Myxococcales bacterium | reverse complement strand
ATCCGGCTTGTCGGCGGCCGGCTTCGTGATCCGCGGCTTCCGTGCGAGCCCGAGATCGATGCCCGCGCGCATGCACTCGGCCTGGAGCATCGACCGCTCCGCGCTCGTGGCCTTCGCGAACCACAGCTTCGCGCGCACCGGATCGTTCGCAGCGCACGCCGAACGCGTGCAGTCGGCGGCCAGCTCCACACCGGGAACACCGGCGCAGCGATCCGCTGGAGTGAGCGGCGCGATCGTGGGCGGCTCGGGTGCATCGACGATCACCGCCACGACCGCCGCATCGAGGGCAAGCGCCGGTGCCCCGCCGTCTGCCGGCGCCGGCATCGCGACGACATGGGACTTCGTGGTGGACGCGGGCTCGCTAGCTCCGCGCACGATCAGCCAGATCACGAGCCCCGCGATCACCGAGGTCGCCGCGACCAACGCGATCCGCGTCGCGCTGCTCGTGGTCGGCGGCGTCGTGATCGTCGGCGCGGCTACCGCGTAGGGCATCCCGGATCGCGAGGCTGTGGGCGGATGAACGCGAAGGCTGTTCGACGGCGACTGATACACCGGCATCCGCGCGAGCACGTCCGGTTCGGGTGGCGCCGCGCGCATGCTCACGGTCGGCACCGGCGGCAGCGCGCTCGGCTCGCTGCCGCTGTACGAACGCAGCTCGCTATCCGAGCCGTGCTGCGCCGCGTACTGCTTGCTGAGATCGCGGATCTGTTTCAGCTGACCCTCGACCGGATCGCCGAGGCTCGACAGCTCGGGCGGCAGCGGCTCGCAGGTGACGGTCACGCCCTCCGCGCTTTCGCGCACGGCCTCGATCTCGACCCATGGCTCGGGACGCTGCCCGAACAGCTCCCTCATGAACCGGCCGAGCGCGCTGATCGAGAGCGCGACACCTGCGCGCGCGGCGATCTCCTCGATCTCCTCGACGAGCTCGTGTGCGGTCGTGAACCGCTGCTCGGGACGCTTCGACAGCAAGCGCAGCGCGAGCTGCTCGAGATCGGCCGGCAACCCGGGGCGATGCCCGCTCGGCAACGCGGGTGGCTCGTTGACGATCGCCGCCATGTTCTCGAAGTCGCTCGCCCTGCGATACAGACGCTCGAGCGTGATCATCTCCCACAGCACGATGCCGAGCGCGAACAGATCGCTGCGCCGATCCACCGCGGCACCGCGGCACTGCTCCGGTGACAGGTAGCTGATCTTTCCCTTCACCGCACCCGACTCGGTCTCGTGCGCGCGGTTCTCCACCTTTGCGACGCCGAAATCCACGACCTTCACGCTGCCGTCGTAGCTGACCATCAAGTTCGACGGCGAGACATCGCGATGGACGATCCCGAGCGCCCGACCGTCGATGCCGATCCGCTCGTGCGCGTAATGCAGCCCGGCCGCCGTGCCGGCGATCACCGTGAGGATCACACCAAGCGGAAGCTCGCGGCGCAGCGAACGTGCGCGCTGGAGCAAGCCGCGCACGGTCTCGCCGTGGACGTACTCCATGGTGAAGAAGTACGACTCGCCGAGCTTCCCGATATCGTAGACCTGCGCGATGTTCGCGTGCTGCAGCTGCGCCGCGAGCCGCGCTTCCTGGAGGAACATCTGGACGTACTGCGTGTCGTGCGCCTTCTCGCGGATGATCCGCTTCAGCACGACGTAGCGCTCGACGCCCGCCGCGCTCGCACCACGCGCGAGAAAGATCTCCGCCATCCCGCCCATCGCGAGCTTCGCGAGGATCTGATAGTTGTTCGCGGTCGACCCGACCTCGGCCACTACACTCGACACGTGCCGGGATTGTCCGGTGTGAGGCACGATGAGTCAAACTAGGAGGTTCAACCTCCGCCCTCCGGTCCGGGTACCATCGGACACATGAGGAAGATCGCCCTGTTCCTGCTGATGGCGCTGATCGCCAGCTTGCTGGCCAGCTGCTTCAGCCGCAGTCGCCCATGTCGCACGGAGTGCTTCTGGGACCACGGTCGGCGGGTGTGCGAGAAGCGCTGCCGTTAGCTCGCGCGCACGACCTTGGCCGCCTCGACCACCTTCACCTGCGGGTGCTTCGCCGCGAGCGCCTCGGCCCAGGTGACGACCCGGTTTCGACCGGTGTGCTTCGCGTGATAGAGCGCGAGATCCGCACGCTCGATCAGCGTCGCGCGATCGCGCCCATCCTCGGGGTACGCGGCGACACCGACCGATTCGGTGACCGACAGCGGACCCTTCTCGGTGTCGACCACGACCTTCGAGATCTCGATGCGGATCCGATCGGCGACCACCTTGGCCTGCGCGACATCCACATTGTCGAGCAGCACCGCGAACTCCTCGCCACCGTAGCGCGCGGAGACATCGATCTTGCGCGGCACTTCCTGCAGCACGCGCGCGACGCGGCGTAGCACCTCGTCGCCGACCGGGTGGCCGTAGCCGTCGTTGACCTTCTTGAAGAAGTCGATGTCGCACAGCAGCAGCGCGACCTTGTGGCCGTGGCGCTCCGCGCGCTCCAGCATGTCGGCGAACTTGGTCTGGAACGTGCGGTGGTTGGTCAGCCCGGTGAGGCCGTCCGTCGTCGCCATCGTCTCCATCTTGCGATAGAGGAAGCCGTTCTCCAGCGAGACCGCGACCTGGTTCGCGATCACGGCGAGCATCTCGCGCACGTCCTTGCCGAACCGCTTCTCGGCGCGCGCGACCAGCGTCAGCGTGCCGACCGGCTCGTCGGCACACAAGAGCGGCAGCACGAGCAGCGACCTGGCGTCGTCGATCTTCACCTTGCGTGTGTAGATCGGCGCCGACACCTCGCGGGGCTCGCCGTTGGACGGCAGGTAGTGGCGGTTCTTGACCACCATCGAGGCGAGGCCGGCGTTGTCCTTGAACTCGAGATCCTTGAGCTGCGCCGGATCGACGAGCCCCTCGCCGCCCGGCCGGATCCGCACGGCGGCGATCCGGTGGCGCTGGCGATCCTTCTCGTAGAGCGCGATCGCGGCGGCATCGAAGTCACAGATCGCGGCGGCCGCATCGAACGCGGTCTCCATCACCTGCTCGGGGGTCAGCGCCCGGCCGAGCATCGCGGTGGCCGAGTAGAACCGCTCGTGCTCGTACTTCGCGCGCTCGACGGCGCGGAACACCTGCTCCGCCTGCACCACGCGCAGCACCTGGGCGCTCGCATCCGCCAGCAAGTCACGATCGGACTCGGTGAACGCTTGATCGCGATCCGCCGCGAGGATGCCGCGGAGGTGACCGGCTCCCGCGTGCCCCGCGGAGCCGTGCCCGCTCCATCCCGGTTCGATGATCGGCACCGCGACGAGCGCCACGCCGGCGCGGCCACCATCGTAGTAGGGCAGCTGACCGGGCTTGGTTGCGGCGACCAGCAGCGGGGTGCGGTCGCGGATCACCGCGCCGAGCACACCGGCGCTCGAGAGCCGCGGGGTCTCGGTGATGTCATCGGCGTCGGAGGCGACCTCCTTGAGCTTGATCCGCTCGCCGTCGTCATCGATCCACAGCAGCGCCACGGTGCGCGCGCCGAGCGAGCGCTTGAGCGTGGATAGCACCCAGCTCGCCGAGTCGCCGATCATCCCGACGCCACCGATCGCGAGCAGGCGCTCCTCCTCGTCGCGCGGGCGCGGTGCACGGCTCGCCGGGCCGAGGGCCGCCGCGATCAGCCGGTAGTCCTTGGCGGACTCGCGCAGCGCCACCAGCTCCTCGTCGAGCCGCGCCGCGCGACGGCGGCGATAGCGCGCGGTCAACCCGCGGAGCAGCAGGACGTGCGCGGCGGCGGCGCTCATCAGGAACGCGCCATGGATCCCCGCCGCCAGCACGCTGCGCTCGGTGATCCCGGTGCGCACCAGCAGCGCCGCCTCGAGCAGCACCGCCGCACCGAGCGTGGCGTACGCGCCGGGCCGCGCGAGCACGGTCATCGCGAACGCGACCAGGCCATAGAGAACCGGGTACGCCGGCGAGCCGAGCCCGCCGCTGACCGCGATCACCACGTGCGCGCCGGCGACCAGCGTCAGCGCGAGCTCGAGGTCCGCGAGATCGGTGGCGGCGGCCAACCAGAACGACACCCGCTGTGCGCGCGCCGACGGTGCCGTGAACTGGATCCGGCGGATCACCGCCATCAGCGCGAGCGCGCCGATCGCGACGACGACCATCGTCATCGGAAGGCTGGGCTTCGCCGCGAGCACCGCAGCACCATCGGCACCACCGACCGCGACCACCGCGCAGGCGATCGCACCGGCCGCTGCACCGACGGAGACCTTGATCGCGCGCCGCAGTGCCCGGTGCACGGGCCTCATGGTTTCCCCTGCACGCGCAGCACGATCTCGTCGGGGTAGACCATGCCGAGATCCGCGCGTGCGCGATCCTCGACCGCACCCACGTCCGAGCGCAGCGCCTCGATGTCGCGGATCAGCGCGGCGTTGCGCTCCGCCAGCTCGCGCGACTCGGCGTCCAGCTCGTCGAGCTGGACGTGGAGCTTCGCCGTGCGCGGGTCCTTGCGCAGCACCTGACCCGGCAGGTAGCCGATCGCGATCGCCACGATCAAGGCGAGCCCGAAGCGCGCGCTCCACCGCCGGATCGCCGGCGGCACGTGCATGTCAGCGAGCGGCCTGGGCACCGTACTCGACACTACGGATCGCAGCGGGCCGGGCAACTTTTGACCCAGGTCACGCGGGGACCCGTTTGTGATGGAGCTTCGACGGCCTATGTGTACGCTGCCAGCCCACATGCCGGGGATCGGTCCTGTTCTTCGCGAATCCTGGGAGCGATGACTGCGAGAGCGGCACGTTCTACACGAACGCCCCGCTCGGCGGCAAAGGTCAGCTCAAGACCAACTTCCTCGAGCTGATGGATCACATCGACGCGACGTACCGAACCAAGACGCCGGCCGAAGCGACGTTCACGCCGTAGAAGCGCGAGCTCGCTACGACGCGCGAGCCTGCTCGGTACGCGCGAGGATCTCGGCGCGCTCCCCCGCCGTCACGGCGAGCGGCGCGAGGTCGTTGCGAACAACGATCACGTGCTCGGTCTTACCGGGGATCCACAGGCCGAGCACGCGCGCATCGTTGGGGGCGCAGTGGAGCAACCACAGCGAGTCGCGCGCGATCCGCTGCGGCGCCGCGCCTCCGGTGTCGAGCTCGAGCTCGTGGTGGTACTTGCCGGTGGGCTTCCCTTGCTTGACGATCGACATGCACGAGACGACGCGCAGCTCGACCTCGTCGCCCTCCCGCGCCACGCGAGCCTCCCCGCGCGCGTTCTGGAGGATCGCCCAGGTGCCGAATCCGCAGGCCAACGTCAGAAGCGCGAACAGCGCACTCATCACGATCACCGCGCGCCAGCGTGCACCACTCGCGTCGACACCCCAGCTGATCGCGAACTGTTCGTGGTGCTGCGGATCGTAGCGGAGCTCGGCGCTGTCCGTATCGGGACCGCCGAACATGGTCCAGAAGTATACGGAGCTTTCATAGCTCGCGCCCTCGGCGTCGTTGTACCGGATTTTACCATCGTAGTTCGCGAGGAGCCAGGGGATGAGCTTCGAGGTGCGCTTCGCGTCGATCGTTCCGTCGGCCGGCAGGCCACGCGCCCAGATGTCCTTGTCACGACCGATCGACGCGCCGCAGCTCACGAACCACGTCGTCGCCAGGCCCATGCCAGCGGTCAAGGCGAGCAGGAGCAGGAGCCAGAGCGCGGTCCTGGCGTGGACGCCGGCGCGCAGGCCGAGCTTGCGCGCGGGAAGAATCGTTCGCTTCATTGGACCGTCCCCGGGCACGCGTCGCGGAGCTTCGCGCGCTCGCGCAGGATGTTGCCTTGCCACGCGACGGCGCACCTGCGGGTCTCGAGACTCCACGCACCGGTGCGGCACGCTAGCGCGATACCTTGCTTCATGCCGTCTGTCATCACGTCGCCCGAGACCGCGATATCCGCGCCGCCTACCTTGGCGTGGACCTCCTCGGGGACCTCGAGCGCCGCGGCGAGATGGCCCGCGACGTCGTCGCACGACGGCGGCCCGCCGGGCGGCTCGGGCGCGTTGTCTTTCGCCATCGCCGAAGGCGCGGGCGCTACCCGGTGTGCGGTGCCGGAGTTGTCCTTGCACCCCACCATTGCGACGAGCAGCACGTAGAGACGAATCATGATCCGGCGACCGCACAGTAGCTCCCGTTCGCGATGAACGTGGTCGGATTGGCGCTACAAGCGTAGGGTCGTCACGGTGAGCACGCCCAGCAGTTGCAGCGCACCGGCGTTCGAGCCGTTCGCGGTCGCGGGAACGACGCTCTGCGCGTGCACGTCGATCGTGTGCGAGCCGGCGGTGAGGAACCGGCCGAACGACCACGACGCGAGCATCTGCGCGACGTCGGCCGTGTTCGCGCCGACGACCCGGCGCTGGACGGTCGTGTTCGAGAGATCCTACTGCGAGATCAGGGTGAGCGATCCGGCGCCGCGCGCCCACACGCGATCGAACTGATCCACCGCGACATCGAGGATCTGGTTCTCGGCGAGGCCGCGGCGCATGTCGACGCGGCGGACCTTGCTGCCATCCCACGCCGCGATGCCGCGCTCGGTGGCCATCCACACCTGGCCGTTGCGCGTGGCGACCACGTCGTTCAGCTCGAACCGCAGTGCCGGTGGGAACGTCCACGCCTTGCCGTCCCAGATCGCGGCGCCGGCGCCGGTCGCGACGATCACACTACCGTTGGGCGCGATCGTGACGGCGCGGGCGAGCTCCGAGAGCAGGCCTTCGTTCTCGGTCCACAGCTTGACCTGGCCACCGGTGACGCGGGCGATGCCCTCGTTGGTGGCGAACCACGCCGTGTCGCCGCGCACGTCGGCGTCGACGACACCGACCGGGATGGGCATGACCTTGTCGCCCGTCGACTCGGGGCGGTGATACGTGACCTTGCCGCTGGCGACCTCGACGATCGCGAGGCCGCCCGCGCGCATCTCGATGCCATCGCGGTAGCGCAGGCCCAGCCACAGCGATCCGCTGCTCGCGAACCTCGCGAAGCTGATCTCCGGCGCCTGCCCGGGTGCGGTGATCGTGACGTTCGGCACCGGCGTCCACGCGCCCTTGTCGATCCGCGACAGGTGCAGCGCGCTCTCCGAGCCGCCGCGATGGACCGCGTAGATCGGCCCTGCCGGCTCGCGCACCACGGCGAGCACCACCTGATCCGGTCCGCCCGCGACGAACCGATCTCCGCTCCAATGCCACGCCTGGCGCGCACCGGTGGCGATCCAGCAGTCATCGACCTTGCCGCACGCGACCGACAAGGTCGTCGCATCCTGGAACATCTGCTTTCGGCGCAGCCAGTCCCGCGGACGTGCGGTGCCATCGCCGGAGATCTGGTAGCGCGCCGTGCCGAGGTCCTTGGTGCCGATCAGCAGCGAGTCGGCCGACATCCCGAGGCTGGTGGCGCCGGGCGGGACCACGATCTCGATCGGATCGATCTCCCACGCCGTGGCCTTCGGATCGGGGTTGAGCGGGACGAGGCGCAGGCCATCGCGCGACAGCGGACGCGCGCGGGTGGGATCGGGCTCTCCGATCCGGAACACGCGGCCCCCGCCCATGACGATCGCGCCCTTGGAGCGACGCGTGGCCGCCTCCCACGTGACGTCGGGCAGCGCGCGATAGGTGACGAACGCCTGCTGCGCACCGAATGCGAGCCGCTCGTGCCCTTCGGCGTCGGCGCCGATCACCATCATCTGATCGCCCGGCAGCTCGACGAGCAACCGGGGCTGAGCGATCCCGCAGCCTTGCGCCGAACCGATGCGCACGGTCTCGCCGGTGGGCTTGCGCGCCACGAGCCCGGTCGTGGTGGCGATCCACAGCCAGCCCGCGTGATCGCGTGCGAGCGCCTGGATCGGATCCTTGATCGGCGTCGAGCTCCAGCCACCCTTCGCGCTGACGTAGATCAGGCCCTTGCCGGCGCCGATCCACGCGCCGCCATCGCTGGCCGCAGCGACGCTCGCGCCCTCCTTGGCCAGCGCGGCGAAGTCGATGCCGATCGATGCGGCCGGATCGGCCATCTGCGTGTAGACCTCGGCGATGGCGTCGTAGTGACCGAGGCCACCGTCAGTGAGCACCCAGACCGCGCGGAGTTCCGGATCCGGGCCGAGCGCGATCACCGAGCTGCCCGCGAGGCCCGACTGCGAGGTCAGCGCGAACACCCCGCCGGCATCGTCGAACCGCTCGAGGTCATGCTCGGTGGCGACGAAGACGAAGCGCTCCGCGGTGGCGAGCATCCGGACTGGCGAGGGCTCGGTGAACACGCGGACGCGGACCTTGCCGGTCGATACCGGCGGAATCGCGCGCGGCGGCTCCGGCGGCGGGCATGCCGCCAGGCCCACAACAAGTCCGACGATCAGGGCCCGCGACTGCACCGAGCGCCGACGGTAGCCCAGGTGTTACGCTACCGCCATGGCGCAGAAGCGACGCGGCGGCGGGGGCCGGGCATTCCGCCCTCCCCAGCTGAAGGGCACGCTGGGTACCTTGCTCCGGACCACGCTCCACCAGGCCGGTGTGGTGCGCGATGCGGCGCGAGAGGTTTTCGGTCAAGGTCGCGCGCGGATCGACGACGTTCGCCAGCAGCGGCGGCGTACCGATGCGCTCGCGGACCTCGGTGAGCTCGTGCTCGAACTGATCCGCAAGGGCGAGATCGATCTCGGGGAGCTCCCGGAGGCGCGCGAGCTCGTTCAGCAGCTCGACGATCTCGACGCGCAGACCGAGGACCACGGCGAGCCCGAGGTCGCCACGGCTCCATCGCGTACCCGATTCGATACGCGCGGCGCCGACGATGGCACCGTGGGCTCCGGAGTTCGCTGGACGCCGCCGAAACCCAAGGGCGAGCGCGTGTGGCGCCCGCCCACCGACGATGCGCCTGCCGCGGCGAAACCGGCGGCGCCGCGCAAGGGCGGCATCAGCTTTGCGATGGATGACGATGACGACCTCGCCGACTACATGCACCCCGATGACGTGCCGCCCAAGGAACCGACCTCGTAGCGTGCGCCTCCTGATGGTCGCCGCGCTGTTCGGCTGTCATCACCGCGTACGTGGGCCAACGCCGCCGACCCACCCGCATCCCGTCGCACAGGGGCTCGTGCGGTTCGTCGATCCGTTCATCGGAACCGACGATGGCGATGCACCGGATCCGCCGCCCGGCGACGTCGGCGGCGCGGTGTTCCCGGGCGCCACCGTGCCGTTCGGGATGATCCAGTGGAGCCCCGACACCGCTCCATCGGCGGAGTTCGGCTACCACTATCGCGACACGCGGATCCGCGGGTTCTCGGTGACCCACCTCTCGGGCACCGGCTGCGCCGCGATGCTCGACTTCCCGTTCCTGCCGACGTCGATCGTGCCAACGCGCTCCGAGGCGGTGTTCGCGGCGCGGCGCAGCTCGACGTTCCGCCACGCCGACGAGGTCGCCACGCCCGGGTACTACCGGGTCAAGCTGGCCTCGGGGATCGATGTCGAGCTGACGGCGCGGCCGCGTGCCGGCGTGGCGCGGATCGCGTTCCCGGTCGGCGCGCCGGCCGGACTGCTCGTCGAGGCAGGCAAGACCGTCGCCGATGGCGCGGCGAAGGTCTCGCGCGGCGAGCTGCACGTGGTGTCGTCGACGCGGATCACCGGATCGCTGACCAGCGAGAAGTTCTGCGGTCATGCCTCGCAGTACACGATCCATCTCGCGGCGAGCTTCGATCATCCGATCGCCGACAGCTCGTCGTGGCGCGGCGACGCGTGGACGCCGAACGCGCGCGACGTGCGAGGTGCGCGCTCGGGGCTATGGCTGCGGTTCGATACCTCGAGCGGAGGCACGGTCGGCGTGACGATCGCGATCTCGTACGTCAGCGCGTCGAACGCGCAGGCCAACCTCGATGCCGCCCTCCGCGATGCCTCGACGTTCGAACAGGTACGTGCCGAGGCGGCGGCGAGCTGGAACGAGGCGCTCGGCCGCGTGGAGATCCAGGGCGGCGACGAGCGCTCGCTGCGCACATTCTACACCGCGCTCTATCACTCGCTCCTGCATCCCAACATCGCGAGCGACGTCAACGGCGAGTTCCGCGGCTTCGACGGCAACGTGCATCGCGCGGTCGGCTACACGCACTACCAGACGTTCTCCGGCTGGGACATCTACCGCTCGTGGATCCAGCTGGTGACGCTGCTCTATCCGCGCGAGTCCGATGACCTGATGCGGTCGTTCGTCGTCGACGCCGAGCAGTGCGGCGGGCTGCCGCGGTGGGCACTCGCGAACGACGAGACCGGCGTGATGGTCGGAGATCCGGGCTCGCTGCTGGTCGCCAACGCGTATGCGTTCGGCTCGCGCGGCTTCGATGCGCATCGCGCGCTGGCGCTGGCGACCCGATCCGCGGCGAGCTGCAACCTATGGCCGGTGCGGCCGCGCCAGGCGCTCGCGAATGCGACCGGCTTTCTGCCGGATGATCCCGCCGGTGGCTGGGGCTCGGCGGCGGTCACGCTCGAGTACGCGGTGGCCGATGCGGCGATCGCACAGCTCGCTCGCTCGCTCGGTGATCCCGATGTCGCCGATGCGTACGCGCGGCGCTCGGCTCGCTGGAAGAACCTGTTCGATCCCACCACCGGCTACATCCGTCCACGTCATGCGAGCGGTGCATGGAAGACGCCGTTCCGTCCCACCCACCAGCGCGGCTTCATCGAGGGCAACGCCGCCCAGTACACGTTCTTCGTCCCGCACGATCCGCTCGGCCTTGCCGCAGCGCTCGGCGGCACGCCGCGCACGATCGCCCGGCTCGACGAGCTGTTCGCGCAGCTCAACGCCGGCCTTCGCCTGCCCCACTTCTACATCGGGAACGAGCCGCAGTTCGGAACGCCGTACCTCTACGCCCGGCTCGGTGCGGCGTGGAAGACGCAGGACGTCGTGCGCCGGATCGTGACCCGCACGTTCACCGATCTGCCGAGCGGCCTGCCCGGCAACGATGATCTCGGCGCCCTGTCGTCCTGGTACGTGTGGTCGGCGCTCGGCATGTATCCGGACGTCCCGGGCAGCGCGGATCTCGCGTTCGCATCACCGCTGTTCCCGTTCGTGAAGCTGCACCTGCGCGATGGCTCGGTGCTCGAGATCGAAGCCTCCAACGCAGCTCCCGGCGTGCCGTTCGTCCAGCACGCCGAGCTCGATGGCGTGGCGCTCAAGCGCGCGGCGATCCCGCTCGCGAGCCTGCTCGGTGGGCACCGGCTGACGTTCTCGCTCGGTCCCCAGCCGCAGCAAGCCTGGGGCGAGTAGGACCCGGGCGTTACGGCCCTCTTGACACCGTTTGGCCCCACCGGTAGAAAGCCCCGCACATACCCCGGGGATTTAGCTCAGCTGGGAGAGCGCGTGAATGGCATTCACGAGGTCAGGGGTTCGATCCCCCTAATCTCCACCCGACTTACGGTTAGTTAGCGGCCTTCTTCGACTTCTCTGCCCATTCTCTGCCCAAGCCGTCGGGCACGCACTGCGCCGACGGGGCATCCAGCAGCCGGACGGTTTCGTTAACCACTTCCAGCGCGAGATGGGCGTAGCGCATCGTCATCTGCATCGACGAGTGCCCGAGCAGCTCCTGCACGGCCTTCATCGAAGCCCCGCGCATCACCAGGTGTGATGCGAAGGTGTGGCGCAACGCGTGCCATCCGATCTGCCGAAGGCCGGCCTTCTTGCACGCACGCCACAGCGGCAACCGAGTGTCCACGGTGCCCAGCAACTCGCCGCTCATGTCGCAAAACACCATGGGTCCCCGCAGGTGACGATGCTCCCTGAGCGCCGTCCGCACGTCGATCCCGAGCGGGATCTCGCGCGGCTTGCCCGACTTCGGCGTGCCGATTTTCCCATCGACGACGTTCTGCCGGACGGTGATCCGCCCGGCAACGAGATCAACATCTTCCCAACGCAGGCCGATCAACTCCCCGTGCCGCATGCCGGTGCGCAGCGCGGTGAGAATCATCGTGCGCCACTCTCCATGTGCGGCAGCGGGCAGTCGCTCGGCCTCGTTGAACTCCAGGAAGTCGAACTCGGGACGTTCGCTCTTGAGCCACTCGACGTCAGGCACGCTCTCGATCAAGCCGCGCTTGCGCGCGACCACCAACATGCGCCGCAACACGGTGAGTACGTTGTTGATCGTCTTGCCTGACAGCCGCTTCGTCGACTTGGTCTCCTGCTTCACACCGACATACATCTTGCCGGTGTTGATCGCGGTCTGTGAGAGCGCGAGCTTGAAGTCCTCGATCACCGCGTAGGTCACCTCATCGAGTCGGAGATGCCCGAGCCGCGGCACGATATGAAACCGCAGTAGCTTCTCCTTCGAATCGACCGACGACGGCTTGTTGATAATCGACGAGGCCGCAAGGAACACCCTGTGAAACTCCTCGATCGTCGGCACGTCCTCCGTGGTTGCTACGACGGGCTTTGGATCATCCGTCTCCAGGACGCGAGCAATAGATCACCTCAGGCGAACGCGGCAGGAGATCGCGGATCAGCAGCATCACCTCGACGTCGTTGAACTCCACCGCGGCGACGAAACCTGAGGTGATCTTTCCGAGTCGTTCGATCTCGTCGCCCTCGAGTAGCGCTGCGATCGCAGCGCACTTGCCCCCCAGCTGCTCGGTGAACCCACTCAGCAGCCGCGAGATCGGGACCGGTGGTTGTGGAGACGCGCGTCCGTGGAGCCGAGCTTTCCGTGCGCTCGTCGCGTGGTGATCTAGTGCGGCCAGATCCCAAAGCGTCGCGAGCGCATCGAGCGGGCCGTCGGCCATCGCAACGAGCCGCGTCGCTGCAGCCTGCTTCTCCAGCTGTGCTGCTTGAGCACGAGCCTGCTTGCGGAAACCGCGCCAACTGGACGTCTGATTCTTCGTCGTCATGATCAGTCTCCCTTCACCGGCGCGAGATGCTTGCGGACCATCGCGAGCACGTCATCCGCCGACATTGGCCCCAGCTGTGCGGCGACCGCCGGCAATTCGTCGGGAGGGATCGCAGCGAGGAGCTGCATCAACTGCGACTGCTCGTCAGCGGTGAGTTGCCCACGCACCTCGAACAGCTTGCGTACGAGGTCGGGCGGCAACGCTGCCATCGCCTCCGCCGGGGTCTTGAAGTGCGGTGCGTTCTCCGCGGGACCGAGCGACGCACGGGCTTCTTCGCCGATCTTCGAGGCGTGCCGCCAGTCGAACAGCGATTTCACAGCGAACTTCGCCGCAACCTGCTTCGGTGGCGAACCTGAAGGAAAGCGCGACATGAAGTTGTTGATGAGCGTGACGACCGAGAGCCCGAGCTCCATCCCTCGATCCGTGCCGCTCGCGGGGACGCCGTCAGTCGTCTCGTCGTCGTCGTCTTCCTCCGGATGAGCCGGAGCCGCCAGCGCCGCGAGCTGCGGCATCGCGCCGTTACGAAGGAATCCGCACGATGCGACGAGCGACTTGATCCAATCGGCCTGCGTCTCCGCGAGCGTCTGGATTCCTTCGCGCAGTGTATCGGCGATGCGCAACCCTGCTTCGAGCGTCCGCTGGTTGTGCTGGAACGCGAGCTGCGTCGAGCGCACGTTCGCTTCGAGAATGAACCGCATGTCGCTCGCTCCCGAAGGGAGCGCGACGGGGCCATCTTCGAGATCCTGCGACTCGGCCGCACTCGCGTTGCGTAGGCTTCCGATCTCGACATCGACGGTCACACCAACCGGCATGCCGGCGCGATCGACCAGGTCGAGCTTGTACGAACCGGGCGGCAAGATGTCGTCGAGGTCCGACATCGTGTACGACAGCGACAGCTGCATCGGCTGTTTCGAGCCATCGAGGTGAAGCCGTGGTCGTCCTCCCGTGTGACGACGCACTCGCCACGCGAAACCTCCGTCGGAGAGTGGGATCGGCGAGCCGTCGCGAGCGCGCGCAAGTGGAACAACGGGGCTGGAATTCGCGATCGGACCGTCGAGATTCGTCATGCCCTAACGCTAGGGGGCTCGTTGCGTCAACCCTTGTCACGAGGGGGCAACCCCGCGGCCCACAACGGGATCTCGCGACGCGTCCGCGTGGATGCAACAGGAGATGGCGGTCTTCGTCCGCGGAGAGCTGTACGCGTCCCGATGCTCTCGCGCACTGCGTGCACGGAGCCGCCGCTGTTCGAGGGGGGCATCGTTGTTAACGGAGAACGGTTTCCGTCGTGATTTGACGGTCGACCTGATTGCCGGGTCGCGAGGAGCTTCGGATATCGGTGGAGCGTCTCGTCGATGAACGGACGGTAGGGGTCGACGATGCGCGCGCGGAGGTGCGAGGGCGGGCACGCGGCGCCGAGTCCGAGCACCCGCCGGACCTGGTCCGGGTGGGTCTCGAGCTGGGTCGCGATCGTGCCGACCGGCCAGTTCTCGGCGTAGTGCAGGCGCACGATCTCCGCGTCGAGCTCGTGGGTGCTCTTCATCGCACACCTCGGAACGCGAGCTGACGGAGGTCGTTGAAGCTACCGAGTCCCGCGATGCGGTGACGGCGCTCGCGACCGCTGGCGCTAGGGCGCAGCGACCGAAGAATGCCACCCCACCGACAAGGCGCACCCGCTGGCGAGCGTCGCGGCTGCGGTTGCTGCGCCCATCAGGCCCCAATGGCCTTCCAGAAGACCCGGGCAGCGCCGTGAACCCTGATCGCTTTCGCGGGTTCACGCCTCTTCCACGTTGCGGTACTCATTGCCGAATGGAACCTGGAGACCAACCGATGATCGGGCATGTCGTCGACCCAATCAACGGGCTCGCTCGCTTTGAGTTCAGGGCTGCCCGACGCCCAATCTGGGCTGGGGTTATCGGCGGAATCGCTGTGGTCGCGCTCTTGGCTGTGTGGGCGTGGTGGACGGGACGACTAAGGAACGCCGACGTGACTTATGCGGTGATTATGGTCGCCTGCACCTTTGGCTCCGCCTTGTTTGTCGGTTCGAGGATCCTGGGAAGTAGTCGCAAGGCCGCTCTGGCGATGGGGGGAATTGAGCTCGACGTCCAGTGTATCCGTTGGCGGCGTGGCGACGGGTCGATCGGGTTCGAAGTATCGTGGGACGTCTTGCAGGGTGCGACAGTCGAGCCACGCAATCGCCAGATCGTGCTCCGAAGAAGAGATTCGAGCCCGGTGCTGATTGGCAATGGCTCGGGGCATGTCGTGCTTGAACGGTTTTTCGAGCTTGAGCGCGCGCTGACTTCCAGGGTGTCAGTCGAGCAGCATACTGGTTCGAGCGATCGCTCCGCTGCTCGCCGCGTCTCATTGTACGGTGTGATTTGCGTCCTGGTGAGCGTCGGCATGTACGGTGCAAATGCGGCCGTCGGTGTCTGGCTCAACTGGACCCGGCTCATGACCCCGATGCCGATCTTACTTGCAGGTATGGGTCTGCTCGCGATCATCGCAGGGCTTCGAATTTGGCTTGGGCGTGGCCCTTTGGTCTCTTCGCTCTACAGCCCTGGCTACCCTCGGGCGCTCGTTCGATTCCTGGTTGTGTCCGTTGTCGCTGATGCGGTGCTCGTCGCGGTCGTAAACGGGCTGAGACCTTGATTCGATCGGAAGGTCGGACCGCCGATGGAGATGTTCCGGCGCCTTCGACCGCGCGGCCGTCGACGACCGTCGACGGAGACGCGCGGCGGGGCGAAGCGCGAGCAGAAAACGGTTGTAGCTTCAATGACGACGATGGCCGCTGCACCTTGTCCCGTAAAATGGAAGGTGAGGCTGCGCAGCTTTCGGCATAGACTGGTAGGCCAGGCTGCATTTCTCGCCTGAGTAGCTCATCGTCGCCGGGCAGCGCGTCGTCGAGCAACGGATTGACCTTTGGCGCGCTGTTCTCACCGTCGCGCTCGGCGCCCAGGCTGTGTCGCATCGCTGCATCGACGGCCTGACGCAGCGCGGTCGGGGTGATCGCGGAGCCGTTGGCCGTACGGTGCGCGCGCAGGTGCGCGACGATGCCGTCGCGGTAGCGTTTCAGCGAGCCTTGCTCGATGTCGTCGACCATCGCGAGCAGCTCGCGCGTCGGCGCGGTCGGGTTCCCGTTCGACGGCGGGCTCCCGACGTTCTCGGAGAGCCACGTCGTCAGCCGCAGCTTCTCGGCTTCGGTCAGCTCCGCCGCGACCGATTGCGCGCCACCTGCGTTCTGTCCCCCGGTCGCGCCCGCTTTACCCGCGTCGTGCTCCTGCTTCCATGCGGCCCACGGCTGCTTGCCGAACAGCTCCTCGAGCGTCGCGCTGAAGACGCTGCGATGGACAGCGCCGTTGCCGACTTGCATCGGGAACGACTCGACGCGCGCGGCCTTCGGGATCGACATCCCCGTGAACTATTCTCGTTCCTAGCTGAAACGACATTCCCAACGCCGCTGCAGACGTTCTTTCCCCCAGGGGCCTCGGTTTGCACACTGATCATCGAACCGCCGTTTGAGACGATGCCGCTCGACCTGTATTCCGGTCGGAACACGAGCTACGAGCCGATTCTCGCCTCACTCACGAATCTCACTCGCGCGCTTCGTGAGAGCGACCGAGACGAGCCTCGGAAGTGGGACCTCAGTCTGGCGTCCTCCTGACGTCGACGATATCGTAAAGACCCCTCTAGACTGCCTCGACGCGCGGAACGGAAGGGATCCGGATAAATGCGCTCTGGATGGCGGCTGAGATCGATGGCACCGCTGCGTTCGCCGGTGTTCCGACGTGGACCGAATATCGAGCGACGGTCCGGCTGCGCTCCAGCGCACAGGGACTGGTCGGCGTCTACGTCAGGCAGAACGGGACTCAGTCGTACCGGCTCGAGCTCGACTTCGTCGGCGGCAACGTGCGCCTTCTCGCGAATGACGGGGGCGGCACCACCCCCTTGTGGCAGGACAGCCGCGAGTTCGTCGCCGACCGCAATTACGTCGTGACGATCGACTGCGCCGGCGATCTCATCCGCGGCTACCTCGACGGTGAGCAACTGTTCGAGGTCGTGCATGCGGGCCATGGCACCGGCGGCATCGGTCTCTACACCCACGCGAACCCGACTTCGGTATCCGAGGAGGTGGTGGTCACGACCCCGCGTTGGGGCACGTACCACCGCTTCCGCAACCAATCGACAATGGCGGCGGGGACACGCCTGCGCTTGCAGGCCGACCGTCGCTTGCTGGCGGACGGTCCGCTTGCGTTGCGCGTCGTTGGTGCCGACAGCCGCGTGCAGCACCGGCGATCGTTCGTGCCGGCGTCGCATTACGCGCCAATCACACCGCGGCGCGGGTCTTCCGCAAGCCCGACGGTACCGCGTTCGCCCGGTCGATCGCGACGCCGATCGGCTCACCGCCGGCCACCACCGGCTGCGGTTCGAGTACGCGCGCGAGCCGGACGACGCAACGCTCGAGAAGCGCTCGGAGCGCGGCGACCGCACGCCGGAGGTCACCACGATCGAGATCGATGTGCCACGCTAGGCGCATGACCCGGCTGGTCCTCGGACTCGCGGCCCTGCTAGCCGCATGCGGCGGCAGCACGCCTCAGTCCGGCAACACCCCTCAGTCCGAGCCACCCGTTCCCACCCGCCAATGCTCCAACGCCTCCTGCTGCGGCGGCGGCTGGCTCTGGAACGTCCTGGACGGCTGCACACCGTTGATGCCTCCATTCTGCGGTTGCTACTGCTCGGGCCCGGAGCCAACGGTGTACGAGACCTTGGAGGAGTGCCGCGCGGCGCCCCCCCGAGGACTCCGGCTCCGCCTTGATCTCCGTGTCGGGTCGAAGCTGTCAGATGCGTTGTAAGCGCTGCGTAGACCCCGTTCTGGCGTGATCGATCGGGCGGGCGCATCGTGCGGAGCGATGAGCGACACCAAGATCAAATGGCGACGGAGGGTGGCGAGT
>JAYUVX010000128.1:0-5948 GCA_043753855.1 Myxococcales bacterium | reverse complement strand
CGCCGGTCGCTCAGCGTCGCGTCGACCACCCGCTGCAGGGGGCCGGGCAACCCCGCCGGCGTGTACGCGGCAGCGAGGCCGACGGACGCCGTGACCGCCAGCACGGCCGTGGCCGCGGCCACGGCCACGGCCACGGCCGGCTTCGCGCGTGGGCGAGCGGGGGCATTGATGTCGGGAACGATGTCGGGAACGATGTCGGGAACGAGCGGCGGATCCTGGATCGCCGGTGCAGCGGTCTCGGTCACGGGCGCAAGGGTCGGGACCGTCGTCGGCTCGCTGATCGCGGCCCCCGGGGCGGGCGTGCTGTGGGTCGCCGGTGCCAGCGGGCCGGGCGCGGGCTGCTGCCGCGAGACCTGCGTTGCGGTCGCGGATACGGGTGCGGCGCCGACATCGGTCGGTTGCAGCTGGAGCACCACCGCGGCGATCACGCCGAGGATCGCCGCGCTCGAGAGCACGAGGATCGGCCAGCGATGGGAGCTGACGGCATCGCCGACCGGGCCTACGGCGACATGGGCGGAGTGCGCGGTGCCGCCGTGCACGCTCGCGAGATCCGCGGCGGGCATTCGTGCATCCGGCAACCGGAACGCGGGGATCGCGAGACCGTCGAGGCGAAGCGCCGGCGGTAGCTCGATCGCCGGAACCACGGTGCCGGGCTCGCGCACCGGCTGGGTCGGGCTGGTGACACTGATCGAATGACCCATCGTCTGCACGCCGGCTTCCGCCACCGCAGGCGTCGGCGTGCGCTCGACCACCCGCGCCACGGAGCGGCGGTGCGGCGTGACCTCGATCAGCGAGCGCGTAACGAGCGTGACCGGACGGGCGGTGACCATCGTGCGCGGGCCGCTGGAGAGGCCGCCAACGATACCGAGCGAGGACGGGATGGCGTCGCGGATCGACTGCGCGAGATCGGCGGCGCCCTCGCGCCACTGGTTCGTGAACCGCTCGTCGAGGATCGCGTCGATCATCTGCTGCATTCGCGCGTAGCGATCGCGTGGATCGTGAGCGAGCGCGCGCATGCAGATCGCGTCGAGGCCATGCGGAACGCTCGGGCGCAGCACGCGCGGCGGGACGACACGCATCTGCTGGCTCTCGCGCTCGTCGGGGGTGACCTGGCGGCCAAACGGATGCGCACCGGTGATCAGCTCGTAGAGCACCACACCGAGCGCGAACACATCGGAGGGCGGGCCCAGGGCCTCGCCGCGCGCCTGCTCGGGCGCCATGTACGCCCACTTGCCTTCGACCACGCCGAGGCCGCCGCCTTCGCGGCGCGCGATGCCGAAGTCGGCGACGCGAACCTCCCCGGAGGTGGTCAGGAGGAGGTTCGACGGTGAGATATCCGCGTGGATGATCGCGCCGCCGGCGCGGCCGTGCGCGAACTCGAGGCCGGCCGCCGCGCTCTGGACGATGTAGGAGGCGACGCCGAGTGGCAGGCCGCGAGGCCCGCGTGCCTTCAACAGCTGGCGAAGGCTCGGACCATCGACGAAGTCCATGACCAGGAACACGTCCTCGCCATCGCGGGCGAGGTCGAGCACCGAGACGATGTTGCCGTGCTGCAGACCGACCAGGAGCTTGGCTTCCTGGATCAGCCGCTCGACGAACACCTGATCGCTGGCGAGCTCCGGGAGCAGGCGCTTGATCGCGACCGGCTTCTGGAACCCGTGGTCCCCCATGACATGGCCGGCAAACACCTCGGCCATGCCGCCGCGACCGAGCAGGTCCCCCAGCACGTAGCGCCCCGCGCGCTTCGACCCGCTACTCGAAGGGCGGAGGGTTTCTGCTGGGCTGGCCTCGACGATCACGTGAGAGGTCGGTGCAACGGTTGTACCGTGGCCAACCGGACCAACTGCCAAGGGGTTTGCGTGGGTTGATGGGTGGAGGTGTGGGCGGGGTGGTGTCTGGGTCGAGGGGACAGTCCCAGGGAGGTGGGGGATCCCCCCCCAGCATCGCCAGTAAGTGATCGAGACTGGTGGGGAATCGAGCAGATCCGTGCACAGCGCAGGTGGGGTCTCACGGGATCGATTACCTTCGCTGACCCATGGAGACCCCCTCCGCAGACAGCCAGCGCGTGTTCGCTCCCGGCATCCTTTCCAACCAGGTCGCCCTGATCACTGGCGGTGGCTCGGGCATCGGTCTGGCCACCGCGCGCGAGATGATCCGGATCGGTGCGAAGGTCGCGATCTGCGGCCGTACCCAGGCCAAGCTCGATGCCGCGAAGGCCGAGCTCGGCGATGCCTGCCTCGCGATCCCGTGCGACATCCGCGAGCCCGCACAGGTCGAGGCGCTGGTGAAGCACATCCTGGCGACGTGGCGGCGCCTCGACATCGTGGTCAACAACGCGGGTGGGCAGTTCCCGTCCCCGGCGCAGCACATCTCGCCGAACGGGTTCCTCGCCGTCGTGAAGAACAACCTGGTCGGCACGTTCCACGTCTGCCGCGAGGTCGCGAACCAGTGGATGATCCCGCACAAGGGCGGTCGGATCATCAACGTCATCGCGAACATCTATCGCGGGTTTCCCGGGATGGTGCACACCGGTGCGGCGCGGGCCGGCGTCGAGAACATGACGATGACGCTCGCGGTGGAGTGGGCGCAGTTCGGGATCCTGGTGAACGCGGTGGCGCCCGGCATCATCATCTCGTCGGGCACCGCGCAGTATCCGCCGCAGCTGCTCGAGCGCGGAATCTCGCAGACGCCGCTCAAGCGTGCAGGCACCGTCGAGGAAGTGGCGGCATCGATCGTGTTCCTCGCCTCGCCCGGTGCGCAGTTCATCACTGGCTCGACGCTGCGTATGGACGGCGGTCAGGCGCTATGGGGGAACACCTGGGAGATCCCCTGATGGATCTCCAGCTCGCCGGCAAGCTCTGCCTCGTCAGCGGAGCCACGCGCGGGATCGGTCGCGGCATCGCAGGCGCGCTCGCAGCGGAAGGTGGGAAGATCTGTGCGGTGGCGCGCGGCGCCGAGGGCCTCTCGGAGATGGCCGCACTCGGCCACGCGACGATCGCTGCGGACGTCTCCACCGCCGATGGTGCGGATGCTGCGATCGCAGGTTGCGTGAGCACGCTCGGCGGCATCGATGTCGTGATCGCCAACGTCGGGAAGTCCTTCGCGCGCGCGTCGCAGCAGATGGATGACGACGATCTCAGGAAGTCACTCGAGGCGAATTTGTGGAGCGCGGCGCGGATCGCGCAGCGTTCGGTGCCGCACCTGCTCGCGCGCGGCGGTGGATCGATCACGATGATCTCGTCGCTGTTCGGTCGCGAGGCCGGCGGCGCACCTGGCTACAACGTAGCCAAGGCCGCGGTGATCGCGCTCGCGAAGGCGCTCGCCCGCGACTACGCGAAGGACGGGATCCGCGTGAACACCGTCGCGCCCGGCTCGATCCTGTTTCCGGGCGGCGGCTGGGACAAGCGGCAGAAGGCGGATCCGGAGGGCATCGCGGGGTTTGTCGCGCGCGAGATTCCGTCGGGGCGGTTCGGCACCGTCGAGGAGATCGCGGATGTCGTGACGTTCCTCGCGTCTCCTCGCGCGCGCTGGATCACCGGAGCGACGATCGCCGTCGATGGTGGCCAGTCGCGCGCGTTGTGATCGATCGGCCGACGACCGCTGCTCGGACGTTCATCTGGAAAATTCTAGCTCGGCACCGTCATCGTGAGCTCCGGGCAGTCGCCGCGGCCGTGATAACATGGCAAGTCGGATGCATCGCGACCGGTTTCGGGTACTTGCGCTCTTGGCCGTGTACCTGGCACTGGTCGTCGCAGCGCTGTTCCTCGTCGACTGGTTCATGGCGACCACGCCGTTCGGGACGATGTCGATCGACTTGCGCTCCGCCCGTGTGTGCGGCGATGACGGTTCGTGCGCGAGCTTTTCCCTGGCCGAGATGCGCGGCAGCGGGCTCTACGCACCGCTCGGCGGCATCACGTTCTGGGGCACGCTGCTGTTCTCGCTGCTCGTCTGCTATCAGGCGACCACGCGCATGGGTTCTGGCATCGCGAGCGAGTCGCTGACCAAGCTCGGCTATACGAGTGGTCTTGTCCTGTTCGCCACCATCGGTGCCGCCGGCTTCCTGTTCGGGCCGGAGGCATCGCCGACCGCAAAGGAGTTGGTCTCGCTCGTGGTCACCCGCGGCTCGGCGCCGTATCTGCTGATGCTCGCCATGCTCGTCGGGATCGCGGTGCTCTACTACGCCGTGATCCAGCGCGTGGCCGACGATATCGCCGAGTACAAGCCGGTCACCGGCGTCCCCATGAAGAAGCCCACGCCGCCACCGGTCCAGGCGCCGACCACAAACCCACCCGTGACCGCACGACCGCCGCGTATCTCCGACCGGATCCCCGCGACCGTGAGCGAGAGGGTGACCACCGGACCGATCCCGACGTTTCCCGAGCACATGCGCAAGGTGTTCAAGTTCGCCACCCTGACCGCGGATCTCACGCGCGCCGGGATCGACGCTCGACGCGAGGACGGCTCGTCACGGCTGGTGATGTGGCGCGACGTGGTTGGCCTGGTCGCGCGCCGGATGCCCGCGGAGCACGATGGCGTCACCTTCATCGACGTGGTCTCGAGCGCGGGCTCGACGCTGCGTATGCTGCCGTGGACGCGGCTGACCGGCGAGCCAATCGAGGGCTACGGCGCGACCTGGGGCCGTGCGCTGCTCGCCGCGATGGTCGCGAAGTGTCCTGAGGCGAGCCTCGATCCGGCGACCAAGCGGTTCGCGGCCGGCGAGATCGCCGCACAGCTTCCCGATCTCGCGAAGCTCGCGGCGCACGACCAGAAGCTCAGCTAGAGCTCGAACACGTGGACCTGCCACGGGCCGAGGCCAACGTAGAGGCCGCGGGCGGGATCGACCAGCGCGGCACCGTCGCGCGCGTACTCGATGCCGGTGATCCGATCTCGCAGCACGACCGCGCGGCCATCGATGCCGTGGAGGTCGATGACGATCTGATCGTGTGCGGTCGCAGCGGAGTAGTTGACCGCGATCAAAACCGATCCGGTCGGATGCTCCCAGCGATAGGCGACCACGGGCCCGCTGCTGCGGAGCAGCCGGAACGCACCCTCGCGCAGCGCCGGAAGCTGCAACAGCTCGAACAGCAGGGCGTGCAGCGCGCGCGACGCGGCTTCGGGCTCCTCGCGGACACGCGTGCCGAGGTGGAGCGCGGTGCGGATCCGGCGCCCCTCGATCTGCCCATCGTGGACGAACCGCATGCCGGGGATGGTCATCGCGATCACGAGTGCCGCGGCGCGCCGGGGCGGCGCGAGCTCGTGGGCGATCCGCGGTTCGTCATGATTCTCGACGAACCGTACCGAGCGCACCTGGTACTCGGGATCCGCGTCGAGGTGAGCGCGCAGCGCACCGGCATCGCTGTGGAGCAGCAGATCGTAGAGCGCCTTGTCGTAGGTGAAGTCGAAGCCCAAACGCTGCAGCCGGGCCTCGAGATCCCAGTAGGCCTCGGCGATGAGCGTGAACGCGGGGTACTGGGCGCGCACCGCATCGATCGCCGCGGGCCAGAACCCATGGGTGGCGCGCGGCTGCGCGGGTGAGGGCGGCAGGTGATGCCACGTGCGCTCGAAGATGTCGGCGAGCACGAGCATGCTCATATCGCAGCGCACGCCATCGCAGCGGTCCGCGATCGAGAGCAACGTCTTGGTCAGCACCTCCTGCGTGCACGCGAGCCGATGATCGAGCTGTGCGGTATCGGTCCACGGCGGGAAGTACGGATCCTTGCCGCAGGCGATCGCACCATCGGCCTCGTGCACGAACACCTCGGGAGTCTCGCGGATCCAGTGATGGTCGCGTGCGGTGTGGTTCGGAACGAAGTCGAGGATCAGGCGGATCCCGCGGGCGGTGAGACGCGTACGCAACCGGGCGAGCGCGGCATCTCCGCCGAGCGAGGGAGCGACGGTGTAGCGCGCGACGGCGTAGGGCGAGCCAATCAGCTCGGCGGGCTTCCAGC
>JAYUVX010000127.1:0-17879 GCA_043753855.1 Myxococcales bacterium | reverse complement strand
AGGACAGCTCGAGTGGATTCTGCCCTGCGGTCGCCGACAGCCACAGCGTGAACCCCGCGTTCGCGACGAGCTTTGCGGCGAGCTTGGAGCGCGCGGCGGTGGGGTTCTTGCAGCGATGGCTCTCGTCGAGGACGATGACGTCCGTGTCAGGCGCTGTCCCCGCGCGAGCGAGCCCCTTCTTCGTGCGCACCTTCTTGCGCGCTGCGTCGCTGATCTCGAACAGCTTGCCGAGCCGATCGTAGTTGAGGACGACGATCTGCTTGCCGCCGTCTCCCATCGCTTCGATCGTGCGGCGCCAGTGCGGCACGACCGACAGCGGGCACACGATCAACACCGACTCGACATCGCGCATCGCGAGGATCGCCGCCCACGCGCTGATCGTCTTGCCGAGACCGACATCGTCGGCGAGCAGGAACCCAGGCAGCTTTGCGGCGCGCGCAAGAGCGATCGCGTGAACCGCGATCACCTGGTGCGGGCGGAGCTCGATCGTGGACTTCGGCGTCGCGCGCGGAGCAATCGCCTCGTCGGCCAGCTCCTGCTGCACGCGCATCTCCCACGAGTAGGGCAGCGCTCGAAACGGCGCGAGTGCCGGCGGGATCTGGCGGCCTTCATAGATGAAGGCTCCATGCGACGCATCCCAGCGCGCAGCGGCCGCGGTGGCGACGCCGCGCATCGCGAACGGAACATCGAGAACAAACGCGGTCACCTGCCTGCGATACCACCCCGAGGCGCGCAGCGCAGCGCCAGCGTCGATCTCCTTCGCACAGCGCCACTCTGCGGGCGCTCGAGCCCGCCCGTGCGCTACCGCCGCCGATCTGCATTACCGTTCCGCAGGGTCCCGCGCGTCGGCTCGAGCAAGCTCGTCTTGACCTGGATCCTCATCATTCTCGGCGCATCACTGTTCTCGGGTGGCTGGCTCGCTAGCTGCGCTGGGCGGCGGCTACGGCTTCGACGGTTCCTTGATCAGCGTCTCGCCGCATCTTCCTCATGCGTAACCCGATTGCATGCCGCCGATTGGCCGACTACAGAGAACCATGCGGCACAGGGTCAACCTGAATCCCGACGGCACGAATCCGGTCGGGCTCGCGGTCATCGTCAGCGCCGCGACGGGCGTCACGTATGGGTCTCAGTGCGGAGGCGCGTCGAACGACCACCGGGAAGCGGAGGGGTTTCTCGTGCTGTGTTCGTCGCGCGCCTATGACCTGCCGCACGACGTGGAAGCCGAGCTTCAGCAGTGGTTCGCGGCACGTGGTTCGCAAGGCAGAGTTGCAGACACGTGGCCACCGCGGTTCGTCGACGAGCTCGCCGACGTGGTCATGGGCGTCGAATTCTGGTGCACGGGATCAAGCGGTGAAGATTCGCGATCGCGGCTCTCGCTCGACCGCTCGCGATCGAGCGAGTGCACCGAAGCATGGATTCCAGTCATCACTCCGGTGGGACGCGGGATCCTCGTGTTCGACAACTCCGATTGAACCGCATGGAATCAGCCGCGGATCGGCGGTACCCGAGAACGCGCCGCTGATCTTCGCCGCGCCTGTTCACGATCGGCACCGCGTTCACGATGACGAGCGGACCCTCTGGCTACGCGTCGCGCTGCCGGACGCCGAGGTCACCGGCCGCTTGCCACCCGCAGGATCGGGCGGAAATCCCCGCGGCACTCCCGCCCCGCGCTCATAGCCGGGGTGTAGATTGGTCCGCGTGAGTGGTGTCGCAGTCAAACCAACCTTCTCGTTCGGCGAGATGCTCGTCTTGATCGACATCGACGGCGTCGGCCCGATGTCCGCGCCGCTACCCACCGTGGCAGAGGCCGCCTCGCTCGCCGGGAACGCCCAGCGCGGCACCGCGCCCTGCGTCGAAGTCCACGGCCCATGCCGCTTCCGGGCGGAACTCTACGCTCCGCCGCGCACCGATCTCATCGTCACCCCTGCAAACGTGATGCTCTCGATCACGCAGGTCGCCGACGCCGACACCTGGACCGGCATGTTCGACTGGCTGAGCGGATACCTCGGCGACACGTTGATTGCCCGCGGTGAGCCGCGCGACGGTTTCCTCGAGTACGCGGGCCAGGGCGTGATCGCGACGATCGCCTTCACGCGCCCGGGCCCTCGCCTCGATGCGCGCGACGCCGTGATGGAGCTGGCCCTCCGCCGCGACGAGCCCGCGCTCGCCACCGTGCATCGTCTGCTCGGTGTGGCGACCGACGTGCCGATCGCACCGCCCGATGACGGCAACTGGCGCGAGCTCGCCACCAGCTGGCCGCTGCACCTCGAGTGCTCCCGCCAGAAGGACACCATGCGGTTCCGCATGAGCGCGCCCCACCACGATGGTCAGATCTCGACGGCGAACCTGTGCGAGGAGTGGTGCTGGCGCTGGCTCGACATGTGCGCACGCACCGGCATCGGCCACCACGACCGCGTCCAGGTCTCGTGGGATCTCCCGAAGCTCGGCCACGCGTCGATCGTGCGCGGCAACGGTGCCCATCGTCGCGACGTGCACGAGCTGCACATTCCGGTGAGCTGGCTCGCGTCACGCCCCAGCTAGACTCGTCGCCTCCCTCGTGGAGGCGGCTGGATCGATGTCGACACGTAGAACGGCATGCCCCAACGGTCAATGGCACTCTCCGTCGGGTGCGACGTAGATCGCGGCCACCTGCGCCGGCGTGAGCGCGCTCTTGTAGATGGCTACTTCATCGAGCGCACCCGCAAGCGGACTCGACATCGTTGACGTGCCCCCAACCGTGCCAGCGTCGAGCGTGACGAAGTCGGTTTCGCCGTCCGTGTTTGTCATCGGGCCCAGGTTGGCCGCAGGCAAAGCCAGCGCACCGGCGACCGCGCCATCGAGATACAGCAGCATCTGCGCGCCAGGAACGTCGCGCACGGCGACCAAGTGGTGCCATTTGCCGTCGCCGATGTTATGCGCCGTATCGGTGATCGTGCTGCCAGTATCCGTCCCGTCGGCCCGCAGCTCCCACACCGGATTGCCACCTAGCGCGATGCGATGCGAAGCGAATAGTAAGCGTAGGCCTTGTACGCAGGGCAGGCCCCCGCACACTGGTACTTCATCACCAGCTGAGCAGGTGCGCTGGTCGGCGTCTTCACCCACGCTTCGACCGAGAACGATGGCGCCGGCCACAGCGCGTCACCGTCGTCGACCTTGACCTCGTTCGTGGTCCCGTCGAACAAGAACGCCATGCCATGCTTGCCTTGTGTGTAGCTGAGGTTGTTGCCGACTGCGGTGCCGTTGTACGCGTTACCGCTGTCGTCGTTCGTGTTGCTGTCGCCGCGCCAGCGCGCGTTCAAGTTCGCTGGCGTCATCGCGCACGTCGACGCATCCGCACCGCCGCTATCGATGTTCCGCGCGTCTGATTGCTCGATGGCCGCATCCGTCCTGGCGTCGTTCGACACCGAACCGCAGGCCGCGCGACAGCGCAGCCACGAAAACGAGATACCTGAACATGCGAACGAACCCAGACTGAAAGCTCCGACCCGGCCATGGTCGCCGGCGTGCAAGGCGCGCTGCGCGACACCACGTTGGCCGCAGCATGATGTGCTCGCGATCATCGTGTCTGGCATCGCGATGGAGGCGACAATCCTCACAGCGACGATTACCGGTACTCGCACTGGATGGTGATCACGACCACCATGGGCCGCTCGCGCTCCGCCGCTACCGGACAGCACGCTTGCGGAGTTAGCCGGACGGTGGCAGAAACGAGGGGTCTTGCGACGCCTCGCCATCATCCTCGCCTCGATCGCGCTGATTGCCGCGGGCTTCTTCCTCTGGCAAATGACGCGCGAGGTCAGCCCGGACGAGACCGAGGCGAAGACGTCGAAGCGCGATACCTCACCTGCGCCCGTCAAGAGTGCGCCGGCCGAGATTGCCACCGCCGGTGCGCGCGACGCGCGGGTCGCTCCGATCGGCGTTCCCGTGCGACGCCCGCCGACCTCGCCGAGTGCGAGTGAGGCCCCGCCCAGTGCATCTCCATCCGCGACGCCACCGGATCCGGCCGAGGTGCAGCGCATGCAGACGCGCGGGTGGCTCAAGACCCAGGTCGTCGCGACGGAGCAGCAGATCGTCGAGTGCCTGGACAAAGCCGGCAAGGGTGCGGCCAAGCTCGATGGCGCGGTGGCGTTCCCCTTCGTGGTGTCGCGCAAGAACGGCAAGATCGTCACCGAGTCGGGCAGCTCCGACTACACGACGGTCGGTGATCCGGAGGTGGTCAATTGCATGGCCGGGGTGATGAAGAAGATGAGCTACGACGAGCTCCCCGATGGAGTTGGCAGCGTCACGAGCTATCGCAAGATCACCGTCAAGGATGGCGTGGTTGTCGAGGACTGGTTAGGGCCGCACGAATCCGCCGACGCGAAGCCCTCACCGCGGTGAGCCCGGCGGCAGCCACAGCCGCGCACCGTCTCCCGCGTCGAACACCCATAGATCGGGGTGCTGCATCATCACCGGGAATCCGAGACCCACGAATCGCTTCACGAGTGCGTTGGATTGCTCGAGCTCGCGCGGGTGGGCTCCGCGAGGGATGTAGACCATGACCCGCACGATGGCGTCCGCAGGTCGCGGCGTGGTTTCCACGGCGTCGGTCGTGATGATCGTCAAATTCGGCGGCAGATCGAGCCCGAAGTAGAATTCGCTGATCGCCTTGCAGCGGCCGTCGTCGCAGACGAGTACGACCTGCCGGCCCGCGTTCTTGACCTCGGCGTCCAGTGCGGCGTAGGCCGTTGTCTGCGGCCGAGACCGCGCTAGGAACGAAGTGATCGAGATCGCGGCGGGAATGACGAGCGCGCCGGCCAGACCGATCCCGATGATCCGGCGCCATCGCGTGGTGGTTATTCGATCGAAGGCGCGGTCGGTCGCAAGTGCAGCAAGCACGATCATGCCCGGCAGCGCAGGAAGAATCATGCGCGGAGAGAGGGGCAGCGGCGCGTACGCAGCCAAGCTGCTCGACCCGAACCAGAACAGCAGCACGATCGTGGCCGTCGAGACCACCCAGATCCGGTCGCGCCCTGCGACCAGCCGAGGTAAGGCGATCACGGGGACGAGCGTCGCGCCGAACAGCCTCATCAGCAGCACCGCGGGCCCCCACGTCAACCGCTGGAGCCACGCGATCGCGGGTTGACCACGCAGCGTCCAGTCGTGGTCGTCGACGAGCTGGTTGATGCCACGAAACCGTGCGAACGCGTCTCCCCAGACGGCCGCACAGACGGCGAGATAACCCACCGCGAGTCCGGCTCCGACGAACGCACCCGGCGCGTAGATCCGAAGTGCTTGGCGCCAGCCGTTCGCTCGGATGTCCCGCACGACGGCATAAACCCACACCGGGGCGAGCCACACGGCCGATTCCTTCACGAGAAATGCCGCGAACCACATCACGACCGCGCCGGTGACCCACCATGTTCCTCGCTCTCGGTCGCTCCGTGACAACCAGAGGACCGAGCACGCCATCAGGGCCGCGCACGGGAGATCGATATTGAGCATGCTCGAGTAGCGAACGAGCGCAACGCTCGTGACACCGAACGCAACGGCGAGGACCTTTGCGCGAGGCGTCGCGGCCGCCGAATACCCGACGAGCAACACCCCGAGCGCCGCGAGCAGGCCCGGCAGATCGGAGATCAGCACCGATACGCCGAACACCTTGTAGAGCAGTGCGAGCGGCAGCGTCAGCCCGACCCGCATCTCGAACGGGTGATTGCTCGGCGTCCCGAACACATCCGCTGGGTTGATCGAGATCCGGTGGGCGAGGTCGGCGTACCACAGCGGATCGGAGGCAACGAAGTCGCCTTGCCCCGCGACGAAGATGATCGTCTCTAGAGCGAGCCCCAGTGCGAGCACCCACCACGGTCTCTTGATCAGCCAGTCGAGCGCCACCTGCATCGGCTTGTAGGGATGTACCACTGGCTGAACGTCGGCCCCTCTATCAGCTCGTGATGACGATCGGGCCAAGTGCGTCGGCATAGACTTCGTCGACGACCAGCTCGATGGAGATCGACTCGAGCTGGAGGGACTCGCCGGCGCCGTACTCGTCGAGGTGCCAGCGGCGCTGGTCGCGGCGGTACACGTCGATACGCCGCTCCCTCTGCGAGACGAGGACGCACTCGCGCAGAGAGCGAAGCCGTCGATACGCCGCGAACTTGTCTCCGCGATCCGAGTCCGCCGTCGAGCTCGACAGGACCTCGACGATCACGGTCGGGTTAACGACGGAGTGATCGTCATCGGGATTCGGCTCTACACCATCACACACGACGAACAGATCTGGATACGTCGCGCGATCGGCAGCACGGATCCTGACACGTACCTCAGCCGGCAAGACGATGCAGGGCCGTCCCTTCAGCGCATCCCGTACCAAGCCGGTTAGCTGGCCGATCCATCTGCCATGCACGATCGTTCCTCCGGACATCGCCACGATCTCGCCGTCGATGTACTCGTGCTTGAGCTCGGCCGTCTCCGTGAACGCGACGTAGTCGGCGTACGTTGCTCGTTCGCGCGCGACGTCGACCATCGGGTGAACATATCACGGGGTACGTGTGCCGCACCTCGCCCCTTGTTGCGCGCGTGCGCTGTCATCGCGGTATCGGAGGCCGAGATCATGCAATGGACGATGACTCTCAGCGCTGGCGTCGCATGCACAGCGCCCCAGACCAGGCCGGGCCGAAACAGGGCGCTCGAGAGCCGTGACCCCGGCCGCGGTCGTGGCGGCGGCCAAACAGCTCGTCGCACGATCGAAACGGCAAGCGGCCGCGGTCCGTGTTACGCCCGAGGTCGTGGCAGTCATCATCTACGGGCTCAGGGACTACGGGCGGGTGGATGCGCATGCCGGGGAGTACGCGCAAACCCGGTTCTTTCACATCGGGTTCGCGCCGCTCGTACCGACCGGCTCGACATGGGTCACCGGGCCGCGCGCGAACGGTACCAACGCGCACGGCATCAAGCTACATGCGCGGAGCGTGGTCGCCGCCTATCTGCGCGGGTGTGGTCCGCTGATCGCGGTCGGCTCGCTGATCGCCGGGGTCTAGGGCGAGCATGCCGCGCTGATCGCGATGGTCATCGCCGCCGCGCTCACGCGCTGGAGCTGGAGCTGGCGTCGTCTGCGCGGAGCGGACGCGATCCGCCGCAGTGACTTCAACCTCGTCGCGTTCGGCACGCGGTGCGAGCCGAGCCGGATGCTGCCATCACAGCGCATGATCGCGAAGCGCGACCTCGACCGCCGCTGGGACGAGCGCTCGCCATCGCGGAGCCCGAACGAGGTCGCCGCCCACGGCACCACCGATGCCGCCGAGGCGGTGCTGGCGTATGGCCTGTTGCGGCTGTCTGCGATCGAGCGCGGGCGCGCCGGTGCGAGCGACGGCGCGGATGCGGATCGGATCCTCGCAGGCCGCCACGAAGCGCCGCAGACCACGGACGGTCCGTATCGTGCGAGCCTCGCCACAGGGCCGGAGGTGGCCACCGGGGCAGGGCTCGCGCGGCTGGTGGAGCAACGTACCGCCGAAGTCGCACCGGTCGCTGCGCGCCATGCGGAGGATGCTGCCGTCGCGTTGCGCAGGCAGCGGCGGCGCAGCCGGCTCCAAGGCGTCGGCCTGGTATTTCTGACGATGGTGGCGTGCGCCGGCGCGGTCGGGTTCGCGATGTCCCTCCGCTCGGCGCTGCCGGTCACGGCGGTGGAGCTGAGCTCGGAGCATCCGCCGATGAATCGGCCGGTGAGCGTGACCTGCGACGCGGTCGATCCCCCGCTCCTGGAAGTGACCGATCGATACGGCGAGACCACCGCGCAGATCGCGATGTGCCATCTCGGTAAGAAGCTCTTGCCCGTGAAGTTCGAGGCCGGCGCGATCGTTGCCACCGTCGTCAGCGGTCAACTCTACGAGATCACCGATCGGCTGCAATGGTATCGCGAGGGAGTCCGCACCCAGCCGCAGATCGAGATGCGGACGTTCGAGCACTACCTCGATGCAACGCACAGCGGCGGCAAGGTCGGCGGCATCTTCGGACTGTTGATCGCGCTCGTGACGCCTGTGCTCTGGGTGCTCTGGTTCCGCGCCCGTCGCCATCGCAAGGTGGCGCAGCGCGCCGTAGCTATCTGACGGCAGGTGACCTCGCCGTTCGTGCGCGTCTACTCGTCGTCGATCCGGTCGCAGGGATTGCCGAGTCGGATGAGGAACACGCTCGGGTCGCAGAACGAATGCTCGTCCGCGGCGAGGCAGCGCGTGGTGCGCGTGATGCACGCCGGCAACTCGGCGTCGGGCGTGTTGTTGGTCTGACACCAGCTGAACGCCAGTGCCGCGCGCCGCTCACGTGTGGCCCGCACATCGCGACGCACCCACGCCCCGGAGACGACGAGCGAACCGAGCACCATGAGGACGACGAGCGCACGCGGCAGGTGATGCCAGCCGGCGTAGCAGATGAGGGCGACTGCGAGCACGAGGCCGGCAAGCACGAACGGCTGCCGCATCCCGAACGGGACGCCATCCTGGAAGCCGACGATGTTGGTCGCGGCCACAAACGGGCAGATGATCAGACCGCGATGGCGACGGGGAACAGCAACACGGCGCCGATCCGCCCGTGTCGCTGCGCGCGCTCGCGACGCATGACCTCGAGCCCGTCGGGCTTGGGTTCGACGTACGGCTTGGCGCTCGTGCGATACGGCGAGTCCATCACCAGGTCCGGACGCAGCTCACTGGCCGGCGTCGCATGAATCCGACATCGACCTGTATTCGTTCGTTCTGTCGGCGCCCCGCTCGACTGCAACCGCTGGCCCGGACGAATCTGGCGCCTCGAACGGTCGCCGCTACAGGGGGCGATGGGGGCGATGGGGGCGATCGGTGCGCGCTCCGTCGGGATTGCGGAGTGCTTGCTCGGTCACGGTGCGGACCCCGATGGCGGGAATCCGCGACAAGGTTTACCGCTCGCCGCGGTACCGCTCCTCCGCTGCGTCCAAGTATCCCTTCCACTTCGCGATCATCCGGCGTTCGTTCGCCTCGCGCGAAGCGAGGTCGGGGCCTTGCATCGGCATTCGCGAAGCTGTGCGTGAACACGTAGTCGTTGTTCGACGCATCGTCGTGGCACTTAGTGCACATCGGCGCACCAGGGTTCATAACGGACGATTCACAAGGGTTGGAGTTCGAAGTGCCGCAGGATGAAGCCCGCTGGAATCTCCAGCTTCATGTGCTGCATCAGCGCACCTTTCGATTGAGGAACCCGGTGATGACCCCACCGCCGATAAAACGTTGATGAGTCACAGAACCAGCGGGGTCAAGGATGTGCTCGAAGATACCCTGTTCGCCGTCGAGCTCGGTGCGACCGTCTCGCAAGGGACGCCTGAGGGCCATCACGAATGCGTCACCGCCCGCCGAGTGAACCGGTGCGCTAACGTGCGGGGGTGACCAAAGAGACGCCGTGGTGGAAGCGTACGCCCGTCGCCGCGGTTGACGCGCAGCGGGCGATCCGGCCATCCGAGGACGAGGCTGACGAGGACGAGGACAAGGAGAACACCGACGACGACGATGCGCCGGTCTCCGCGGCGCCCGGCGATCTCGCCGACGGCGAATCGACGACGATGCAGGGCTCGGGCGCGCAGCCCTACACGCTCCGCAACGTGGGCGGCGTGTACTCGTGCTCGTGCCCGGCGTGGCGCAACCAGTCAGCGGCGATCGAACGCCGATCGTGCAAGCACCTCCGCACGCTCCGCGGTGATGCGGTCGAGACGGCGCGCGTCGGAACCGCCGGAACACCGGCGAAGGCCCCGCGCGCGGCGCGATCCGCGGGGGCAGCGGGTCCGGCGGCGACCTCCGCACCGGGAACAGCGCCTCCGATCCTGCTCGCGCATCCTTGGGACCACATCGTGGATCTGACCGGCTGGTGGATGAGCGAGAAGCTCGATGGCGTGCGCGCGTACTGGGACGGCACCCGGTTTGTGTCGCGGCTCGGAAACCAGTTTCACGCGCCTGACTGGTTCATCGCCGGCCTGCCGAGCGATGTGATCCTCGATGGAGAGCTGTGGTGCGGGCGCAAGAAGTTCCAGCGAGGCGTGAGCATCGCGCGTCGCCAGGACAAGAGCGACGACTGGCGGGAGCTCACGTACGTGGTGTTCGATGCGCCGGGGCACGACGGTCCGTTCGAGGCGCGCATCGAGCACGCGCGGCAGCTGCTCGAATCGGTCGCATCGCCGCACGCCCGGTGGCACGAGCACGAACGCTGCACCGGGCTCGATCACCTTCGCGCGGAGCTCGCGCGCGTCGAGGCGCTCGGCGGCGAAGGGCTGATGATGCGGCAGCCCGGCTCGAGGTACGAGGTCGGGCGCTCGTGGTCGCTGCGCAAAGTGAAGACGTTCCACGACGCCGAGGCGCGCGTGATCGCGCACGTCCGCGGCGCGGGCAGACACGGTGGGCGCCTCGGGTCACTGCAGTGCGAGCTGCCGAACGGCATCGTGTTCAATGTCGGCACTGGTCTCTCGGATGCGGAACGCAACAACCCGCCACCGGTGGGCACCATCGTCACGTTTCGCTACCAGGAGCTGAGCAACGATGGCGTGCCGCGGTTCCCGTCGTACGTCGGTGTTCGCGACGACGTGGCGTGGCCTCCGGCCGACGCTCCCACTCCCGCCCGTCGCGCAGCCGCACCCGCACCGCCACCGGTAGCAGCCCCAGCGCCGGCGCAGGGGAATCGGCGAACTTTCACGCGCGGCGACGAGACCTGGTCGATCGAGCTCGATGGTCGGGCGGTGATCGTTCGTTCCGGCACCGAATCCACCACCCGGCGGAGCCCCCATCCCGCGGCGGCTTGGCGCGACGCGGACGAGCTTATTTCCGAAAAGATCCGCGATGGGTACGTAGAGTTCGTCCCGTGACAGCGGTTAGCCTCGCTGGCCATGGGGGATGAACGGACCTATCTCGAGCTGTCCGAAGGCGATGCTGGTTCGCACAAGTTTTACGAGGTGGTGGTCAGCGGAACGACGCTGATGATCCGCTTCGGCAGGATCGGCGACAAGGGCCAGACGCAGGTGAAGCCGTTCGCGAATCTAGCTGCGGCCACGGCGGAAGCGAACAAGAAGCTCGCCGAGAAGCGCAAGAAGGGGTACGCGGAGGCGGTGATCGGCGAGCGCCAGAAGCGCACGGTCACGCGCCGCGAGGGCACGTCGCAGCCGGCAGCAAACAACGTCACGAAGGCGCCGGTGATCTGGCGCTTCACGCCGGCGAGCAGCCGCGCGTTCGGCATCTTCATCGACGAGGCGCGCTGCTGGATGGGCAACGAGTCCGGCGCGATCTACTCGCTCGACCACGACGGCCGGGTGCTCGATCAGTTCAAGCTGCCCGACGGCGTCAAGTGCATCGTCGCCGACGACGAGTGGCTGTACGCCGGCTGTGACAACGGCAAGGTCTACGACCTCGGGGGCAAGGTTCCGCGCGTCGCTTACGAGATCGCGGAGGACATCGACATCTTCTGGCTCGACATCAAGGACGGCGTGCTCGGAGTCTCCGACGAAGCAGGCAACGTCGCCGTGTTTAACCACGAGGACGAGTCGCAGTGGAAGAAGAAGTCGAGCGGCAGCGCGGGCTGGATGGTGCGTTGCGACGAGCTCGGCGTGTATCACGGCCACTCCGACGGCATCACGATGTACGACTGGGAGGACGGCAAGAAGCTGTGGCACCAGAAGACCGACGGCTCGGTGCTGTTCGGCTGGCAGGAAGAATCGATGGTGTTCGGCGCCACCTCGCAGAACAAGGTCCAGCGGTTCACCAAGCGCGGTACCGATCCGAAGACGTATGCGTGCGATGGCACGGTGTTCTCGTGCGCGGCCGCCGAGGACGGCAAGTACGTGTTCGCCGGCGACAACTCGTCGTCGGTGTACTGCTTCACCGAGGCGGGCGAGCGCCTATGGAAGCTCAACACGGGGTGTGGCTCGGCGTACTCGATGCAGTTCTTCAAGGGCCGCCTCTACATCGTGACCACCGATGGCAGCTTCGCAGCGATCGACGCGAGCGAGGCCGCGATCGAGGCGGCGAAGGCGGGCACGGTCCCCGAGGCGAAGTCGATCACGGCGCCGAAAGGCAAGGCAGCGGAGCCGAGCGCCGAGGTCGAGACCACGCGTAGCGCGGGCACGGGTGTGATCGTCGAGTGTTACCAGGAAGGCTCGAAGCCGCGCGTCCGACCGGTCTCCGCCGGTTACCACAAGAACTGGAACGTGCAGTTCCCCAAGGAGCTGCGTGAGCTCGGCGCGAAGTACGTCGTCGACGAGCTACGCGAGAGCGCATCCGGCGGCTTCTATCGCGTCCACGGAGCGATCAGGAAGCTCGCCGGCGGATGAAGCTCGTCAAGCAAACGAAGCTGGTCTTCCACGAAGGTCGCAGCGACAAGGTCTACGAGATCGATCTGTGCGAGGTGGGGGCGAATCAGTTCGTCGTCAACTTCCGCTACGGCAAGCTCGGCGGCTCGCTGAAGGATGGCTCCAAGACCGTCGCGCCCGTGAAGCGCGACGAGGCCGACCGCGTGTTCGACAAGCTCGTTCGCTCGAAGGTCGATTCGGGCTACGTCGATGCGAGCACCGCTCGCCCGGCAGCAGCGCCACCTCCCACGGCCACCGCGCGCGCTGCGGCACCTCCGCCGGCGCCGGGAACAGTGCCCGTCAGCCGCGACCCGCGTGCGCAGAAGATCCTGGAGCGGCTCTCGGCGAGCGGCTCGGATCGGCGGTGGTTCCGCGGCACGACTTCGGCGTCGACCTGGCCGCTCGAGCGCGCGATCTGGCGCGCCGGTGAGCTCGGGATCCGCGAGGCCGAGCCGCTCCTGATCGCGCTGATCGGCACGGCGACGTCGACGGAGGTCGAGGGCGGCGGGAACGGGATGCGCGACTACTGCATCGCCTGGGCGCTCGGCCGCTGCGGTGGCGAGGCGAGCCTGCGCCCCCTCGCCGCGCTGTTCGGTGATCGCCGCACGCTGGCGCACGTGAAGCGGATCGCGGCCGAGTCGCTGCTGCTGCTCAGCGACGCCACGTCCAACGACGAGTTCAAGGCGCACCACATCGACGCGCTGCCCGCACCGCTGAAGACCGCAGCGAGCACGGGCGACGCAGATGCGTTCGCGACGGCCCTCGATGGATTCCCGCTGCACCAGCACGCCGCCGTGCTTCACGAGCTCTACCTCATCGATTCGCCGACGACGCGCCCCGCGTTCCTCGACGCGATCAAGAAGTCCCCGCTCCGCGCGCCGCTATTCCAGCAGCTCCGCTACATCTTCAAGGCGGCCGAGCTGCGCCGGGATGCGCGCGTGTTCGGGATGTTCGGGTACCGCGTGGAGACCACCGCGGCGAACTATCAGCGCGGCTATCGCCGGAGCCAGGAAGCGTACGGTTCGGCGACCCGCGGATATCTGCGCCGCCGGGTCTGGCGCGTGCTCCGGCGGCTCGGCCAGGCGGGCGATCCTGACTACGCGAAGCTCGCGGCCGGCGTGCTCCTGCCGTTCACGGACGCCGACGCGGTGGAGCCGCGGGAGACCCCCGGCTCGCGCGGTCGGCCGGTCTACTGGGACAGGTTCGCGCCGTATCACGCGTTCAATCACATCCTCTACGGCAACAGCCAGCGCTACGAGCTCAAGCGCAACGGCAGGGCGTGGCGGATGAAGTTGCCGCATCGCCCCGGTGCGACCGCCCCACCCGAGCGAGAGGAAGCGTTCCCCGGGCTCTGGGAGCGTCATCCCGCGGCCCTCATGCAGCTGTGCGCGGAGAGCGCGTGCACGCCGGTCCACGAGTTCGCCGGCAAGGCGCTGCTCGCGTGCCCGGAGTTCCTCGCCGAGCTGGAGCTCGATGATGTGCTGCTGCTGCTATCCCGCCCGTACGACGCGACCGCGCGCGTCGGCTTCGTGGTCGCGAAGCAGCGCTATGACGCCGCGCGCCCGAACATGCAACTGCTCGCCGCGCTCGCAGCGTCTGCACACCAGCCCGGCCGGGCGCAGGCGTTCACGTGGATCGACGAGCAGCGCGCCCTCGCACTCGCGGACAGCGCGTTGCTCGCGGCGCTCGTCATGGGCCGCGCTGCCGATACGCGCGCGTTCGGTCGCCGGCTGCTGCGCTCGTCGACGCTGCCGCCGCAGGTCGGGCAGATCCTGATCGGCCGCCTCGTCGCCGCTCTGCTCGCACTCCCCGAGACCGAGAACGAGCTCGCGCTGGACGCGGTGCAGACGATGTCGACCACGCTGGCCTCGCACCTCGCCACGGTCAGCGTGACGGTGATCCGCGATCTGCTCAACCACCCGCTGTCGGGCGTGCAGGAGCTCGGTGCAGAGCTGCTGCTCCGCCACGATTCGCGCTCGGGTCTCATCCCGGCCGACCTGATCCTCGCGGTGCTCCACTCGCCGCACGAGAACGTGCGCGCGGTCGGCATGCGCCTGCTCGGCGAGCTGCCGGAGGCGGCGATCGCCTCGATGGACCAGCTGCTCGTTCGGCTCGCCACGGACGCGAATTCCGACGTGCGCAACGCCTCTCGTCCGCTGATCGCGCGCGTCGCCGCGGGCTATCCCGATGCGCGCGACAAGATCGTCGCTGGCCTGATCGAGAGCCTGTTGCGCCGCAAGCTCGCGGAGGACGTGCCGAGCCACGTGCTGCGCCTGCTCAAGGACGATCTGACCGCGGGGCACTCCAAGATCGACCAGGACACGGTGTGGCGCCTGCTGTCCTCGGGCTCGCCGCACGCGCAGGAGCTCGGCGGGCTTCTGCTCTCGTCCAACGTCAAGCCGGGCTCGCTCGAGCTCGAGCAGATCATCAAGCTCGCGAGCCACGAGATCCTCAGCGTGCGCCAGGCCGCGTGGTCGATCTACGAGCACGACCTCCCGCGCATCCAGGCGAACATGGCCGCGGCGGTGCGGATCCTCGACGCAAAGTGGGAGGACTCGCGCCATTGGGCCTACGACTTCTTCCGCGACTCGAAGTTCGATCGCACCCACTTCACCGGCGAGGTGCTGATCAGTGTGATCGATAGCGTGCGCGACGACGTCCAGGCGTTCGCGCGCGAGATGCTGCAGAAGCACTTCGACGAGGCCGATGGCCCGGTGCTGCTGCAGAAGCTCTCGGAGCACCCGACGCGCGCCGTGCAGATGTTCGCGACCAACTACCTCGAGCGGTTCGCCGCCGGTAAGCCGGACAAGCTCGAGGCGCTGATGCCGTACTTCACGAGCGTGCTCTCTCGCGTCAACCAGGGGCGGATCGCGAAGCACCGCGTGCTCGAGTTCCTCAAGGTCGAGGGCTCGCGCGATGCCGCGTCGGCGAACGTGGTCATTCCGTTGCTGTTCCGGCTCGCCGCCACGATCTCGATCGAGTATCGAGCGTCGGCGCTCGAGGTGATGATGTCGATCCACCGGGCGCGTCCCGAGGTAGCGCTGCCCGTGCGGATCAAGCCGCTGCGCGTCGTGGCCCCGGCCCGCGCTGCAGGAGAGCCGTGATGGAGTTCCAGTACGCGTTCAAGGGGAGCTCGACCGTGGCCAACCGGCCCGATGGCACCGATCTTTCGTTCTCGCCCGACACCAAGCGCGAGCCCACGTACTTCTCCGGCGAGCTCCGCAAGGGCATCGCGTTCCGCGAGGCGATCAGCGCGCTCCACGATGTGGTGGTCTCGGATCTTCGGTTCAAGCCGAAGGACAAGTCCGCGTACAAGGAGTGGGCTGCGAAGCAGGAGGCGATCGACTGGGATCAGGTCGCCGCGCAGCGCGCTGGTGTCGCGACGCAGATCCGCGAGATGCAGGCGAAGCTCCAGGCGTCGTATCGCCGGTCGGCGGAGCGCCGAGCCCCGTTCGACAAGGCGAAGCAGGCCTACTTCGACTACCTGTACCAGAAGGATCGCGACACCTGGTTCGTCCTCGATCCGGTGATCACCGTGCACCCCGACGAAGTGTTCTTCGAGTGCTTCAGCCAGGACGAGTCCTCGTACGGCCGGCTCGGCACGAGCTACGAGGTGTTCAGGAACATCGGCGAGCTCGCCTGCGGCACCACGAACATCGACTACTCGTCCGCGCTCTACGACGAGTTCCAGAAGATCCGCAGCTACAAGACGACCAAGTTCCAGGTCGATCCATCCGGCTTCGATGTTCGCACGCAGGGCGAGGAGGACTACAAGGAGGTCAAGATCGACCTGCCCGACTCCTGGGTCCGCGGCTTTCTCCAGGTGAACAGCGCGATGGGCCTGCCCGCGCGGACGTTCGACCTTCATCCGATGGACGTTCACAACCTGTGCTTCGTCCTGCGTCGCCACAAGGAGAAGAAGGGACCGCGCTCGATGCGGTTCATCCTCACGCCCGGCAAGCCGGTGCGCGTCGTGTTCGATCCGTGGGGCATCGAGGTCGTGTGCCGTCGCACCGAGTATCACGGCACCACCGCCGAGGAGATCCGGGTCTGGGGGCGTCGTCGCCTGCACATCCTCGAGCGGCTGATCCCGATCGCGAACAAGTTCACCGTGCACTTGCTCGGTCAGGGCCTGCCCTCGTTCTACGTCGCCGACCTCGGTGACATGTCGTTCACGCTCGGCCTCTCGGGCTGGACGGCGAACGACTGGTCGACCGCCGGCAACTTCGATCTCCTCGCGCCGCGCGCCGAGGTCGATGACTACACGAAGCAGCGCGTGTTCACGGGCCTCAAGGAGAACTGGCTGGACACGCCCGATGGGCTGGCGAAGCGTCTCGGCCTCTCGCGCTCGGCGATCCTCGGCGCGCTAGGCGCGTGGACCCAGGCCGGGCGCGCGATGTACGATCTCGCGAAGGGTGTGTACCGGGTGCGCGAGCTCTCGCGCGAGCCGTTGCCGATGGGCACGCTGCGGTTCTCGAACGAGCGCGAAGAATCGGCGACCCGACTGCTCACCGCGAATTCCGTGCAGTCCACAGCGCGCGCGAGCGAGGGCGGTGGTGTAGAGCTTTCGGGCAGCGTGAAGGACCGGAGCCAGACGTATCGCGCGTCACTCACGATCGATGCGGATGCGCGGATCACCCGCGCCACCTGCGAGTGCAACTTCTTCCAGCAGAACAAACTCTTCAAGGGCCCGTGCGAGCACATGCTCGCCTTGCGCATGCACGATGCCCGTCGGCGACCGGTAGTGTTCTCGTGACCACGAAAGGATTTTTTTCACGCGCGGAGTTGTCGGCAGGAAACATCTTGCAACCTGGACGGTGGATCGCCGCCCATGCAACCTGGCCTGTCATGCATCACTGGCCCGCTCTTGACTGTGCGCCGGCACCCTCTAGTAGGGGATACCGGGGTCAATCCGGAGCATTCTACGCCCCCACTAGAGGGGCCGGCGCTGGAGTTGAGCGAGCCAGTCCTGAGAGTGTTCGAAGGTCCTTCTGACACTCCGCGCGTGATTTTTTTTTCCTGCGATGTCCAACAAGCGACAAGATCTCTACGACCGGATTCGAGCTTCCTCGAAGGACTCCGTCGTCCTCGAGGAGATGATCCGGCTCGGATTCTGGCCGGCCCGCGGCCTGATCGCGAACGATCCCGCGGAGGAGATCCACGAGCGCGCCGAGCTCGAGCGCCAGCTCGCGGCGATGCGCACCGAGCAGTCGCGTCTGCACAACCTCGAGGCGCTCAAGAAGGCCCTGCGCGAGCAGCGGCTCGACGCCTCGAAGGCGAAGCAGAAGGAGACCAAGGAGCGACGCGAGCGCGAGCGAGTGGCACGCACCGCTGCGTGGAAGGACAAGACCACGCGCGAGATCGTCTACCTGGGGCGCGGCGTCTCGGGCGGACTCCGGCACACCGCGTCTGACGAGGCGAAGCTCGTGCGGTTCGGGCTGCCGAAGCTCGAGACCCCGATACAGATCGCACAGGCGATGGGCATCACCGTCTCCGAGCTGCGCTTCCTCGCGTTCTCGCGGACCACGTCCACGATCAGCCACTACGTCCGTTTCGA